>JBLMXG010000138.1:0-53104 GCA_050257635.1 Chloroflexota bacterium
CCTTTATCGGAGGTGACCAGATGCTCCAAGCCGTGTAGCGCAATGGGACCCTGTCCCTCGACGGCTTCCTTATCGTCCGGATGGCGCTGGGTGAATTCATAGGTCGTGTTTTTGCGCCCTCCGGGGGCCAGTTGCTCGCGTCCCGAAAGCGTTTCCGCTTCTTCGTCGGCGAGCCACCGAATGCTGGCGCCGAGCTGGTGGGTGTCGTCTACCGGCACGCAGTAGCTGACGGCGCGCACCCGCTCGGTCTTGGGCTCATCGGTGTAGACCAAGTGAATGTTGAGCGGCATGATCATTTCCCAGATGAGCTCCCACCACTTGCCGTTTTCCAATCGGCGCGCGAGCATGAAGCGCATGCCCATCTCGGTCTCTTCGTAGCGCAGCGTGTCGGGGTCGATGCCGTAGACCTGCGATGGAAACTGCGCGCCGCTGTGTCGAGTGTGCAGCCAAAAAGTGTGCAGCGCGTCCATCAGATTTTCTTCGGCTTGAAGCCAATTGCAGTTCACAGGTCCGCCTACCCGAGGCCCCATGCGCGCTTTCAGCCTGCCGCCGATCGTTTGCCAAACATCGTAAAGCGGAAATTCCGGCACTCTGTCGAGCGGCCCCAGATAGGCGAATAGCAATCCGGCGAACTCGCGCACCGGATAAACGGGATGCTGGATCTGTCTTAGATAAGGATTGGGGGTCGGCTCCAGCGGCATCTCCAAGACGTTGCCTTCCACGTCGTAAAGCCAACCGTGATAGCAGCAGCGCAGCCCGCGCTGCTCGACGCGGCCATACTCGAGGGATGTGCCGCGATGGCTGCAGCGCGGAAACAAGAGCCCCGCCCTGCCCTCACCGTCGCGAAAAGCGATCAGGTCTTCGCCGAGGATGCGCACCGATTTCGGCAGGTCGTTGAGGTCCGCCGAAAGGCAGACCGGTTGCCAATAGCGGCGCATCAACTCGCCGCAGGGTGTGCCCGGCCCGACGCGAGTGAGTGTGGGATCGGGTTCGGGAATTTTTAAACCGTAGGCGCTTTTCATCTCTAAACCTCCGGCAGAGGTTGATCTCACTCGGCTGGCCTTGCGCTCGGAAACAACCACCTTAATGAGAGGGGTGAAAATTTCAACGGTCAACAACCAAACGCGTCAATTCCGACCATAACACCGTAAGGGTGAGTTACAACCCAAGGCATTAATGGCTTAGTTTTAGTTCATACTGGATGGTGCCGTGGAGAAACATTCCTCGCACCACTCGGACAGACAACAACGTTACGGATTTGTCATCTCGAACTCTTCGGTAGGAAGAGCATACTCTATGACGGCTCTTTCGCTGACCGAAGCACTATCGCCAAGACACCAAGCTCGTCAGTAAGATTCTAGCGTGTGAAGTTGAGAGATTTGTAAGTCACCGTCATGCATCGCAGCCAGCCTTTCATCGCGAGCTAATTGGAAGCGCTGCAATTCGGCGCCGGACAGAGTTTCACCGGTGTAAATGCGAGCGGTAAGATAATCCAATTTCTCTTGGCCCCGCGACAATTCGAAATGAAGATGCGGCCCGGTGGCATGCCCGGTACTTCCGACGCGACCAATCCTATCCCCCGCTTTCACCCGTGCACCGATCCTAACATTGTCGCCAAACGACGAAAGGTGTCCATAAGAAGTCACGTAGCCGCCGCCGTGATTGATTTTGACAAAAAAACCATACCCGCCGTACCATCCGGCAAACTTTACAACGCCGTCTCCAACTGCGACCACGGGTGTACCCTCGACTGCAACGTAATCGATGGCTTCGTGCGGTCGAATCTTGCCCGTCAGAGGATCGGGCCGTGCGAGACCGAACGTCGAAGAAATCCGATCATATTTGAGCGGCGCGGATAAAAATCGATGCGGTAGTCGGACACCTTCGGCATCGAAATAGCGCGGTTGGCCGTTGCTCTCGCCAAATTCGAACGCGCCATAATATTCGCCAGCGATTTTTAGCGATGCCGCAATGACCGGCCCTGCTGAACGCTGACCGTCCGCATAAACCCGCTCCGGAACGACAATGGCAAAAGCGTCGCCTTGCCTGCTATCCTTCAACAGATCGACATCCGCCGCAAAAATGTTTTCCAGTTGTGCCACCTGTTTCCAAGAAAGACCGGCGCGCACGAGGCTTTGAGGCAAGTTATCCGTCACCGTGGCACGAACCACTTTGAGCCGCGACGTAAACGGCAATACCCATTGATTGATCAACCATCCATCCGCTGTGATATCAGCGCGTACGACTCGTCTTCGCACCGCTACTTCAAGCCCGCGAACAGTATCCCGTGTCGTGTCTATCAGCAGATCGAGCTTTTGTCCCACCGGCAGCGTTTGGACATCGAGGAAGGGGCGAAGTTTATGGATCAGCTTTTCAGCTGAGGGCCGTCTCAGTCCGTGCCGAATCAATACGTTTTCCAGGCTGTCCTCCGGCGTGGTACTCAATGTGAGTCGTTGCTGACCTCCCTCGCCGCTTTGTCCAAAGCTCGCGCTTTCTGCCATAGGTAACCTTATCTGAACCGGGGCGCGAAATAACACACCGAGTAGACCGAGAAACAACATAGACAACCGCGCCAGAGAGGCACAAAACAATCTGCTTGGAAAACCGTCGTCCGGAGAAAGCTGTCTCATGGGAGCCCAACGTACTCGATGAGATGCGAGGTTTCTTTATAAGACTTAGCCTGGGTGTGCAACTCCTGACATGATTTTTTCTCTAATGTTTCAAAAATTGCCCACCTTGTCGCTGATTTCATAACACGGGACGGCATTCGTCAACGATCTGCATCGCCGCATAATCGCCAAATCGACCTATAGCGACTGACTTGACAGGGTCGACGACCTCAGCCTAACGTCGGGGCCATTCGGCTGACGCGGAACGAGGAGGCACACAATGCCCAACAGTCTTACCATTATTGACGCCGACGCCCATGTGATCGAGACCGAACGGACTTGGGATTATCTCGACGCCTCGGAGCGCAAATATCGTCCGAAACTTTTTTCCACCAGCGAGGACGCGACCCGCCAGTACTGGGTGATCGACGATAAGATCGCCGGTTTTCGTTTTCCGACGTTGTCGGAACGCGATCTGCACGAGTTCGCCCAGCGCGCTGGTCGCAATTTTGAAACACCGCAGGCCGCCCGCCAACTCGACGACGTCGACCGGCGCTTGCAGCACATGGACGAATTGAGCATCGACATTCAGGTGCTGCATAACACTTTCTGGATCGAGCGCATCACGACGAGACCCGAAGCCGAAGTCGCGCTATGCCGCAGTTGGAACCGCTGGCTGGCCGCGATCTCGAAGAAAAGCGGCGGGCGATTGTTTTACTCCTGCGTCGTGCCGGCGATGAATATCCAGGCGGCGATCGACGAGATAAAATTCGCCAAAGAAAACGGCGGCGCGGCAGTATGTATGCGGCCGCTCGAAGGCGACCGCCATCTGTCTGACGCGTATTTTTATCCGCTCTATCAGGTCGCCAGCGACCTCGACCTGTCGATCGCCGTGCACATCGCCAATGGCAATCCCGACAACGCTGACCTTTATCGCTTAGCGCCAGCCGGCCGCTTTGCCCAATTCCGCGTGCCCACGGTCACTGCCTGCTTCGATGTGATCATGAGCGAATTGCCGCAAGTCTTTCCGAAGCTCCGCTGGGGTTTCATCGAGGCATCGGCCCAGTGGGTGCCGTGGATCTATCGCGAGGCAAAAATCCGTTACCGCGTCGCCAACCGTTTTTTCCCGGAGCAACTCTTCGAGGCGTACAATATTTTTGTCACTTGTCAGGTCAACGACGATGTGCCGTACGTCGTAAGCTGCGCCGGCGAAAACTGTTTAGTGATCGGCACTGACTACGGCCACACCGATCCATCGAGCGCGGTGACCGCGTTGAATCAATTCCAAAGCATGGAAGGCATCGACCCCGCAGTCAAAGAAAAAATCCTCTCGCACAATGCCAAGGCTTTGTACGGATTGTGAGGTTGCCGCTGGGTTGAGAAAATGGCCGAGCTAAAGGCCGCCGCCCCTAGTATTGCCTCGATTTTCGAATCGCGTTTCTCGGGTCACGCCAGACCGTAGAGCCGGCGCGGGTTGTCGCATAGAATCTTTTCTATAACGTTCGGCGCGACGTCCTCGCGGGCGCGCATGTTTTTGACGAACTCCGGTTCTTTGGACGGATCGTTGTGGCCGTAATCGGAGCCGATGACGATGTGCTCCTCGCCGATATAATGGATCAGGTGCGGCAGTTCTTCGTCGGCTTCGCAAGCCACCCAGAAGCGATAATCGCGAAACAAATCCTGCGGATTTTTAGTTTTCAAGTCAGACCGCACCGAACGGCGCAGGACATGCAGAATGTACGGCACCCAGCTCGCGGCGGCCTCGATGAAGCCGAAGCGCAGTTTGGGAAATTGCTCGGGGATCCGATTCGCCACCAGGTCGCGAAAGGCGACTACGGGGAGCACGCGATTGTGCGCGAAGGTGTGATTGCGCTCGACGTCGAAGAGCTGCATCAAATGGCGACTGCCTGAGCCGGTATGGATGCAGATGGTGAGATCGAGTTTTTCCGCCTCGGTATAGATCGGCGCAAGGTATGGATTGTCCAGCGTGAGATTGCCTTCCATACCGCGGAAGAAAATCCCCACCGCGCCCTGATCCTTGGCCCATCGCATTTCCTGTCGCGATGCGTCGATGTCGCGCAGCGGCGGGATCGCGACCCACTTGAGCCGCGCCGGTGCCTTGGAGCAGGCCGCGGCGACGAAGCGGTTGTAAGCGCGGCATAGAGCGACTTCCAATGCTGCATCGTCGGTCAAGTAAACCAGAAACAGCGTCGGATAAATGACTTGCACGTCAACGCCGATCCGGTCCATGTCTTTGAGGCGCGCCGGCGGGTCAGTGATCTCGCGCACACCGAGGTGTATATCACCGCGGCCCGATTCCTTCTTTTGCGCTGACGGTGTGATCAGGCTGAAGCTGGCTTTCCCCGCTGGCTTGGGAAAGATTTCGCCGTCAATGAGCCAAAAAGCGTTGCGCTCCTTGTACCAGGTGTCGTCGGGGATTCTTGCCAGCACCGGCCGGCGTGGATACATTTCCTTATCGATATAACTCCACATCGCTTCGGACTCGGCGATATGGGTATCGGCGTCCAAAACTCCGGGCATGGTGGTTCTCCTTGGTCTCGGTTCAACAAGCTACGATCGTTTGAGTCGTCGGTAAACTGCCGCTATTCATCGTTTAAATTTCTCGATGAAACCGGTTTTGTTGATTTCATCAAGCACGCTGGCATCCAGCAGGCGCAGGCTCTCGGGTGTCTGGCCTTTGGCTTTGGAATTCGTGGGAGGCAGCTGCGACAGAATGAATTCCAAGCCCTTGCGATCGGGCATGACCAGGACGCCGTCGCCATGATTGGCGAGATAGTAATCGTAGCTGATGTTGGCGTCGTCGCCCTCAACCCGAATGTATTTTCTGATCAATTGCAGGCCGAGTGACTTGTCGTTCTTCACCATAAAATAGCCTTCAATGATCGCTTTCATCGCACTTACGATCTTGGCCCGATTCGCGGCCAGATAACTCCGTCTGACGATAAAGCAATTCTGTGGAAAGGGCACGCCGCTTTCGGCTAGGTCGATGAGAGAATTCATCTTATGGTCGCGAATTCCCATGGTCGTCAACGGCTCTGCCAGCAGCGTCCCCTGAATCGTCCCATTCATCAACGCCGCAAAGCGCGTCAGGTTGCCACCGACTTGGACGATAGTAACGTCCTTTGGAGTTATGCCGATTTTTTCCAACGCGACTCGCGTTGCGTAGTCCGACGCCGAGCCGAAGCGGCTGATGGCGATGCGCTTTCCCTTCAGATCTTCCGGCCGCTTGATCTCCGGCCGCACGAGCAGTTTGTTCGGGATGAAATTCATTCCCCCCGCGATGATCGCGGTGTCGGCTCCCTGCAAGTTCGCAGTGATCGCCAGAGCGCCGGTGGTAAATACAATTTGCAGCTCGTTTGCGAGCAGCGCCTGCATCGCTGGAGTGCCGCTCTCCAGGGCGAGATACTCTCCGTCGAGCCCATACTTCTGGAAAATTCGTTTCTCATAGGCCGCCCAGACCACCGCGTGAATCGCTGTGGAAAAACCGCCGCTGGCAACGCGAAATTTCTCTTGGGCCCGACCGTCGCTTGTGTTTGCGGCCATTAAGACCGCGGTTAACATCAGGGCGCGGAAACACTTCACACGCTGATCCCCTTCCTCGTTGGGATTCAGTTTAGGCCTATATCAGCGGCGAAAATCACCTGTCAACGAAGCAAAATTGTGACGCGTAAGTTTTGCGCACCGCCAGTCCAGCTTGGCGGTAGAATTACGCACTCCGTCAGAAGAGCGACTTGAGGAGAAACACACCTGCGTTGAAATCCAGTATCGGAGGACAGAAAGTCGGTTACAACCCCTGGCGCGGGTTTCCGGCGACGCGCTCGTCGCTGCCGTGAAGCCGCGCTAGTTGTTGATCGCGCAGGCGATTGAAACGAGGCAGATCTTCTCGGGCGAGATGTTCGGTCTTGGGAATACGCAGGTCGAGAAAATTAATTTTCGTGCCGCCGCGCAAAAATTCAAAATGCAAGTGCGGTCCGGTGGCGTGACCGGTTTGGCCGACATAGCCGATAACCTGGCCGGCCTCCACCGTTTGGCCCGGGCGCAGCTTGGCCGCGAAACGGGAGAAGTGAGCATAGCGCGACATGTAATTACCCGAGTGGCGGACATCGACCACATTGCCGTAGCCGTTGCGCCAGCCGACGAACTCGACTCGTCCACGCCCGATGGCAACCACGGGAGTGCCCGCCGGCGCCGCGTAATCGATCGCCAGGTGCGGCCGCACCGTGCGGAAAATCGGATGCATCCGATTCGGATTGAAGGGCGAAGAAATCCGCACATAACTCAAAGGCGCGCGCAAAAAGGATCGGCGCCGCGCTTCGCCGCTGCCGTTATAGTACTCGCCGGTTCCGTCTTTGCCGACGTAATAGAAAGCGTCGAAGGGGGCCTTGTCCGCTTCCAGTTCAGCCGCCAGGATGCGTCCAGCGGCGAGTCGGCCGTCGGCATAACGAATTTGTTCGACGATCACATTGAAAGCGTCGGCGGGTTGAAAATCCGAAAAGAAGTCGATGTCATATTCAAATATCTTCGCAAGATCCAAGATCTGCTGCGGCGACAGACCCGCACCCACTCCGCTTTCGTAAAGGCTTCCCTTGATCGAGCCGCGAATCACCCGCGTCTCGCGCACGAAAGGAATCTCGCGGCGCTCCGCCGACCAACCGTCGCCCGTCGCTTTGACGCGCACCAGATTATCGTCGACGACAAACTCCATCGCTTGAACGCTTCGGTCATCGGCGTTGAGAACTACATGGACGTTGTCACCGGGTCGAATTTTGCGTGGGTTGACAAAGGGGCGAACCTTTTCGATCATGGCGTGGGCCGACGGCGCCTCGACGCGAAAACGTTTAAGGACCGACATGAGGGTGTCGCCGTTGCGCAGCGTCACGCCGATGCGCGCTTCCACGTTGGAAGGCATGGACGCGACGTGCTGCGGCATTTCTTCATGGCGCGGCGTACTGAAGAAAGGTGCGCAGACAAGCAACAGAAACGTAACAAGTCCGACCTTGGCGCATCGACGCAGACCGATACGAAGGTTTGTCCGGAGCAATTCCGTAAGAAATACTTGGCGATTGGCCATCGGCGGCAAAACCTTTTCCGGCCAAGGTATACAATTTTTCCGTTGCGGTCAAAGCTTTTAGCGAATTGTTTGAAAAAAATATCCGATCCAAGCGCAGACCGATGTCGAAAAGGCCCATGATTGCCTTAAAATGTCATTTCATGGTTTACACGTGATGCGCGGAAGCGCTATATCGATCGAGACACGACCCCGATGTCCGGAGGAACGGAATAGGATGATTTTCTTAACCAACGAGCTGATCGAGCAAGTGCTCGACATGAAAACCTGCATGGACGCGATGGAAGATGCCTATTGCGAGCTGAACGAGCAGCGTGCCGGCTATCGTCCCCGCATCGATTTTTATGTTCCTCACGAGCCCCATTATTATCGCTGGGGCACCATGGAGGGCGCGTCTCGCAAGCTCGGTGTTTTTGCCATCCGGATGAAATCCGACATGCTCGCCTGGGAGGATCAGGATGGCTTCCTGGTCGAAGACAAATACTGCATGGAACGCGGCCGCTACTGCGGCTTGATTTTTTTGCTCAGCACGCGCAACGCCGAGCCGCTGGCGCTGATGAACGACGGATACCTGCAGCACATGCGCGTGGGCGCCTGCGCGGGATTGGGCACGAAGTATCTGGCGCGCAAGGACGCCAAGGTGCTGGCCATGATCGGCTCCGGTGGCATGGCGCGCACGTACGCCGAGGCGATCAAGCTTGTCCGGCCCGTCGAAGTCATGCGTGTATTCAGCCCGACGAAAAAAAATCGCGAAGCCTACGCCGCCGAGATGACCGAAAAGTTAGACATCGAAATCGTCGCCGTGGATTCGCCGGCGAAAGCGCTCCGAGGCGCCGACATCGTGTCCCTGACCACCGATTCCTTGGTTCCAGTGATCAAGGCTGAATGGCTCGAGCCGGGCATGCACATCAATAACGTGCGCAACAACGAAGCCGGTGCGGATGTCTTGGCGCGCGCCGATCTTCGCGCCCGGCTCGGGACATCCACGTTGTACGCTGATCGCAGCGCGTCCGAAGTCGTCACCGGCAGCGACGGCATGTTCGGTTTCATCGCCGGCACTCCTGAGGAGAAAAAGAAAATTCCCGCTTCACCGCATCATGAGATCGACAATCCCGGTATCGGCACGATTCCCGATATCATGGCCGGCCGCTGGGTCGGGCGCACCAACGATCAGCAGATTACTTTTCTAAACAACCAGGGAACTCAGGGATTGCAGTTTGCGGCAGTGGGGGGGACGGCGTATCACTTGGCCAAAGCCAAAGGGCTGGGGCACCCGTTGCCGATCGAGTGGTTTACGCAGACGATCAGAGACTGAGATATTGGAGTACTGGAGTGATGGAGCGCTTGGGTATTGAATCGAAACGGTTCCGAAATTCCCATCACTCCAACGCTCCACTACTCCATTGCCCCAAATCGCGTCGAAGTTAACACTGGAGGATACCCCATGGCCACGCTACGCTACATAGCTTTTCTCGCCGAAGACCCGGCTAAGCTCGCCGATTTTTATTATCGTTATTTGGGCGCCGAAGAGCTCGGTCGCTCTCCCGAAGGAGACATCACGATAACCGATGGCTTTTACAATCTGACATTTTTCCGGAAGCGCGCCGCTCTGGGCGAAATGCACATGGATTTGGGCTTGCATCACATCGGCTTGCAAGTCGACGATCTCGAAGAAGTGAAAGGTCGTTTTCTGAAATTGAACCCGCGCGGCATGCTCATCCAAGAGCCCAACGACCTCCAGCACGGCGAGATTCGCCTGCACGACCCGGAGTGCCGGCCGGTTACCGTATCGACGAAAAGTTTCGGCGTGCCGGCGAGCAAAGAAAAACGCTTCCCGCGCGTGCGCCACATCGCCTACAACGCGCTCGACCCGGAAACCATGCTGCTTTTCTACACGCAGGTCTTCGGCCTGCGAGAAGTGCCTTCTAGCTATCTACGCCGCCAACAGGGGCGCGGTAATCGCTTCTGCGCCGACGGCAAGACCAACCTCGCCATCCATCCGTTTTACAATCGCATCGAAGGCCACGAAGCCCGGTTCGGTATCAACCACATAGGCTTTCTCACCAACGAGATGCAGGCGACCATGGCAGAGTTGAGTAGCGTGCTGAAGATCGCGCCGCGCCCGTCGACGCGTCCCTACGCCGAGTTTCGCTTCCGCGACCTCGAAGGCAACGCTCTCGATTTGTCGCAGACCAAAGGTTGGGAAGTGGATGTTGACAGATGGGAGACGGCAGGAGAAGGAGCCGCGTAATGGAATGTTGGAGTTTTGGCGTCATGGGGCATAGGACATTCGGCTGCAAGCTGACCCTTGCCGCTCTGGCCTTGTTGCTTGTGATATCGCCCTGCGCAACGCCTGGCGTCGAGGGCGCCGCTCTCGAAAAGCTTACGATCGGTTGGAGCGCTATCGCCGGTTCCCAGGCGCCCTTCTGGATCACTAAGGAAGCCGGCCTGTTCGAAAAGAACGGCCTCGACGTGACGATGATCTACGTCGACGGTGGGTCGAAGGCGACACAAGCATTGATGTCCGGCGACATGCCCATTGCCCAGGTCGGCGGCAACGCGCCCGTGGTGGCGCGTTTGCGCGGCGCCGATGTCACGCTCATCGCCGGCTTACTTAATGTTCTCGCTTACAGCATGGTGGTCGCGCCCGAGATCAAGAAGCCCGAAGATCTCAAAGGCAAGAAACTTTCGGTCAGCCGCTTCGGCTCCAACTCGGATTACGCCACGCGAAAAATTTTGCTCAAGTGGGGCCTCAAGCCAGACCTGGATGTGGCGGTGCTGCAAATTCCCGGCGGCCAGCCGGCAAGGATGGCGGCCATCCAGTCCAAAGTGGTGCACGGCATGGTCGCGCAGCCGCCGGTGACCAACCTCGCGCGCAAGCTCCACCTGAATATCATCGCCGAGCCGGAGGATTTCGGCGGCGCTTATCCGACAACGCCGGTGGCATCGCGCCTGTCTTACATCGGTGAGAAGCGCGATACCCTGCGCAAGTTCACCCGCGCGCTCCTCGAAGGCATCCACCTCTACAAAACGAACAAAGACTTCAGCAAAAAGGTCATTGGAAAATACGTCAAGACCACCGACAACGATGCGCTGGAAGATAGCTACCAGTACTTCTCCCGTTTGGTGCCGCAAAAACCCTATCCTTCCATCGATGCCGTCAAGGAAGCTCTCGCGGAGCTCGGCGAAAAAGATCCCAAAGCGCGTTCGGCGAAGGCGGAAGACTTCGTCGACATGAGTCTGATCAAGGAATTCGACGACAGCGGGTTCATCGACGGGCTTTACAGGAAACGCTGACGGAAGAATTTACGGGCTCGGCGGAAAAAACTTGGCCGCCGCTATGAGTCTTGATCGTTGACAACGCCTGTGGGGATCGTTAATGAATGACCCACGCTGATCCGGCAACTGAGGCTGGCTAGACCAAACCAAATGTTTGCAACTGAAAGATCGCGCTCGGTGAAGATCTTTCTAAGGAGCGAAAATGAACGGCAAATCTCTCCGGCTCATGACCATCCTGGTGTTCTCGTTCCTGTTTTTGACCTGCGTCGGCGAAGCGGCTTCCCCCACCATAAGAGTTGGGTATCCCCAACTGAGCGGCGGCTCCATGCCGCTCTGGATCATTAACGACAACAAGCTCGACCAGCGTTATGGTGTCGATGTGAAAACCATCTACATCGCGGGCGGAGCCACGCTGACCCACTCTCTCGTCGCCGGCGACATCGACATCGCACTCACCGGAGGCGCGGTGGTCGGGGCGATCCTCAGCGGCGCCGACCTGGTTTATGTCGGCATCGGCCTTTCCACCTATGGCTTTACGGTCTATGCCAAGCCGGAGATCAAAGACATCAACGACCTGCGTGGCAAGATTTTCGGCGTCATCACTCGCGGCGCATCTTCGGACCATGCTGCCATCGCGCTGTTCAACCGCTACGGCATGAAAGCCGGGCAAGACGTGAAGTTTCTTTATTTCTCGCGGCAGGGCGATTTGCTTGCGGCTCTGGACAAGGGAGTCGTCGTGGCCGGTGTATTTTCATCGCCGACGACCGTCATGGCCAAGCGGCTTGGCTACAAACAGCTCGTCAACATTGCATCTTTCAAGCTCCCATATCCGCACAACGCCATTGCTACTCGCAAGGCGCTGGTCCGGCAGAATCCGGAGCTGATCAAAGGTTTCTTAAAGGCGTATATGGCCGCGATTAAGATCATTCATGAACAGCCCGAGGTCGCCAAACGTGCGCTATCCCGTTTTCTCGGCACGAAAGATCCGGAAATGATCGACGATTCGTATAGCAGCCTGCAGTCGCTCTTTTTGAAGGTTCCTTACATGCCCGAGGAAGCGATCCGCACGGTGCTCTCGCTTTCGGATCATCCAAAAGCGGCGCAAGCCAATCCCAAGGATTTCTTCGATAACCATCTGCTCAAAGAGCTCGAAGATAGCGGCTTCGTGAAGGAGCTTTACGGCGGGCACTAACGCTAGTGCGTCAGATCCCGATGCGCAAGGGCACCCTAGCTTGCTGTTTCTGACTGCCCGACCACTTTGACTTTACGGGCATCCGGCGGCGAGAGTGGCTCAAGCGGTTGCGCTAAAGTTGTCGACCCCACGCTTGCCATTGCTGCACCACTGCTCTCGATTCGTCCGTGACTCTAGCCATTTGTGCTCAGTTGCTCACGCATATGTTCCCTTAGTAAAAATTGAGATATTGAGCCTTACTGCCGACAGTGTTGTTAACTTGCCTTGACAACCACCCGCGCCGTTCCTAGCTTGTTAAAGAGTCTGTAAGTCTAGCGGCAGTGGGCGACGGCCTGTGGAGGCAAGGAAATTATGGCAGCAAACGAGTGGGATATCCTAATCTGGCGTCGCGCCAACGATCTGCTTCAACAGGCGGAACGCATCCATAGAAATTTTCTGCAGGTCGCTGCCAGCGCGCGCTATCGCGTCTCGCACGGGAGACCGGCGACATGGGAGCCTCCGGTCAACGTGGTCGAGACCGATGACAGCTTTTGGGTGATTTGCGCTTTGCCGGGGGTTTCGCATGATCGGCTGGATGTGAGCTTGCGGGGATGCGAGCTGGTGATTGAGGGAAATCGCCCTTTGCCGAAATGCTGCGAAGACGGTGAGTTGAAAATTTGGGAGATGCCGCTGGGCCGTTTTGAGCGGCGGCTCAAGCTTGTGGGCGGCCAACAAGCTATATCGGTGGGAAATACCACGCTGCGCGAAGGGCTGCTCATCATCGAACTAAGGAAACAATCATGATGGCTGAAGCAAGCCAATTTACCAGTACAAAACGGCGCCTGAACGTGCCCGCCGGGTCACTGATCATCATCCCGCTGCGCAACCGAGTGCTGTTTCCGTCCATGATGATGCCACTTTCGGTCAATACTCCGGCACGGCGCCAGGCGGTCGAAGAAGCCGTGCGCCAACAGATTCCGCTCGGCTTTGTCACGCTGCGCGACTCAAAGATCGAAACTCCCCGACCCAACGACTTGTTCAACATGGGGACCGCGGCTGACGTTCTGAGGATGTTTAGCCTACCGGACGGACAACGCCAAGTCCTGGTTCAAGGCCGCCGCCGCTTCGAGATCGCCGAGTTCATCGAGACCGATCCGCTTTTCATCGCTCGCGCCACCATGGTGGAAGAGAAAATACCCGAGAGCCGGGAGTTCGAGGCGCGGATTCTCCACCTCCGTCAGGAAGCCGCGCGGGCCCTGGCGCTGTTTCCCGAACCGATGAACGAACTGCGCGCGATGATCGAACGCATCGACGACCCGCTCTCGCTTATCGATATCATCGCTTCGACCTTGGACTTGCCAATCGCCGAGAAGCAGGAGATTCTCGCGATCCTTGACCCGGAGAGGCGCGCCCAGAGGGTCTCGGAAAAACTGGCGAGGCAGATCGAGCTGCTCGAGCTCAGCAAGAAAATCGGCGCCGAGACCAAGGAGTCGATGGACAAGACCCAGCGCCAGTATTTTCTCCGCGAACAACTCAAAGCGATTCAAAGGGAGCTCGGTGAAGAAGACGGCAAAAACGTCGAAATCGAAGAGCTGAGAAAAAAAATCTACGATGCCAAGATGCCGCCCGAAGTCGAGAAGGAAGTTTTCAAGGAGCTGTCTCGCTTGGAGCGCATCCCCGAGATGGCGGCCGAGTACTCCTCGCTGCGAACCTACTTCGATTGGCTGGTGGAGCTGCCGTGGAGCGCTGTCACCAAGGAGGAGATCGACCTGCCGAAAGCCCGAGAGATTCTCGACGCCGACCATTATGGCTTGGAGAAGCTTAAAAAGCGCATCGTCGAATTCCTCGCCGTCCGCAAACTGCGGCCCGAAGGCAAGAGTCCGATTCTCTGTCTGGTCGGCCCCCCCGGCGTCGGTAAAACATCGCTCGGTCAAAGCATCGCGCGGGCGATGAACCGAAAATTTATCCGGCAGAGCCTCGGCGGCGTGCACGACGAAGCCGATATCCGCGGTCATCGGCGCACCTACGTCGGCGCCCTCCCCGGCAATATCATTCAGGGAATCCGCAAAGCCGGCAGCCGCAACCCGGTCTTCATGCTCGACGAGATCGACAAGCTCAGCGCAAGCTTTCATGGCGATCCATCGGCGGCGCTCCTGGAAGTTCTCGATCCGGCGCAGAATGCGACCTTTCAAGACCATTATATTGGCCTGCCATTCGATCTGAGTCAGGTCCTATTCATCGCCACCGCAAACGTGCTCGACACGATTCCCGCCCCTCTTCGCGATCGTATGGAAATTTTGGAGTTGCCGGGTTACACGGAAGAAGAAAAATTGGCGATTGCCAAGGGCTATCTGGTCCCGCGCCAAACGGCGGAGAACGGCCTTCAACCGAGCGACATCGAATTTACCCCCGATGCGATTCGCGAAATCATTGGCTCCTACACGCGTGAGGCGGGCGTGCGCCAGCTCGAGCGCGAGCTCGGATCGGTCTGCCGCGGTGTGGCGACGCGGGTCGCCGAAGGTGTGAAAGAAAAGGTCACGATCGCGCCCCAGTCGGTGTCGTCCTATTTGGGACCGCAAAAGTTTTTCAATGAGATTGCACTGCGCACGAGTTTGCCGGGCGTGGCCACGGGCTTGGCCTGGACCCAATTCGGCGGCGACATCTTGTTCGTCGAAGCGACGAAAATGCGGGGTGATGGCAGATTGATTCTGACCGGACAGCTCGGCGACGTGATGAAGGAAAGTGCCCAGGCTGCCTTAAGTCTCGCGAAATCGCGCGCCGAGCTGCTCGGTATCGATCCCAAGCTTTTCAAAGAAAACGACCTTCATATTCACATCCCCGCCGGGGCAATTCCGAAGGACGGTCCCAGCGCCGGCGTGACGCTCTTCGTCGCGCTGGTTTCGCTGCTCACCGGCAGGCGCATCAGCAAGGATGTTGCCATGACCGGAGAAATCAGCTTGCGCGGACTGGTGTTGCCTGTCGGCGGCATCAAAGAGAAAATGCTCGCGGCCAAAAGAGCCGGCATTACGTGCGTTTTGCTGCCGGAGTTGAACCGCCGAGACCTGGAAGATATTCCACCGACAGGACGCCAGGGGATTCGCTTCGAGTTTTTGCAGACCGTGGACGACGCCTTGCGCCTCGCTTTGGAAACCGAAGCTCCGGGCGGCTATTCTCCGGGTGAACGGATGGCGGCACGGCCGGTCGATTGATACGCCCATCTCGTTACAAGGTCTCGACGCCGTACAGCCTTCGGGGAACATCTCTTCGTCATTGCATTTAATCATCCCATTCCTTCGACCGATTTCGGTCGGCAAATGAGGGGCGACGGTCACAATCCAAGATTTTCCATAAAAAATGACAACAAATACGAAGAGCATCAAAATTTTGGTGATTCCACAGATACCTGATAGCGCGCTGGAGCGGATCGCCAACGTCGACCATCGTATCAACGTCGTCGATGCGCGGGGTTGGTTTGACGGCGAGTTGCGTGCGACTTGGCCGCAGTGGACCGTAGAGCGATATCTTGGCGATCGCAAATATCCAGTGACAACGCTGGAGGAAAGGAATCAAGCGCTGGCGAACGCGGTGGTCGTGCTCCTTGGCTGGCCGCCGGTAAAGAATTTAGCCGCCCGAGCCCCGCGCTTGCGATGGGTGCATCAATTGCCAGCCGGAGCGAGCAATTTTTTCGGCACCGATCTCTGGAACGCCGATGTAATCGTGACCACGTCGCGCGGGCACACCAACAAGCGGCCGATGGCCGAGTATGTGCTGGCGAGCTTTCTCCACTTCGCCCGAGGATTTCACCTGAGCTATCGTGACCGACAGCGCCATCGCTTCGATCATCACACCTACAACCCGATTAGTATCCGTGACAAGACAGTTTGCATCATCGGTGCGGGCGGTATCGGACAGGAAGTGGCGCGGCTCTGTGCCGCGGCGGGCATGCGCGTGGTCGGCACGCGACGGAACATTGTATCGGGGGCGCCGCTTCCAGCCGGCTTTGCGCGATTAGAGCCCGCAGCCGCCTTGCACGAGCTGCTGCGTGAGAGTGAGTTTGTTGCCGTTTGCTGTCCGTGGACGCCGGAAACTACGAATCTCGTCGGCACAGAAGCCTTCGCGGCAATGAAGCCGGGAGCCGTTCTCGTCAACATTTCGCGCGGCGAAATCGTCGATGAAAGTGCGTTGAAAATGGCTCTGGCCGACGGCAAGCTCCGCGGTGTCGCTCTGGATGTCTATGCTGGCGAATTCGAAGGCCCGCCGGACCTAGTGCTGTGGGACGATGAGCGCGTCGTCATCACGCCTCATGTGTCGGCGGTAACCGACGTCTCCGAGCATCAAGGATTAAAACTCTTTTGCGAAAATTTAGCCCGGTTTGTCGACGGCGGGCCGTTAGAAAATGTCATCGACCGGCAGCGCGGCTATTGAAGCGTTCGGGGCTCGATAGCGCGCGGCGGATCATGAGGAGGGATCCCTCGTGTGGCTAGCTGCTCACTTCTCACCTCTCCCTGCTCACAGTTCTAGTCCGCTTTCTCATCCGACAAAGTGATAGCCGCCGTCCTCGTTTAGCATCTGGCCGGTCATGAAGTCGCTGTCCGCCGACGCCAAATAAAGCACGGTGCCGACCAAATCGTTTTCAACTTGGCTGCGCTTGAGGCTGCGCTGCTGGGCGCAGATTTTTTCGTATTCCGGATGGACCTGTCGCCCTTCCGTCACTACAAATCCGGGGCTCATGGTGTTGGCGCAGATATTCCAGTCGCCGAGCTCCCGCGCCATCGCGCGGGTCATGGCGATGATTGCGCCCTTGGAAGTGACGTAGTGGATGTAGTTTGGATTGCCGGTCAGCGCAACGTTGGAAGAAATGTTGATGATCTTGCCCTGCTTCTGCTTTTGCATGTAGGGAACGACGGCTTTGGCACATAACCACGAGCCGCGCATATTGACCGCCATCGCCTTGTCGAACTCCTCGACAGTCATGTCCCAGAACGGCCCTTTCCATACCGTCATAAAATAGGCAGCGTTGTTGATCAGAATATCGACGGTGCCGAACTGCTTGACCGTCTCCTCGACCATCGCCTTGACGCTCTGCTCATTGGACACATCACAGGCCATGCTGATGGCGGTGCCGCCCACGTCCCGGATCGCATGAACTATGGGACCGGCGCTAACGATGTCGGGGAGCGACAATTTTGCCCCTT
This sequence comes from Chloroflexota bacterium, assembly GCA_050257635.1. Classification (GTDB taxonomy): domain Bacteria; phylum Desulfobacterota; class Binatia; order UBA9968; family UBA9968; genus DP-20. Next base: position 17,344 of record JBLMXG010000138.1, read on the forward strand.
CTCGCGCGAAAGCAAGCGCGTACGCTTTGGCGATTTTTCCCCCGCCGCCGGTGATAATCACGGACTTGTCTTTGAAACGCACGGCGGTCTCCCTTCGAAGGTTTCAAGGGTTGCCTTAACATCGCTCTGCGCCGACAGTAAATGAAACTTGGCCACGCGTTGACAGCGCCCGTTGAGACTCTTATGATCCGTTCAAAATCACCGGTTCCAGAGATCAAATATGGCTAAACTAAAACTTACTATTGCCTTCGATAAGTATGATTATCTGCAGCCCTTGCGCGACGGCGAAGTGCAAGCCGAAGGGATCGACCTCAACCCCATCACGGTGGAGAGCGGAATCCGCCACGAGCGGATGTTTCACTACGGCGAATATGACGCTTGCGAATTTTCCATGTCGTCGTACCTGGTGGCGCGAGGTCAAGACGTCGATTGGCTGCAAGCGATCCCCTTCTTTCCGCGCCGCATGTGGGGCCACAAGTTTTGTTTCATCAAAGCAGGATCAGGGATCAAGAAGCCCTCGGACATCAAAGGCGGTCGCATCGGCCTGCGCAGTTACGAAAACACATTGGCGCTGGTGACCAAAGGCATGCTGATGAACAGCTACGATCTCGGCGTCAGCGATGTGACCTGGGTGATCGTCAACCAAGAGACCGTCGGCATGAAGCTTCCGCCGAGCATCAAAATCGAATACGTCGAGGGCCGGCGCAAGCTCGAGGACTTGCTCGTCGAGGGCAAAGTGGACGCCGAGGTAGAGCCCGACCTGCCGCAAAGATGGATTCGCGGCGAAGGGAGCGTTGCGCGCTTGTTTCCGGAAATCGAAAAGGAGGAGCGCGACTATTATAAACGGACCGGAATATTCCCGATCATGCACCCCGTGGTGATCAAGAAGGAAATCCTCGACCGAGATCCCTGGGTGGCGACGAGCCTGTACGAAGCTTTAATGAAATCACGCAAAGCCTATAACGAGTTCATGGAGCAGCCGCACCGTTTGAGCTTTGCCTGGGGCCGCTCTTATCTGGAAGAAGAAAGAATGTTTTTCGGCAAAGATCCCTTCTATCAAGGTTTTAAAGAGAACTACCGCGACGTGGAAAACCTGATTAAATTTGCCGATCAGCAAGGCATGCTGAAGCGAAAATTGACGGTCGAAGAGTTATTTACGGCCGATACGCGGAATACTTAGCTTCTGGCTTGTCGTTTCTCGCCGCCTTGCTTCTCCAAATGGCAGTCCAGTAAGCGACGAATCTAAAAAGCATACGAAACCCGAGGAGGATCGGATTATGGCCGACTACAGAATCATCGATGCCGACGGGCACGTGATGGAGCTTGACAGCGAACTGCGCGAATTTATCGGCCCGCCCTATAAAGATCTCGAATGGCACCAGAGCTATTCCTTCTGGCCCGGGCTTACGATGGACGGCTATCTTCGCTCACTCCGACAAAGGGGCGGCTGGGCTGGCGGCGGCGACGGTCCGAAGGCGAATCATTGGATCGACTTTCTGGATAAGAACAAGATCGAGCTCACGGTCCTCTATCCCACCCAAGGCCTGACCCACGGAGCGATTCAGGACAAAGACTGGGCGATCTGCATGGCGCGCGCCTATAATGACTGGCTCTATCACAAATTCATGAAAGTGAGTCCGCGACTGGTCGGCGTCGCCTTGTTGCCGATCCAAGATATTTCCGAAGCGGTCAAAGAACTGCGCCGCGCCGTGAACGAATTAGGAATGGTGGGAGCGGTTTTGCCGGCGGTGGCGCCGGTCGGACGGCTCTATAGCGGTCCCGAATTTTATCCGCTCTGGGAAGAGGCGCAGAAGCTCGACGTGCCGGTATCGACCCATGGCGGTCTGAGCATGCCGTCACTCGGGCTCGACATGGTGAACAACTTCACCATCGGCCATACGTTGGAGCATCCCTTCGCGCAGATCCGGCAATTGGTTGCGCTGATGTTCGAAGGTGTCTTCGAGCTCTTTCCGAATCTCAAATTCGGCTGCATCGAGTGCGGCGTCGGCTGGGTTCCCTACATGATGGACCGCATGGACGAGGAGCAGGAGCGCAAGGGCCACTATTCGCCGCGCTGCAAGCTCAAACCGAGCGAATATATCAAGAAGGGCAACATTTATTTCGCCGTTGAAGTCGAAGAATCGGCTCTGCCACTGGCGGCGCAGGTGGCCAATGAGAATGCGCTCATCTGGGCGTCGGACTATCCGCACGAGCGCGACCAGCGCGACTTCAGCCATGATATCCCGAACCTGATCAACCGCAAGGACGTGAGCGACGAGCTCAAGCGAAAAATTTTCTGGGACAATCCGTTACGCTTCTACCCGCGGCTTAAAGCGCGGGTCGAGAGAGGCGAGACCAAAGCCGTCGCTTGAGCCAAATCAAAAAGGTTCACCGCGAAGATCACGGAGAACACCAAGATTGGGAGTTGGGATTATTCAAAACCCTCGTATCCTTCGCGCCCTTGATGGCGAAACACCGAGGTTCCTTGGTTGCGATCCTACGGGCTAGGCTCTTCTAATGGAAATCCCGGCTTCGTGCGCTCGCCGGTTTTAGCTCGACTCGCGGCTGCCACAATTTTTCCGCGACCAGATGCACCACGCCGTCTTCGGCTTGAATGGTACCGCTGATACCGAGAAAGCTCACGGTCTTCGCCAGCACCGCGTAGCGCTGAAACACGCTCTCCCAAACCACCACGTTGACAAAACCGGTTTCGTCTTCGAGGGTCATGAAAACTACGCCGCCGGCTGTCCCCGGCCGCTGCCGGCAGATCACTAACCCGGCATAGCGAACTTTGGCGCCGTTTTTCATTTGCGACACAGCGCGCGCTTCCGGCAGCCCCTGGCGAATCAAACTTGCGCGCATGGGCTCGAGTGGGTGGCGCCGCGCGCTGTGCGAAGTCCTTTGATAATCCCAGCCGACTTCTTCGAAGTCGCTCAAAGGGGCGAAGCCGGGGCTTCTTTCGCGTGCGGCTAACGACAAAGACTCTTTCTGCACGCGAGCCAACCGCCGCACGTCCCAGAGCGCCGTGCGGCGGTCGATACCGAGAGGATCGAAGGCTCCCGCTTCCGCCAAGGCACCGAGGGATCCCTCGTCCAGAGCCGCCCGCCGAATAAAATCTTGCAGCGAGGCAAATATTTTGGCGCGCCGCTCTGCCGTGATGGCTTTCCCATCCCGCGCGCTCAACTCTTTTACATATCTCAGCCCCATGCGCACGGCGAAGCCGCCCGTGCTTTCCGCGCACGGCTCCAAGGTGCAATCCCACCCGCTTGCGAGAATATCGATGGGCCGAACGATAACGCTATGTCGTTTGGCGTCCTCGACAATTGTCGCCGGCATGTAAAATCCCATCGGTTGGGCGTTGAGCAGCGCGCAGGTATACTCCGCGTGATAATGGCATTTAAGCCAAGCCGTGGCGTAAGCGATCAGCGCAAAACTCGCGGCATGGCTTTCAGGGAAACCGTACTCGCCGAAACCACGGATCTGCTCGAAGACTCTCTCGGCGAATTCCACCGCGATCCCCTTCGCCTGCATGCGCGTGATCAGCCGCTCTCGATGGCGCTCCATCCGGCCGGTGCGATGCCACGCTGCCATGTCGCGGCGCAATTGATCGGCTTCGCCTGGCGTATAGTCAGCGGCAACCATCGCCAGACGCATCACCTGCTCTTGAAACAACGACACGCCGAGGGTCTTTTCCAGCACGGGCTTCAATGAAGGATGTGGAAATTCCACAATCTCTTTGCCTTGTCTGCGTCGCAGGTAAGGGTGCACCATGCCGCCGGTGATCGGTCCCGGCCGAACGATGCTAATCTCGATCACGAGGTCGTAGAAATTTTTTGGTTTGAGCCGCGGCAGCATCGCCATTTGCGCGCGGCTTTCGATCTGAAACACGCCCACCGTGTCGCTTTTGCAGATCATGTCGAAGGTGGCCTCGTCCTCCGGAGGAATCGTCGCCATCGAAAGCTCGACGTCGCGGTGCTCGCGCAGGAGATCAAAGCAGAGATCGAGCTGAGTGAGCCCGCCCAGGCCAAGCAGGTCGACCTTGAACAGACCGAGATCCTCCACATCTTCTTTATCCCATTGAATCACCGTGCGCTCGGGCATGGTTGCGTTTTCGATTGGCACTATGTCGTGCACCGGTTCGTGGCCGAGCAGAAAGCCGCCGGGATGGATCGACAGATGGCGCGGAAAATCCAGAATTTCATTGGTAAGCTGAAGCAAATGCTCGTTCACTCCGCCGGACAGATCGAAGCCCGTCGCGGCCAGCACTTCCGGGCGCACGTTTTCGTAGGACGAAAGAAACTTGGCAACCCGGTCAAGCGCCGTCTCGGAAAGTCCCAGGGCCTTGCCCACGTCGCGCAGCGCCGAGCGCGAACGGTAGCGCACCACATTGGCAACCATGGCGGCGCGGTCACGGCCGTATTTTTGATAAACATGCTGGATCACTTCTTCGCGCCGGTCATGTTCGATATCGAGGTCGATATCCGGCGGCTCGGCGCGCTCTTTGGATATAAAACGTTCGAAGAGCAGCCCCATGCGCACCGGATCGACCGCGGTCACGCCGAGGCAATAGCAGACGGCGGAGTTGGCCGCCGAGCCGCGCCCCTGGCAAAGGATTTTCTTGGCGCGGCAGAACTCGACGATCTCCCACATGGTCAAGAAATAGCCGGGATAGTCGAGCGCTTCGATGATCGCCAACTCCTTTTCGATCTGCGCCGCGACCTCAGTCGGAATTTGCTCGCCGTACCGCCGCCGCGCGCCGAGAAAGACTTGCCGGCGCAGCCATTCGGCCGACGTGGTACCGTCGGGCAACTGTTCCGACGGATAACGATAACGAATTTCGTTTAACAAAAAACTGCAGCGCTCGGCGATCTCGACGGTGCGTTCCACCGCTGCCGGATCGTCGGCGAAAAGTCGTGTGATGTAATTGGGTGATTTGAGTCTATTTTCGGCGTTGGGCTTGCGCTTGGGGCCGCAGGCAGCGACCGGGATACCGTGGCGAATCGCGGTCAAGACATCCTGCAAGCGGCGCCGCGCCGGGGTGTGGTACAACACTTCATTGGCGGCTGCCAGGGAAAAGCCGTAGCGTTTGGCGCGATCGCGCAGTTGCGCTTCTGCTCTGACTTCCTGTTCTCGGCGATGGCGTGCAATCATGCCGTAAAGCCGGTTATCGAATGCCTCGCGTAGTTGGACAGCGACTTTTTTCGGCTCCGCGTCCGCAATAATCAAACTTCGCTCGCCGCCCCACAGCGCAATCAATCCCCGCGCATGGTCGCAAACCTCGTCCCAAGTGACCGTACTTTCGCCTTTTTCCGATCGCAGCCGCCCCTTCGTGATCAACCGGCATAGATTGGCATAGCCGCCGTGGTCCTGCGCCAGCAAAACGATCGTCGAGCCGTCGTTTACGGTAATCTCTGCGCCGATGATGAGATTCATGCCGACTTCGCGCGCCTTCACATGGGCGCGCACCACGCCGTAAACGCCGTCCCGATCGGTCAGGGCAATCGCCGGCAAGCCGAGTCGGCAGGCTTCATCGATCAGCTCATCCGGATGGCTCGCGCCTTCGAGGAATGAAAGGTTGCTCTTGCACCAGAGCGGGACATAGGAGGACATAAACGAGGATTTTTGACAAGCAACCGCTACACTCAACAACGGTCGCCTTGCGCTACGGAGAAACTCTCCCTTGAAATCAAGTTTAAAATACGGCGGGAAAATCCGTGGATCGGTTAAACAGATCGGAGTAAAATTTGATCTCTCAGGCGACTATTTTGACCTAGATTCATCTTTGAGAGATTTTGCGGGCAATCTTGCCGTCTTCACCATCGGGACTTAGTTCCCATAACTGGCGTTGAACTCTCCAAAGCTCCGTCGAGCATACGGCACGACCTGTGCTCAAGAAACATCGCAGGCTGGAATACGAAAAACCGGCAGCGTCGGTCAGCTTCTTTGACTGAATTTTCTATTCCAGCCGCCATTTTATTGATACTCGCTGATTTGGCGGATCATTGGAATTATCCTCGAAAAAGACGAAGCACCGTGATTCTAAAAATTTTTCTTGATGAAAAGAGCTTTCATTGCCTCAAGCGATCCATCCCTGCAGGATCGCATTCTAAATTCATCCTTGAAGAGGCCGTGCACATAGAATTTTTCGGGGGCAACGCCGTGATTAGCTGTGGCGAAACCGAAGCTAGGAATCTGCTGCTATACGCCGGTCATTGCCCGAGTGTCGTCGCTTCAATACACGAAGCCCTGCATTTGGCCGGACTTCAGATAGATGACTTTACGCCGCCCGAAAGAACGGCCGCAAAGCGCTCTAGATAACGGTAGGCGTGAAGCTGTACAGGCAGGCGTCTAAGGATCCAGCAATAATTTAAACGCTGTCCAGGTAAATATGCCGACGTCCCTGTCAGATACAATCCGGCCGTAATTTAAGTTAACTTTTCAACCTTCTGCTTCTTGGTTGCACTCCGGCCTTCCTATGCGGAGAGCTGATTGTCATTTTTCCCGCGATATTCGTCTGTGTCATTCACCTTTTGCCGGTAGCGATTCTTGAGGAGAAAGGTTTGCAACCGGCGCGCCGGCCGATTTTCAGAATCTTGCGGTTTCGAGTAGCGTCGCAACGGTTGCCGCGTTGAGGATCACTATCACTGCTCAAGAGTTTGAAACATACCCTAGCGACTGCAACAAGACGGCAGTTGACCTTGCTTGACATAACGCCCTCCATTTGATTAAGAAAAAAAACCTGCCGAAGATAGCCTGAAGGATCCACATCGGGGATTAGTCTGGGGTATAGCCGGCTCTTAAACAGAGGCCGGCTTTTTTATTTTCGGCTCGGCCAAGCAGAGATCCGCAAGGAGCATGCTGCTTTTTTGACCATACATTGAAAGCGCTTTAATCCCGGCATGACGTTTCCGAATTACCCTGGGTTTATCCTTGCCGCGCCTCTGGCTGCGGGTCTGATCGTCGGCTTGATGGGACGCGCGATCGGCGCTAAGGCCTGCCGGATCGGCGTGGTGGCCGAGATGGTTGCTTTCGTGCTCTCGCTGCTTGTCCTTTACGAGGTCACCACCGGCGGGCCGCAGACCGTTGATCTCTCGCCATGGGGCGACGGGATTTTACAATTTGGTTTGTACATCGATCGGCTGTCCGCGGTGATGCTCGTCCATATCGCCGCGATCAGCGTTATGATCCATCTGTTCTCGATTCGCTACATGCAGCAGGAGCACGGCTACACGCGCTTTCACAGCCTCCTGGCGTTTACGACCTTCGTGCTTTTCGGCATGGTGTCGAGTCCCAGTCTCCTGGCTCTCTTGGTTTTCTGGCAACTGCTGAGCTGGCTGGTGCCGCTGCTCTCGTACAATTACGCCCATCCGCCGACCGTGCGCGGCGCGTTCAGAACTTTCATTATGCACCGCTTCGGCGACATGGCGTTCCTTGCCGCCGTCGTCCTGGCTTATCACGTTTACGGCACCTTGGATCTGCGCCAGCTCTTTGCCCGCGCCGCCGAGACCCACGCCGTGCTTTCGCTGCTGCCGGGCATGCCAGAAATGCGCGCCGGCACGGTCATCACAACGTTGATCTTCATCGGCGCCATGAGCAAATCGGCGCAGTTTCCCTTGCACATGTGGCTGCCCGACTCCCTCTACGCGCCGACGCCGGTGACCGCCATGCTGCACGCCGGGATCATCAACGCCGGCGGCTTTCTCTTGAGCCGATTGGCGCCGCTGTATGCGTCGAGCCCGAGCACGATGCACCTCGTCTTCGGCGTCGGCATGCTCACCGCGCTTCTGGGCTCGTCGATGATGCTGGTGCAAAACGACATCAAGAAAACGCTGGGCTACTCCACCATCGGCCAGATGGGCTTCATGATCATGGAATGCGGCCTGGGCGCCTACGGCCTGGCGATCTTTCACCTGATCGCCCACGGCCTGTTCAAGGGCACGATCTTTCTCAACTGCAGCTATGTGATTCATGCCGCGCGCCAGGAGCCGCGTCAGCCGTCCAGGTCCACGGAGACGGACAACGGCGAGTTTTCCAATTTGACCTGGCTCACCGGCTTTGTCACGACACTGATATTGCCGTTGGCGATCGTGCTCGCCGCCCACGGCGTTTTGAATCTGCCTCTGCGCGACTCCCAGAGCACGGCGATCTTTCTCTTTTTCGGTTGGGCGACTTCGTCGCAAGCCATTTTGACGCTCTATCGTCTCAGAGCCGCGGCCTCGTGGAAAGTGGCGGTGAGCATGCTTCTCACGCTGTTCTTTGTGGTCGTCACCTACCTGTTGGCCGCGGAAAGCTTCAGCCATTTTCTGTTTTCTGCGCCAGGCGAAGTGATTTTCCACTTCCGCGCGGGCGCGCTGCCCGGCCTGGTATTCGATCTTTTGGTCGCCGCCTTCGCTCTGGTCATCGTTACCGGCTGGATCCTAATCTACGCAGCGAGCCACGGCAAAACCTTTCACACGCCCCAATGGGTCGACGCGCTGCAAGTGCGTCTGTACCTGCTGCTCGTCAACCGTCTTTATCTCGATGCGCTGTCCCTGAGACTGCGCGCCGTCTGCGGCCGAGCCCTCGATCGCGCAAATCGCAGCCCTCTGTTTGTCTACGGCGCGGGTTTGTTCGCCGTGATCGCGGCGCTACTGGCCGACGGCGCGCCCCACGCAATGCCGACGCAATTGGCCCTCGGTCTGCTCGTCGCTCTCACCGTGCCGCTTTTTCCGTTTCATAGCGTCTATATCGCCGCGCTGACGCGCCTTCCCGGATATGCGGCCGCAGCCATGGCGCTCCTCTTGCCGATTGCCGGCCTGTACGGGCTGATGAGTTTGCCGGCCAATGCCGCCGCCGAAATGTTGCGCCCAGTAAGTCTGTTGGCGTTGGTGGGAGCCCTTTACGGCTCGCTGCGCGCGCTGGCGCAAGTCGAAATTCCCCGCCTGCTGGCATACGCGGGTTTGTGCTTTTATTCGCTTTTCTGGTGGCATCTTGCCAGCGCGCCGAGCGTTACGGCTCCGGTCGCCGCGCATATCGTCGCGGCGGCGCTCGTTACCGCCGGGCTGCTGATGGCGTGGCAATGGCTATTCCGCCGGTATGGCGAGCTAAAGCTCGATCGCACCCATGGCCTGGCGCGGCCCATGCCCCGCTTTGCCGTGGTATTGTCCTTGTTTGTCATGGCGGCGGTGGGTTTGCCTCCCTTCGCGTTGTTCTTCGCTCGCATCGAGATCTTGCTGCAACCGCCGCCGGTAATTTCATGGGGACTGGGCGTCATCGCGCTGACCTGGTTTGCCGCGTCGTGGTACCTCTTTCGAATGATGCAACGCTTGCTCTTCGGCCCCCATCGTTCCGATTTGCGCTACACCGACCTGCGCGCTAACGAGCTGATTTACTTCAGCGCCCTGCTGGCGCTGCTGCTGTTTCTTGGCGCCGCGCCGCAGATCCCCATCGTGTCGAGACTTCCGATCCACAATGCTCGTATCGCTCTGGAGATGATGCCGTGGCGGAGATGAGCGCCCCCACCTACAGTGAAAGCCAGCGGATGGAGATCAGGACCCTGATCCATCTGGCGAGCGAGGCGGTTTCTTACTATTGGCCCATGCGCACCTTCGTCCACCACAACCCGCTGCATGGCCTCGAAGACTTGCCTTTCGAAAAAGCCGTGGGACAAGCGGCACGAATGCTCGGCGGCAACGGTTATCTGCCCAGCGCCACTTTTCGCGAATACTACCATACCGGGCGCATCCTGCCGCGTCATCTCGACGCAGCGCTGCGCCAGAGGGCACATGCCAAGCAAGTCAAGCTCGGCGTCCGCGATATCAGCCATCTGGAGGTGCTGCGCGCCTGTCTGCTCGGAGGCTTGTCGTGCCCGTCCGAAGACATCATCGATGCCGCACTCGCGCGCCACTCGGACCGCGACACGATCCGGGCGCTGGCGCAGGCCTTGTCCAGCGCCGAGTTGAAGCCGAGGAACTCAAACAGCGAAACCCGCAACCCCTTGGTGGAAACGCTCGCAGCGAAGTGCGACCGCATGTTCGGCACTCAGATCGTCGAGCAAATCAATTGCGAATTGATCAAGTGGTGCGCGGCATTCCTCGACGAAGGCCACGCCACCTGGGCGATGCCGTGCCGCGAGCATGGTTTTTATCAGGCCTGGAAATTTCTTGCGGCTCGGGAATGGTCTCCTTGCGGTATAAAGCAGAGCCGCGAGAAATTGGCCCGCTTGCCGGCACAGCCGGAAGACGCGGTGCTCGCAACTTTGGACAGTCTCGGCATCGAATCCGAAACCCGGGAAAACTATCTTTCGCTGCAACTCGCCGCTCTGGCGGGCTGGACCGGATTCATCAAGTGGCGCGCCGACCAGAGCGAATACGCGTGGCAGTCGGCCTATCCGATCGACCTCGTGCAATATCTTGCGGTGCGGCTGTGGTACGAGCGGGAGCTCGTGCAAAGCGCCTGCCGGTGCGCTCTGGGCATGGACGGCAACGTTCACGCTTTGGAGTTGGCGCTCAACGAGCGCGCCGGTTTTTCACTTCCCGAATCGACCGGAGCGCCAAGCCGCGCCCAACTGCGCGACGCTTGGCGCTTGAGCGCCGTCGCCCGCGCGTTGGCTTTGGAACCGGCGCTTTTGACCCAGACCCAACCGTCCAACCTTGCGCTGCTGCTGAAATGGATCGATGATTTTCCCGAAGCGGAGCACGGGCCGGTCTGGCTCAAGGCCTTCGAAGCCGGCTACCGGGAACAACTGCTCGACCGACTCGGACTGAGTTGGGCCGGCGCCTCAAGTGCTCTCCCGGCCACGAACCCGCGGTCGACCGGAGACGCCCACGGCGCAGACGATGCGAGAGTTCGACCCCAGGCGCAGGCGGTATTTTGTATCGACGTGCGTTCCGAGCCTTTGCGGCGAAATTTGGAAGCCACCGGCGACTATGAGACGTACGCGTTTGCTGGTTTTTTCGCAGTGCCGATCCGTCACCAAGCGCTCGGCAGCCACCACGAGACCGACCAGTTTCCGGTGATCCTCAAACACAAGAACTCGGTTCGCGAGATCCCGCGCACCTACCACGGAAAATTTCTCCTAAAATCGCGCCGCCGGGAAAAGCTGCTCGGCGCGCTTCATACGCTGCTCTACGATCTCAAAGAGAACGTCTTTACCCCTTACGTGATGGTGGAATCGCTTGGCTGGTTTTACAGTTTGCCGTTCGTCGGCAAGACTCTTTTTCCCGCCCGGTATCGCCGCGCCATGGATTGGCTCCGGCAAAAGCTCGTCCCGCCCGTCGCCACCACTCTGACGGTGGATAAACTGGCGCGTGAAGAAGTGGAAGAGATGCTCGCCGCCGAACAGCGCGCCGTCACCCGCCGCGCTTTGCAGGAACAATTCGGCGAGCGCAATCTGAACCTGTCGCTCGAACGATTGGAGTTTCTGCGCCGCCGCGCGCTGGACGAGGAAAGCGCCAGGGAGCCGTTGCCTGCCGCGCGCTCCACCGCGCTCTCACGCGAAGAAGAAGCGGCGTTCGTCGATGCGCTGCGGCGCGACCACGGCATCAACCAAGGCGCGTCCTTTGCGCGCATGGAGCGCATCACGCGCGCCGGCTTTACCTTGAGCGAACAAGTCCTGACGGTGGAGACTGTGCTCCGAGTGATGGGTTTGACGCGAAACTTCGCCCGTCTGGTGCTTTTCTGCGGCCACGGCAGCCGCTCGGAGAACAATCCGTTCGAAGCGGCGCTGGACTGCGGCGCCTGCGGCGGCAACCCCGGCAAACCCAACGCGCGGGTCATCGCGATCATGGCGAACAAAGCGGCGGTCCGCGAAGCATTGGCGAAAAACGGCATCGCGATCCCGCAGGACACCTATTTCATCGCCGGGCAGCACAACACGACAACGGACGAAATAGAGCTGTTCGATCTCGAAGACCTGCCGCCGACTCATCGCAAAGACATTTTGCAGTTGATCCGCGACCTGGAGCGCGCCGGCGCGCGCAACGTGCAGGAGCGCTGTGCTCATTTTCCCGAGATCGGCGCACCGCCGCGCGCCTCGAAAGCGCGCCGGGAAACGCGCCGTCGCAGCAACGATTGGAGCCAGGTCCAGCCCGAATGGGGACTCTCCGGCAACGCCGCTTTTATCATCGGGCACCGCGATCTCACGCGCGGCGTGCATCTCGACGGACGGGTTTTTCTCCATTCCTATGACTACCGCAGCGATCCCGACGGACGCATGCTCGAGGCGATCTTGACCGGCCCGCAGGTGGTCGGTCAATGGATCAACATGGAACACTATTTTTCCACCGTCGATCAAGAGGTTTACGGCAGCGGCAGCAAGATTTACCACAACGTCGTGGGCCGGCTGGGGATCATGTCCGGGGCGCAAAGCGACCTGCGCACCGGACTGGCGTGGCAAACGGTGATGAATGGTGCCCGCCCCTATCACGAAGCCCTGCGGCTGCTCACACTGATCGAAGCGCCGCGGGAAAGAATCGCCAGGATTATCAGCAATCAACGGCTGCTGCAGCGGTTGTACGGAAACGAGTGGCTGCACTTGATCGCCATCGAACCCGAAGAGCGACTGTGCTATTTCTATCTGCCGCAACGGGGATGGAGCACCGGGGCGGAATGAATATCCGGAAAGGAAGATAAACCATGACCGAACTCGCGCTGCATCCGATGAAGGAGATCAGGATTATCATCCAGGGCGAGCACCTGAAGTTCGTTACCGACTTGCTCGACGACAGGGCGACCGGTTACACGATCATTCACAACATTTCCGGCAAGGGCCATCACGGCTTCCACACCGCACATCCGATGTTCAACGAGATGGACAGCCTGGTCATGTTGATGAGCGTGGTGACGCCGGAAAAGGTGGAGCCGATCCTGGCGGGGTTGAAACCGTTGTTTGATCGCTACACGGGGGTCATGTTCGTCTCGGACGTGGCCGTCAGCCGCCTTCAATATTTTTCCGCACCGGCCAGCACGGAATAAGCCTTTTTGACTCACCCCAGCCAATGCAGCGCGCAGCGATGTTCATCCCGCCGTCGCGAACGCGGCTCAGCCGCGGTGCGCGTGGCCCGGAATCGTTTTGTTTTCCGAGCTTCGCTGGAGGCTCATCGTACGACATCCGTTATCGTTATTATTTATAGCGGGCCATAATGGCTCTCCGCCGAAAACAGCCGGCCACATGATCGTTGATCATGCCGGTCGCTTGCATATGCGCGTAGCAGATCGTCGAGCCGACAAACTTGAAGCCGCGTTGCTTGAGATCTTTGCTTAAAGCATCCGACTCCGGGCTGGTAGCGGGATAGTCCTTCAACGATCTGAAATAGTGCTGCACGGGCGCACCGTCGACAAAACGCCAGATATAGGCGTCGAAGCTGCCAAACTCCTCTTGTACATTCAGGAATTTTCTCGCGTTGTTGATCGCCGCTTCGATCTTTGCCCGGTTGCGAATGATGCCCGCGTTGTTCATAAGGGAACGGATTTGGCGTTTGCCGAAACGAGCCACCGTCTCCGGATCGAAGCCAGCGAAGGCTTTGCGGTAGGCGTCGCGCTTGCGCAGGACGGTATACCAACTGAGACCGGCCTGCGCCGCCTCCAGAGTCAAGAACTCGAATATTACTTTGTCGTCATGCACCGGCACGCCCCATTCTTTGTCGTGATACTCGACATAATCCGGCTTGGTGAGATCAACCCAGGGACAGCGGTCGCTGTCGCCGTATCCTTTTATGCCCATGATCCTCGCCGATTCAAATCCGTCGTTTGTTCCTTCTGGCCCGTTGCCGAAGCCGAAGCTTGTATCTGATCGTTATTTCGGTTTTGGAAACCTGCGGTAGAGTCGGACGATCCACCAGACGAGCGCAATGACGAATCCCATCAAAACCGCGGAGAATTTCGCTCCCGGGAGCGTCGGCGGCCGCGTATGGTTGGCCAGCAATAGAATATAGTGCATTGCCAACATCATCATCGCGATCACGTAACCGAGCCGTTTGCCATGCGCCGAAAGAAACGCCAGCGAATCTTCGCGCTGTTCCGCCGCCAGCCAGTAATCGCGATTGGGCACGTTCGTCCACTGCGGAAACTTGCGCGGCAGCGTACCGGCAACGAAGCTCACCAGGGTTGTCATGCCGATCGTGAGCGCCGTCATGAACAATACATAGCCATGGCGAGTCATCCAACCGTCGGCCTGGCCGCCGGCGCCGAAGTGGGTAGCTACCTGTTCAGGTAGATATTGCGATGTGTAAATGACGAAGACTACGGTAAAGACAGTGAGACACACCAGTGTGGGCAAAGTGGTCCCGGTCGGATTATTCTGCATCATAGCTCCAGTCGTGCAACCAGCGTGTCGCGGCATCGCGCTCTGTAGTCATGCGAAGATCGTCTCGGATCAAAAGCATTTACCTTTTCCAATTTAACCGGGCGGACTGGATTTATTTCCTGATGCCGAGTAGGACTACGCCGGCGGCGACCAAAGCGATCGCCAGCCAGTCTCGGCCGTTCGCCGAGAAAGAGCACCGCGAAGAGCGCCACCAGCACGACGCTCAATTTATCCACGGGCGCGACTTTCGCAGCCTCACCGATCTTCAAGGCGCGAAAGTAACACACCCATGAGGCGCCGGTAGCCAGCCCCGACAGAGTGAGAAACAACCAGGTCTTCGGGCGCAGCGCAAACGGGTCGGTCCATTTCCCTGTGTATTGAACGAACCATAGGATGGCGAACAAAATAATCACCGTGCGGATCAACGTGGCAAAATCTGAGTCGATCCCTTCAAGACCGACCTTGGCGAAGATCGCTGTCAAGGAAGCAAAAGCCGCCGAAAGCAATGCCCATTGAAACCACAAATAGATGGATGTCATGATGGCTTCTCCGTAACCTTCGTTTTTCGGGCTATGCCTTCCTGATGCCGCTGTCTCGCCTCTTCGCGTCGGGCTCGTTCTTTACGGCGGCAAACCCTGCAGCGAATGGCTGCGGAGTAGACAAAACCCTTGGCAACTTCATACCACCATTTCTGCTGGTTGCCGGTCCAAACCTCTTCCTTGCCGCAATCGACGCAGCGAAAGGGTTTGTCGAGATAGTATCCGCGCCTGACGAAATCAGGGGCACCGTAGCTGTTGTTCGGCGCCAGCTGGCTTTCATCCACCGGAACCGTTCGATAGGGCGCGGCATGCGCTTCGGTGGCGGCACCGCGTTTGGCCCCGCGCTTGTTTCGTTTGGCCATTATCTCGCCACGCCGCTGTTTACGCTCTTCATTGAGTCCCCTACGCACGTCATAATTTTCCGATCAATTGGCGCAGCCATAGTTCGATAATCAACGCTGCATTCGGCGGTATCAGGTCTGCCATTCCGCGTTCACCGTATGCGAGGTGCGGGCTTATGCGCACCTTGCGGTAACCGCCTTGTTTCATGCCGAGCAGCGAATATTCGACACCGGCTATGGCTTGGCGCGAGCCGAGCTCGGTCGAATGATCGACGAACCGATAGCCCTGTTCGATACGGATCATTGATTCAGGAAGATATTCTGCCTGGCGTGCATTCAAGGGAACTTCGTCGCCTTTGTTGAGAAATAACTTGAGATTGTAGATTGCCCGGTCGCCCTTTTTTGCCGGCGCTCCGTTTCCTTCACGCTCCGCCAAAAGTTTGATGCCCTTTCTTAGTCTCATGCTCAGCCGTCAAAAGCTACTCCAACCAAGTTCACCGGATCGCCATGCCCGTCTCGACTCATGTAGCCTCGCTGATTCGCAGAACCTGACCGCGCAGTGTCACCAAAGTTAAGCTGCTGATCAACAGGTTGGCGCGCAGCGCGACCGGCATCAGTTCCTTGCACCACTCGGCATGTCAATATGATGATGCGGCTACTCGACCGTACATGCTGGACAATCGATGGAAACTGTTTTGACATCGCTGCCGCGCCGATAGGAGTATTGAGTCTTACCGGGGCCGATTTTGAATATCGCCTGGCGCAGATCGTCTTCACTGAGAATCTTTTTGCCGGCAATCGACAGGACGATGTCGCCGACGTGGATACCCGCCCGGGCTATGGGTTTGCCGCTTTCTACCTCCATGACCACCGCGCCGGCCGGCATCGCGCCAAGCGTCGAGGCGCTCTGTTCGGCTGTAAGAAAAGCGATCCGCACGCCGAGGTCCGGCACATGAAATCCTCGCGCCAAGGAGGTCGCGGGAATCGCGCTGCCGAGCGCACCGACCAGGTTGTTGATGCTCTTTTCCATATCGTTGTTGCCCTCTGCCGCCCCTGCCGCTTTCGACGCTGTCTCCAGTTCTTGAGGCTGCGGCGGCGGAGATTCGCCGCCTCTGAGCAAATAACCTGCAATCCCGGCGCCGACGACAGCAACCGCCAGAATACCGACCACCAGCGGTGTGAAGCCTCGCTTCGCAGCGTTTTCTTTAACGTCACGCGATGGCCGCGCATGCAGGAGCGATGAGCCACCAACCGGCAGAGTGTTGCCCGCCACCGTAAGCAACTCGCCGACTCGCTCAACCAGTCGGGCAAATTCGGCGTTGCTAGAGTCCCCTCTCCAATCGCTCAAGTCGGCGCCGTTCAGCAGCCTGAACGCCAACGGCGCCTCGACAGGTTCGATAAACACTGGGATGAGAATGCCGCGACGTTTGCCTTCCGAAGCTTCGTTGCGCACCCATTCGGACCCGACTGACACAGCCGACCAGAGCACGATAACGCATTTAGCTTGGGCGATAGCTTTTTCGATGACTTCGTCAAAGGATTGCCCGAGTGGGATCTCGCGGTCCCACCACACGTCCCAGCCGCGCGCTGCCAACGCCGCCGCAAGCTGTTGCGCCTGCTGACGATCCTCGGCCGCATAACTGATAAAGATTTCGTTCATGACGATAAGGTGAATGAAGTTGTCGGCTGTATTTTAATGTCCCCTTCGGGGATGGTTGAAATCCCTCGCCTTGAGTCGAAGTGAAAGTTTGTCATGCCGGCGCATGCCGCATCCAGGTTCGCTCTCGGTCCGAATACAAGAACCGCCTGGATTCCGGCATGCGCCGGAATGACGGAAACAGAAGTCGACTTCCAGTCGACAAATTCAGAACCCCTCGGCTTGAAGCCGAGGGTTGTTCAGTTGCCGCCGCCCGTGTCATGCCGGGTGTCTGGGCGGTATTGAAGTCGAGCTGTTTGCTCGAGACGATCCTGACACCGTGATTGCGCCAATCTTGAGTCATGGCTCACCTTCCGTTTTATGTCACGACCATTTCTACCCCACGACGTAGCGATCGATCTCGCGGTTAAATTCAAGACCGAGGCCGGGCTTGCTCGGCACGATCAGCTCGCCGTTCACCGGCTCCGGCACTGTTTCGAACAGCCGAAACGACCAGGGCATGTATTCCACGGTCAACCCGTTGGGAATCGCCGATATGAGGTGAACGTGAATTTCCGGCAGCAGATGGCTCACCACCGGGAGATTGAAAGCTTCGGCCATGGCCGCGACTTTCAGCCAATTGGAAATACCGCCGACGCGGATGAGATCGATCATCACGATGTCGACCGAGCGGTTTTCTATCATGTGGCGAAACGGAGTAATGCCGTACAGGCATTCTCCACCCGCCAGCGGCGTGATCAGGGCGTCGGCGATCCGCGCCAGTCCCGAATAATCGTCGTGCACTGTGACATCCTCCAGCCAGAAAAAATGCACATCCTCGACCCGTTTGCCGATGTCGATGGCCTGATGCACACTCCAGCGCTGATTGATGTCGCACATGAGATCGATATCCGGCCCCACCGCTTCGCGCATGACGCGGGCACGCTCAACTTCTTTATTCGGCGCCGTATCGCCCGGGAGCGCCAACTGCGTCTTCATCTGCTTAAAGCCTTTTTCGACGAGCCGCTGCCCCGCCTTGACCAAATGATCCAGCGGATAGGCGCGCACTAACGCGCCGCTGGCGTAGGTCGGCACGCGGTCGCGCAAACCGCCGAGCATGGCGCCGAGCGATTGGCCGCGATCTTTGCCCTTGATATCCCAGAGCGCCATATCGATGCCGGCGATCGCCAGAGTCAACAGGCCGCCCGGCCCGGCGCTGGCCCCCGCGGCGCGCAGCTTCTGCGTCAATGCGTCGACACGCAGCGGATCTTCGCCGACGATCAATTCGCCGAGCTGGTCGATGGCGTGTTTTAGCGTGGCGCTCAGCGCGCCGCCAAAAAAACTCACCCCGATGCCCTCGATGCCGACGTCGGTCTCGACTCGCACAATAACGAACTGGTTGTGCGAACGGGCATAGGGCGGTCCGCCGGCCAAAGGCTCGTCCAGCGGCACGCGCACCACCTGCGATCGAATTTGTTTAATTTTCATAAACTCTCCCGCTCTGAATTCTCAACGGCACGGTTTCGCGCGCAAGCCCTACGCCGGCTCCGGCCTTTCCATCGTGATAAGCCTGGCGCGCGGCCATTGCAAATTGTAGGTTCATGGTCATTTACCCGCTATCTCTCATATAGTCGAATTCTCCTCCGGCCCGGAACTGGGCGGCTCGTATACGAAGCGGTCCTGTCCTGTTAAGATAATTCCATGATGATTATGCTCGCCGCAGAGCGGCGCGCTTATCTCGGTCGTCTCAAACCGTATCTGGCGACGAGTCTGGTTTTGTTCGGCGCCGGCATCGTCATCGGCCTGATGATCATGCAGCGCCACCCTTTGTTTGCCGGCTATTTTGAGGACACGCTCGCCGCTTTTGTCAAAAGGTTTGCGGGCATGACGCGCATCCAATTGGCAGCTGCGATCTTCTTAAACAACGCGGTGAAAACACTCTTCGCCATCGCGCTCGGCGCCTTCGTCGGGATCATCCCGGCGATTTTTTTATTGGCAAACGGCGTCGCTGTGGGCGTTGCCTGGTCGCTGTCTTCGGAAGCACGCGGACCGTGGCTTTCCCTCCTGAGCCTCCTACCTCATGGACTGCTCGAACTGCCGGCGGTGTTTCTCGGCACCAGTATCGGTCTCATGATCGGTCACATGGCATTAAAACGGCTGACGGGCCGAGGTGAAGCTGTAATCGCCGCCGAGCTCGCCCAAGCGCTTAGGTATTTTTGCACCGTGATCGTTCCTCTGCTGATCGCCGCCGCCCTGGTCGAAACTTTCATCACTGCGGCGTTGATTACGCAGTAATCACCATAACCTATAGATAAGTCCTTCAAGGATAGTAGAGCAATATAGCGCCAATCTTTTTAATTATTTTTAACGTCTCGCTCGGGGATCGTTGAAATCCCTCGCTTTCAGGCGAAGTGGAGGTTTGCCATGCCGGCCCTTCAAGGGCCTCAGGATAAACTCCGGCCGGCATCCAGGTTTACTCTCGGTGCGAATACAAAATCCGCCTGGATTCGGCATGCGCCGGAATGACGGAAACAGAAGTTGACTTCCAGTCGACAAATTCAGAACCCCTCGGCTTGGAGCCGAGGGGTGTTCATTTCTTACCTATACGGCAACCGTGAAGCGGATTGCAGAGTGGCGCGCCAGCGCTTCCCTCATTGCGTTTATCTCTGCCGCAGAATACCCCCGCGCCGCGATCAAATGGCCCCACACCGGCGCCGGCCAACATGGATCGTTGGGCCTGCGTCCGACGATATGGAGATGCAGCTGCGGCACGACGTTGCCGATGGCGGCGAAATTTACCTTCGGATAGCCGAGGACATTTTTAATAAATGCGGAAACTGATGCAGCCTCCTGCATCGCTGCATGACGCGCCCCGTCGGGCAGATCGAGAAAGTCGACGGTGTCGGTTTCCGGCACCAGAATAAACCAGGGCAGTGCGCCATTCCGATGCAGCAAAACGTGGCAAAGAGAAAATTTGCCCAGGTAGTGGCTGTCGAGCCTTAGCTGTTGGTGAATTTCAAATGGAGCCATCGGACAGATTTCGGTTAGTCCATTGCTACTTGATATCGGCCGCGCAGCGAAAGCCGGTGGCATCGTCGCGATGGGTGGGACTGGCGTACATTCTTTTGGTTGCCGTGATGCGCGACGCGGTGTCGAACCATCCGCCGCCCCGCACCACTTTCGCCGTGCCGCTTTCCGGTCCTCGAGGATTGCGGACTTCGGTCGACGAAAAGCCTTCCGCATACCAGTCGTTGACCCACTCCGCGGCGTTGCCGGCAAGGTCATACACTCCGAAGGGGCTGCTCCCCTTGGAATATTTTCCGACCGGGGCGACGCCGCCCTGGTAAACCGAGTTGCTTGAAGGCATGTCGAATCGCGCAGATTCGCCGGTCGGCTCATCGTCGCCCCAAGGATACTTTCGTCCGTCGCCGCCGCGCGCCGCCTTTTCCCATTCCGCTTCCGTCGGCAAGCGCTTGCCGGCCCAGCGGCAATAAGCGGCGGCATCGCGCCAATCGACCCCGACCACCGGCAGATCGCCGATCGCGTTCAAACCGCTTTCCGGCCAATCATCGGGCCGCTGCAAGTTTCCATTCGCCTTTAGAAATGCTCCGTAACGCGCCAGTGTTACTTCAAATTTATCGAGGTAAAATGTGTCTACAAATACTCTTCGGCGCGCCGAGTCCTCGTCATTGCCCATGATAAAAACTCCCGCCGGGATCAAGACCGCGGGAGCGCCATCCCTGCCGATCGACGGGTCGTTTTGGTGTTTTTTTATGCCATAAAACAGCGCGCCCGACACCGCCGCAGCAAGCGCCAAGCCGACGGCAAATCGTTTCAAGCGCTTGCGTCGAAACTCCGTTGCGATGCGGGAGACCTCTGCGGCCACGCCTGCCGCGACATTGCCGTCCGAGTGATAGATCGTCACGGCTTTGAGCGACGCCGGTATCGCCGTGAAATCGAGCTCGCTCGGCGCGACGGGCAAAAGTTTTATGCGGGACTGCTCGGCTATTTCCAGTTCGCTGAGCGTGTAACTGCCGGCATCG
Organism: Chloroflexota bacterium; assembly: GCA_050257635.1. GTDB lineage: Bacteria > Desulfobacterota > Binatia > UBA9968 > UBA9968 > DP-20. The sequence goes on from JBLMXG010000138.1 coordinate 38,187, forward strand.
ATCGACTTGGCCGTCAGCAAAAAGATGAACAGGTGCGAGCTTTCGATCGCCTGGCGTATGCGGTTGTGAAACTCATCTCCGGCGGGCAGATCCGTGCGATCGAAAAACACCTTGTGTCCCTGGTCGCGCAGCGCCAGATAGATGGTCTTTGCCGCTTCGCGATCTTCGGAGGCGTAGCTGAGAAAGATTCTCATTGGGAAAAGGCAGTGAAACGTCGGCGGCGCCCTGACACTGTTTTAGCCTGAGTCGTCGTTTGACGCGCTCAATGGCCTCGTTGCGGCAAAATATCCTTGAGAACGTCGCGCGCCTTGCGGATGGCGCTCTCCGTGAGCGACCAATCGATGCAAGGATCGGTGACCGAACAACCGTACTTGAGTTTGGAGATGTCCGCGAGTATCGGCTGGTTGCCGCCCACGATGTTGCTTTCGAGCATCAACCCGACGATGGAGCGGTTGCCCTCGCGGATCTGGTGCACGCAGTCCGACATGACCAGGCTCTGCAGGTTGTGATCTTTGAACGAATTGGCGTGAGAGCAGTCGACCACGATATTGGGCGCGAACTTGGCTTTGGCCAACGCTTTCTCCGCCATGGAAATACTGACCGTGTCGTAGTTGGGTCGGTCGCCCCCACGCAGCACGATGTGACCGTAGGGATTGCCTCGGGTGCGCACGATCGAAGTCTGCCCCTGCTCATTGATGCCGAGAAAACTGTGCGGCCGGGCCGCCGATTTGACGCCGTTGATGGCGACTTCGGTGTTGCCATCCGTGCCGTTTTTAAACCCCACTGGAGTGGATAGACCGGACGCCATTTCCCGGTGCGTTTGCGACTCGGAGGTGCGCGCGCCGATCGCAGTCCAAGAGATCAGGTCGCCCAAGTATTGCGGCCCGATCGGATCGAGCGCTTCGGTCGCCGCGGGAAGTCCGAGCTCGTTGACCTGCAACAAAAATGCTCGCGCTTTCTCCATCCCCTCTTCGATGTGGAAGGAGTCGTCCAGGCGCGGGTCGTTGATGAATCCTTTCCAGCCTATCGAGGTGCGCGGCTTTTCAAAATAGATGCGCATGACCAGAAACAGCGTGTCGCGCACTTCATCGGCCAAGGTCTTCAACCGTTGGGCGTAGTCGTAACCGGCGATGGTGTCGTGAATCGAGCAAGGACCGACAACGATAAAGAGCCGGTGATCCTTGCGGTCGAGGATGCGCTTGATTGTCTCGCGTCCCCCGACGACCGTCTCGCTGGCCTTGTCGGAGATCGGCACGCGGGCATGAATTTCGGCCGGCGACAACATCACATCGAACGCCGTAATATTGATATTTTCTAAAGGCTGATGGGCCATAATCTCAGGCAAATTCTAGGGTCAACTGCGGCCTATATTAGCATGAGCCTGCCCGACTCGGAAAAGCTCATCCGCCGGAACCGATATGGGTATACCTGATATTTCGTTGGCCCGCACGGGTTCGTTTTGTGTGTTGGGTCGGTTTTTTTGGAAACGCCGTATCGCAGCGACCGGCTGACGTTTAACCCTGGAGATTAAAAATCGTTCTTTATGATCCGGCTCATTTTATGAATTTGACAGTCGCAAGAACGGCTTCATAGGTCTGATCGAGTTCTTTCTGAGAAGAAGGCTGACTGATCGCTATGGTGAGGATGTCGGACTTGCCGAGCGAGCTAAAGAAATCGAAGCTTCTGCCCAAAGATCCTACATACTCCCGGCGGATCGCCGGTCGTCCGCCGATCGTGGTATCGATAAATTGATGCGAAGCAGGCGGGGTTTTTCCCCGCATCTGTTCGTTCCACCATTGGCGAATCGACAAACCTTTAGGATTGATCATCCGCTGAACGATAAACTGCACCGCCCGGTTCGCTTTCCCAACTTGAGGCGTCTCATTTACAGTGACGCTTTCTATTGTCCCCCTGGCCTGGCGCACGTGCCAGCTATTTGGGTACTTGACTTCGAATCCCATCGCTTCATTCCGATAGGTTTCCCAGTTCGACGTATCGATTTGGACGGAAGGCTGAGCGGCCGCGACCATTGCAATGGCAGCGAGCATCAGGATAGCGGTAAATCTCTCCAATCGCGACATTTATCCCTCCTGCAAAAATCAAATGAACTGGCGTGAAACCGCCGCCACAAAGACTTTCGCCCAAGCCGTTGCGTCACGATCGCTGCCGAGACCCCACGAGCGCAAGCGGCAATCGTTTTGACGGCCTTCTTAGGGCGATTGTCGTTGTACATAGGCCGCCCAGTCTACGAGGCGCTTGAAATTTACTGTGGCGCCTCGGACGACGGCGTAGAGCATGAAGATCTCGACTCTTCCGATCTTCCCGTCGAGCCCCGCAACGACGAGCACGGCGTGCGCCGATGCATCAGAGGCCAGGTCGAGACTCGCCTCGACGCAGGTAGGGGCGGCGCGCCCATCCCCGCCTTCGCCGCAATCATTGACCTCCCACTGTAGATGGGATGGCGCCAACGGACGGAGAGTGGCGAGCCATTTTTCGAACGGCAGGTCCGGAAAGGCTGAATCGAGGGAGCGGACTGAGACTCGCTGCGCCCGACGAATCAACGGGGCTTCCTGCGCACCCGCAGCGATGGTCTGCCAGGCGATGAGGACCGCGCAGATAATGTTCGCTCGAAAAATAGTCATTCGGTCTTGGCAGAGGAACTAGTGCCCGAGTTCAGCGGCACCGCGCCCTGTGCGGCACCCACCCCACCAGTGGTTAGCCCGCTTATTTCGGCGCATAATGGGCCAGTACGCGCGAGATTTTGTCCCGATCGTTCACTTCCATCACTTCTGCGGCCATGAGGTTGTTCACGCTCTCATAATAAACCGTAAAGCTTCGAAGGCCGGCAAGAATTTTGTGGACATGAAATTTGAGATCCGGATACGCCTCCAACCCCTTCGAAAAATAGTTTTTCAAAGCCTCTTTTCCCTTGACGATCCCGCTCGGATCGCCCAAAAGTTTTATTGCAAAGGGGCTTATAAATTCGATCTCGTCGCTGTAGTGCCGCATGATGCGGTCAAGGTCGTGAGAGTTCCACGATTCCACCCAATCAACGGCGAGTTGATTGGCTTTATCTTGAGTTAACATCAGAGAGATGCCTTTCTTGCCCGCCAATATTATATTCTGCCGCGGGTATATGCGGCAGTTGATGAGCGACCACGTCCGTGGCCGTCGGTACCAACATAGGATTAACCGTTTCGATCATGAGCGCTAGCGCTCCTCCGGCGGAATATTGCGGATCGGCGCCGAGAACTTCGCATAAGCTATGGGATCAACAGGCCGGTGCTTGATCTTGGTGCTGGCCGGATCCTTGTCGAGGAAGTTGTCACCTTTCCAGTTCTTCGATGGCCTGACGGGTCTCGGAACGAATCCGCCGCCACAGTTTGGGCAGACGTTATCGAGGATATTCTCAACACAGGTCGCGCAGAATGTGCATTCATAAGTGCAAATGCGCGCTTCGAGTGAGTTTGGCGGTAATGCCTGGTTGCAGTGTTCACAGATCGGGCGGAGTTCTAGCATTGTGCTCCTTGAAGAAGGCTGACGGTACTCCGAGTGAACCGACGCGAGTATTGCAAGCGCCGCTCTCGGATCCGTTGTTGGCCAACCGTTTCAATAAATTATCGTCTTTATCCTTCGGGCGCTCATTTCGACTCGGACTACAGGCATTGAAAGTGTGCGGCGACAACCCGTTCGTCCGAAACCGGAGACGAGAGCAGCCCAACGGTATTGGCAAATCGACTCATCTTGTCAGTTGGCCGATGGCAAAGCCAGCTGCAGGAGGGCCGCTCGAGGGAGGGGTTGGGCGGCAGCCTTTCGGGCGCTGTGTTCAAGTTGGATCCTTCTCGTATTTTTGTGTACCGGGTAAGAGCTGCACCCACGTATGCCGCCGGCAGTCGTGGATGGAGACAGTGGGTGCCGGCAAACTGGGATCGGCGAACGCTCCAACAGCGACACCGGCTGAATCCTCTTGTCCTTCTTCGGTGTGGAACAGGTTCGTGCCGCATATCGGGCAAAATCTGAATCTGAATTTAGCTCCTTGATCTCCGGTACGAACGTACTCAGTCGCTGTCCCGGACACGGTGTACGAAGCCGAGAAGCTGGCAAGAGCGGCGAAGACGCTTCCGGTGCGGCGTTGACACTCCAGGCAGTGGCACACGCCCACCACGCCAGGCTCACCCTCAACTTCGATGCGAAGCTGACCGCATGAGCAGGAAGCTGTTCGAGACGGCATTGGACCAGAGATCTCGTGTTGGTGCCGCTTAACGGCACACTCAGCCGTCGCGCCTCGCGATCGGTCTGAATTTTGGTTAGCCCCTTGTTAGTCGGTTTCTGATCCACGATGGATTTCTGCGACAGTCCAATACCGCGTGAACCCGAATAAACTCGCCAACGATGTCGTAGTAAATGGCAAACGGAAAACGCTTAGAAAGGGAACGATGATATCCGTAAACGATCCGATGAATCCCAGCGAAAAGAAGCAGGGAATCAATGTCCGAGAACAGACAGTCTAGAAAATAAGATCCAACACCAGTCTCGCGACTTTCGTAAAACTGAAAGCCCTCGATCGGATCCTGCTGGGCGTCATCAAGGATTTGGATTTTCACGAAGTCTTGCTGCGGATGTCCTTTTTTGCGGTCTCCCAATCCGCAAACTGCGCTTTGCTTTCGGCGACTCGCTCGCAGCGCTCGTCCAGGATATCCTTGTGCCAGCCAGGCGATTCAAGGGATTCCGGAGAACGAGCGAGATCCTCCCACAGCAATTCCATCGCGGCAAGTTTTTCTTCAAGACTCATATCCTTCAAAGGCAGGTTCATAGCCATAACCCAGTGTATACCTCAATGTCCTCCGGCTTCAAATTCCTTAGGCTAACGCCCGACGAGAGCGGCGAGCGCAGCGAGCAGGAAGCTGTTCGAGACGGCATTGGACCAGAGATCTCGTGTTGGTGCCGCTTAACGTTGTGGCTCACCGGCGCGCGAAAGGAGGCGAAGCCGATTGAAGCGCGTCCGGTTGAGCTGCGTGTTAGGCCAGACCGTGTTAGATGTCGGGCCTGAGCTTACTCGTGCCTGACTATGTCGACCGAGATCTCCACCGCCGGAATCGTTCCTCTGTTCTCAAGCCAGTGTGTGGTGTTCCTGTCCTCGGGCCAGCCCACGCCCGGTCCATAGTCCGTAGCGACTCCATTTCGATGGTCAGTGATCGTTCCTTGCAGTATGTAGACGGTGCCTGGTCTATCTTTATGGTCGTGAATCGGGCCGAAGACGCCTCCAGGCTCGATGGTCACCATACGCATTCGAAGTTGACGCCCTGCCATGCCCTCGATCTCAGGGCCAAGGTCAACCGTTGCAAGTAACTTCACCGTAACACCTTTCGTCTCAGGTCCCACCTGTTCGTTGCTCATCGTGCTCTCCTCCCTGTACTTCCAGAGCCTAACGCTGCCCTCAACCGCCGCCGGGAGCTACAACCTCGACGCTACCGTTGAGCGGCCGCCGAGCGGCGAAGCCGTGAAGATACCCGCCAGCCCCCCTGGCGGGCGGTCCAACTCGAACGTGCGGTTGGGCGTCACTCTTCTCACCGGCGACCCTAGACAACATCATGCTCGAACGTTCTCCACTAGCGTGGCAACCTGCACGAACTCGACGGTAGGACGTACGCCGTAGAGACGGGTTACTCGCTCGAGAAGCTCATCGCTGAAGAACGCTTGAGCTACGTCCTCTGACTCCCAAACGTAAAAGTTCGTGGCCTCACGCTTTGCGGAATTGAGCGTGAACGCCTTTGAGCGTAATCCCGGCATTCCCTCAAACCTTGCGCGTGCGGTCTCAGCGATCTTCCGCACGGCTCGTTCATCGAAATTGTCTCCGTAGCGAAATGTTACGAATACACCGATCATAGCGCACTCCTTTCGAGCCAGTTGTCAACGTCACCATGGATGAAAGCGCCCGTGTCCAAAAAGAGCACCCGCTCGGGGCCTACGACCGCAGCCTGGGTTGCGAGCCCCAGTATGGCGTCATCGGCGTGACGCTCAACGCCGAGGGTGAGAGGCGCGGTCCACCACGACCTCCTCCCCGATGGTTAGCCGTCCTTATTCCAACGGCGGAATCTTCTGCAACTCCTCGCGCCCTCGCGCTCGGTCCCAATCAGCGAGAAGCTCTTGTTGATGAAGGGTCGCCCATTCAATCACGAGCCCGGTCACCCGCGGTGGCAGGCGCCCGGAAAAAATCGCGAGAGTTCGAATGTCGATCAGCGCCACATCCCACCATACTCTGCATGAAAGTGCGGCGGATTGTGATCATCGAAAACATCTTAATCACAATCCCAAAGAAACGGCTGATCTCAGGCATGGGTGGGCAGGTTAAGTAGCGTAGGAAAAAGCTCTTCCGGTTGCTTACCTGTTACTTTGAGATAGAGAGCGTCGGGACACAGATCGAGTTTTTCGCCCCAAACCAGTTCGCCCGCTGAACCGATAGCAACCTGTTCAAAGAAGCGCGGGTCACACCAAAGGGCGAAGACCCCTTTTCCGACCTGATCTGAAAGGTCAACAGTTCCGCAGACGCCGTCTTCGAATTCCAGCTCGAGCCGATACGCTGGCAGCACTTTGACCTTAACAATTTTGTTCATAGCGAAATTATATCAGGAATGAAGTTATTCAGAAACTCAAAACTGATGCAGGCTAACAATTTGGGTGAGAGGCGCGTTTTTTAGCGGCCTTCTCAACCCAATGGTTCTCCGGCCAGCTCTCATGCGCTCACCGGGGTTAGGCTGAATACACGGGCTAAACGCGCCGCGCTTTTCAGATCTCCGCGACGTAGGGCGGTACGGACATCGTCAAGTTTGTATGCGTCCTCCAGCGACAAGTACGGAGACCAACCTTCGTCTGTTTCTACGAGTTCAACCTCAACCTCGGCTACGTACTGTCCTTCATGAACAAGTTTTGTGTGCCGCCTTTTTCTCATGTTTTTCTCCTCGTGAAATCTTCAGACCACAAATCAGGATTCGGTCTGTAGGCCGTGACAACAACCGCCGGTGAGGACAACCCCTTCGGAATTCCCCAAACGACATGGATGGGACGCTGATCCTGGTCTCTTTGCAGCACGAGCACAGAGGGTCCCTTCGCATAGATGGGATAGTCTTCCACTACAATGCCTTCAGAAACACCGGCCAAGACTTCTCTGGCCAGAATATCTTCGTCTGCCATCTCATCGTAACCATGGTCCGATATTTTGACCTCCGCACGCCCAACCAAGGCGCGGACTTTATCGAAGGTCTCGCTCATGGGCCAAGTTTAACCTGAGCGCAATCAAACCGGCAAGGGACAGGGCGCAACGGTTGAGTGAGCGACGTCGGGTGAAAATTGGCATTTCCAGGACGGAGAACTATTGATTGAGCTGATCACGTATATTGACTTGTAAAAAATCACCAGGCGCAAATTTACTTCGCCAATCAATAAGTTGTCAATCATGTTGTTGTTCGTATATTCAATATCACTGGTCTCGTATATCCAATATACGAGCACCGCAGATCCGTGACTCACAGACCGTCGGCTGGGCTGCGCACGCCCTTGCCACCGCGATTTAACACATGGGTATAAATCATGGTCGTGCTCACATCTCGGTGGCCCAGTAATTCCTGAACGGTTCTGATGTCGTAGCCGTTTTCCAATAAATGCGTAGCAAAGGAATGGCGCAAGGTGTGGCACCCGGCATGTTTGAACACTCCGGCCTCCAGCCGTGCTTCCTTAAATGCGCGCTGCAAGACTGATTCGTGAAGATGATGCCGGCGCTGTTCACCGGTAACCCGATCAGTGAAGTGGCTCGTTGCCGGAAATACCCATTGCCAAGCCCATTCTTTGCCAGCGTTCGGATATTTGCGATCCAGCGCGTTGGGCAGTGAAACTCCCCCTAAACCGGCTTTGAGGTCCGTCTCGTGCTGGGATTTGACACGTCCAAGATGCTGAACGAGCGGACCGCGGATCGCACTGGGCAACATCGTGTGGCGGTCTTTATTCCCCTTGCCGGCGCGGACGATGATCTCGCCCCGCGAAAAATCGATATCTTTGACGCGTAATCGGCAGCATTCCATCAAGCGCAACCCGGAACCGTAAATTAGGAACGCCATCAACCGCGGCACGCCGTTCATCCGATCGATCACTTTTTTGACTTCATCCTTGGTCAGCACCACCGGCACCCGGTGTGGCCGTTTGGCGCGGACGACTCCGTCAATCAAAGCGATTTTTTTGCTCAGAACCTGATCGTAAAGGAATAAGATCGCGTTAAAGGCCTGGTTCTGAGTCGAAGCGCTGACGTGATCTTCGATTGCAAGGCTTGAAAGGAATCGGCCAATTTCCGCTTCGCCCATTTCCATGGGATGGCGTTTGTTGTGAAAAAATATAAATCGCTTGATCCAATGGACGTAGGCCTTTTCCGTCTTGTCGCTGTAGTGTCGTGTGCGGATGGCTTGGCGTACCTGGTCGAGCAGCTTCGGCTTCGGCGGCGACGATATGCTCTGAACGCTCGCTGCGCCGTTCAAGCTGCCGTCAATCACCGCGAGCGTGCGGCTCATCGGTCTGGGTGAGATCAACGATTCCATTGCAACTCCCTTCTGTTATCCTGCGTAGCGGAGTGATTGATTACGCGGAATTCCCTTCGATGTTTTCTTTCCTTCGCTCCCGTCATAGCGCGCCTGCAGGTCGAGCCAGTAGCGCTCGGACATGCCGAAGTGGTGCGCGAGGCGATGGGCGAGGTCGGCGGTGATCGGCCGATCTTCCTGGACGATCTCGTAAACACGCCGCGCGGGTACGCCGATGTCTTTGGCGAGGTGCCAGACGCTGATGCCTCGCGGAGCGAGGAAGTCCTCTAGCAATACTCGGCCAGGATGCTGTGTTAAAAGTCTACGGTTGTTCATATTATCATCTCCTCGAGATTTTTCGGAGGTTCAAGACGTTCAAATCGTTCAAGCAGTTCAAGCCGTTTCAAAAGGTGGTTCCAATCGTTCAAAGCGTTTTGGAAGAGGTCGAAGAGCTCGGACTTTTTGGACGGCTCGTCGCGGTATATTTTGATCCCTTCATACCGCTGCATTTTAGGTACTCAATAAGGTTGCTGATCATGATTGATAATCGGCGAAATGATTTGCTGGCATGGTCACAATCTTTCGCCGCTACATAAGATTGATCGAGGGCTACGTAAAGTTGAGAGCGAACTTCTCCGCATGATGCTTTGGCAACATAGAGAAACTGGATAAATTCTTGATTGCCGCCGCGCTCAAATCCTTCGGCAATGTTCGACATGATGGAGACAGCTGCCCGCCGAATTTGATCTCGCAGTCCAAAATCTTTTGAGAATTTCGAATCTCGTGTCAGTTGATAAATTCCTCGCGTTAAGGCCCTCGCGTCTTTCCAGATTTCCAAATCTTCGAAGTTTTTCACTTGCATTGGTTTTTCTCCTAAACGACTTGAACGTTTTGAACGGCTTGAACCCTTTCTATTCGACCGCTCCCTGCCAAAACCACCTTCTTCTCACCCGGTCGTAGTAGATCCAGAGGATGTCGCCGGAGCGGGTTTCGGCGAAGTAGTATTCGCGCTGGATTTCCCTGTTCCACCAGCCCCCGGAAAATATGTAGGGGCCGTTGAGCTTGTCGATGGTACCCTGTTTGGGACCAAGGATGAGCCAGCCGTCTTCGTGCGAATGATACGGCCCGCCGGCGAGACAGATCGGTTTGGCGAAGACGCGGCGCACCAATATTTTAGAAGAGTTCAAATCGTTCAAGTCGTTTTGGGGAGGCTTGATACAGTCGAGAGGCTTCCAGGCGAATTTCGCTTCGGGCAGATGGCCGTCGGTGAGCTTGGCGTAGACGACCGCCTCGTTGCCGAACTCGGCGCGCAGGCGGGCGAGCGCCCGATTGGCGGCGTCGAGATCGCGCGTCGGTTTTTCGGCAAACAAACGAAGCTGCTCGCTGGTGGCAACGCAAGGCTCGGCGCGGAGCTCGACTTCGATCACGCCGGCGGCGAGCTGGAGCGATTCCAAACGCAGCCGGACAAGGTCGAGCATCTGCGCCGCATCGAGCGTCGGCGCCGCCGGACGCAGCGGCTCTTTGATCCAGCCGCCGTGATCGATGCGCAGAGAGAGCCAGAGAGAAGCTAACGCCTGATGGCGCGCCGCCAAGGTCGCCAGCAGCGGATGGAGCAGTTGTTTGACGAGAAACAAAAGCCGCGTCGTGTCGTTTTCGGCGTCGTCGAGAAGATATCTTTTCGAGACGGGCTCTTCAGGCGCCTGCGGTTCGAGCGGCGCCCAGAGATCGCCGGCGGCCATGCGATAGAGTCGATGCGCCTGCTTGCCGAAGCGCTCGCGCAGCCCGCCCGGCGGCAGCGTCAGCAGGCCGCCGACGGTCTTGATGCCAAGCTTGAACAGCGCGTCGCGAAAATATGGATCGATGTTCAAGCGCTTCAACGGCACGTCGCGGGCGGCACTCTTTTCCTCCTCGGGGCTGCGAAAGAGCGTGATCCCCTCTTTCGCCTTGGCGGCGGCATAGCTGCCGAAACGCGTGAAGCCGACGGCGAGGTTCACGGTGAAACCATCCGCGCGTAGTTCCTGAGAAATGGCGTAAGCCCATTTCTGCGCCGAGGCGTAGAGGTTCCGCAGGCCGGCGCCGTTGAGCCAGAATACACCGGGCTCTTGCAGTGAAGGTTCAACTTCGGGCGTAAAATGCATGAGCCGGCGGGCTAAATCATCGACAGCCTGCTTGCTTTCGGCCTGTGGCACTGCGCCTGCGCGCAGCGTTGAAGCCAGCGAAAGCGCCGCAGCGTAACGCAGGCCGGGAAGCACGCCGAGCCGGCGCGCTTTCTCATCGACCCAGAGAACCAAGCCCTGCGGCTTATCTTCGGCCACTACCGCCGCCGAGTGACCGGCCCAGTCGGGATGGCGCCGGAGCAGCAGTTGCAGCGGGAAAGCCGGCAGATCAACACAAGCCAGCCGGGCCGGTGTAGAGATCTTCATAACCCCAGGTCGGGCCGCGCCGCTTGTCTTTGAGCACGCGCAAAGCGCAAGCGAAGCGGCCGTCCGTCGTCCGTTTCTTTTCGGCGTGAACCCGCAGCGAAACCAGGGAGCCCAAAGAAAATGCCGCGGCGGATTTTTCCGTGAGGCAAACCAGCGCCGTATGATGGCGATGGGCCAGTCCGGCCAAGCGCGTTTGCAGCGGCATCGGAATATCGGCGGCGCCGAGGTCGAGCACGACGACGCCGAAACCGCCGGAGCGCAAAAGTTTCTCGCCGGCGCGGGCAATGCTTTCCATACGAACCAAGCGCACCACGACCAGCGCCGCCAAATCGGCGCCGCCGCGTGCCGCGTCGGGCGGATAGAAAAAACTTTCCGCCAAAGTCACCCAGCCCACAGGCTCGCCGTGCTGCTGCGCCTCACGGACCAGACTGAAAACGATCGTCAGTGCCGCCGAAGCGGTGGAGCCGGAGATTTCCACCAGCCGCCCGGCGAGATCGCCGAGCGTCCACCGCGTCGACACGACAGCGGAACGAAGTTGTTGTGTGGAAGATGAGATCATGATGAAAACTCCGAAAAAATTGCTCCGGCGCCGGAGCAGGAGACGGACAAAATGCGGGGTGGATGTCAGTATCCCACAACAGCTCAGGACGGGATCACTGAGCTATTGCAGGCAAAATATCGCCGCGGTCGCAGGATGTAGAAAATGCAAAAAAAGAATTCACTAATGGGCAGCGTATCGGTGGCGAACGAAGAGCCGAAGACGGTGAGTGAGTCTGCGGTACGCGTTAAGTTAGGCCGCTCCACTACCCGTCGGCCGGCTTCCGACCGGCAGCCATCGGGCGGCAGCGTCGGCGCTATCCTCGGGCCTTGTATTGAAGGCGATCGCCGCGCCCGGGGCAGCCTTGTGGACTGCATTGATGACGGATTCGAATAGTGCAAGGCGGCGAGGCGGCAGGCGGACGCCGGCGCCGATGACAACACAATCGTAAGTCTTCGATGCTAATTGACGCTCCACTGTCGGCCCGGCACTTTCATCAGGCCGGATATAGCCAACGTCGGCCTCCCATCCGCGTTCAGCGAACTGCTTCATCGCAACCGCAACGCCGGCGCGAACCTTCTCCGCGCTCATACCCGGCGGCAAGGCAGGGTCGGAAAAATCCACAGTCTCCGGATCGTAACCGACGAGCAGAACCCGCGTCATAAGCCCTCCATTCTTTTCCGTTACCTTAGTGCAATCGTCTCGAACATGTCAGACAGGCGATCGTGAGTGCCCAGCCTGGATCCTGGCATTTCAGCATGACCTTCATGACATGCCAACCGGTCTTGACGATATAGATGATCTTTCGGTCAGGCGCGGCTGCACGATCCGTCACGCTTCTCATGACCTGTGGCGGCCAAACATTGCGGTTCACCGTCGCGCCGTGCAGCGGACCGTCCGCTGCAACCGGTTAGACCGTTCCTACTCACGCACATAGCGTAAGTGTGTAGCAGTTGGACTATCAAGCACATTGTCAATTCGGAATTGCGACACTGACTCGTCTAGGTTCTCGAAGAGACGCCTTCCACTGCTGAACAGGACTGGGGCTAGGGCAATTTCGAGCTCGTCGATGACACCCATGTTCAAGTACTGTTGGATCACGTCCGCGCCGCCTGCGATCCGAATATCGCGACCGCCCGCAGACTCTCGAGCCTGCCTGAGAGCACTTTCCGCTCCGTCGTTGACGAAGTAGAAGGTCGTACCGCCCGGGCGGACCCAAGGTTCACGCTTCTCGTGGGTTAGAACGTACACCGGTGTGTGGAACGGCGCCTCCTCTGGCCAAGCGCGCTCGCCCTGTTCGAACATTCGCTTCCCCATGATGTTGGCGCCGATGCGCTCCGTGGTTTTCCGAAGCATGTCATTTACAGGGCCGGTCTCTCCCCCGGGACCCAGCTTGAGGTTCTCACGGAAGAACTGCTGGTTAAATATCCAGCGCATCAGCGCACCCCACTTTGCGCCCCAGTTCTTGTACTCGGGTCTATCCCAATTCTCGATGTTCATCCCTTCCGGCGCCATGTAGCCGTCAAGGCTTAACCCGATGTTTACGAATACCTTGCTCATGATTCTTCTCTCTCGATTCTGGATGTCGGCCTAACGCTAGGATGAACGACGTGTTTTTCGCGTTCGTTCCATCCTTTTGTTATGCTTTTTCTTTGCATCCGCCGCCGCGTACAGCGCTTCTGGGGCTATGTCTACACCGTTCGGCCAAGCAAGCGTTCCCCCCTCGATGAAGAATTTTTTGAAAACCTTCGGGTCCTTAAGAGATTCAAAAACTGGACCTTTGAACCACTGGGATACATCGATCTGTTTCTTCGTTCCGTCATCAAAGCGAGTTGAAACGATAAATCCGCTTACATGACGTGCTCCGACTACTTGTGGCAGATAACTCATAAATTTTACTCCAACGGTTTTATTCGATTGAGCGGACGGCCCTTCTCTATGTTTCTCCAATTTATCATGAGTTCGAGCCTGTGACGACGAGCCCAGTCACGCACGAGTTTCCGGGCTGTCCCTGAAGAAATATTTCCAGCAAGAAGTTGACCGTCAAAATTAAACGTGGCCTTTTCTCCCTGAAACTCGACATGAAAGTGTGGAGGATTGTGATCTCCGAAATACATTCGGATGATGATCCCAAAAAACGTCGAGATGATCGGCATGGTTGCTTTTTAGCAAATTCGGGTATTCAAGCATAACCCCCACGCTTAGCCGCGGTTATGCGTCGGTCTGCACCAACAAGTTAGGCCTGAGAAATTCAGAATGTCCTTTGTTCTGCGCCTCGACCGGGAGTAAGCGCGCGCGGGAGTGGAAGTCGGCCATGAATCAGTTTGCGATCCTTTTTGCTGATCGGTTCATGCCGCCATTAAATTAACCAACTTGCTTCGCACACAAAATTGCGGATACGCTCTTTAGATTTAAGGCGCAAACATTTCCTCTAAAACAGACAAGACAGCAGCGAGGGAATGGGGAGTCAACCGTCCGAGTCGCCTCGCTAGCCGCTCAACATCCACTGTACGAAGTTGGTCCGCGGCGACGAATCCGCTTCGGCCCTGAAAACGGCACGAAACTCGCCATGGGTAAGCGTGCCCTCCGGTCATCATCGGCGCGATAATAATCGTGCGCAGATGGTCGTTCAATTCATCTGGAGACACGACAAGACACGGCCGCGTCTTACGAATTTCGCTACCCCGCGTCGGGTCGAGCTGCACCAGATAAACGTCACCTCGCGATGGCACGGCGGGTTCCTATCGCCATTTCCAATCCTTCTCGTCGAACCGGGTCGAAGTCTTGGGGTCAAGAAGACGGTCTTCACCTCGTTCATGCATCTTGCGAGCTGCGACAGCCCATCCAGCACGAGGCCGGCTTCCCCTGCGAATCACAATCCGACCGGGCTCAGCGTCAAGTTCGACTTCATCAGCGAGTTGGGCTTGTTCCAACAGCACCTTTGGCAGGCGTACACCGCGCGAATTACCGATCTGAACAATGCGACTCTTCATTTTAACCTCTGAACTTACATTGTAATCACACGGCGGCTCAATTCACAATCAGAAAAAAGTGGCTAAGGCCGTTTAGGGTGCGTGCGAACGTCCGGTTTCAGGCGCGCGCCGCTTGCGGCGCGTCGATCTGCAAGCCGTTGTTCGGTAGCACACGCGTTTCGAAAAGCGCCATCACGGGCGGCGCTGGTCTCGGCCATGACCGGATGTCTCGCCCCTTTCAAAGGATCCCCCGAGGCGACCAATCGGGGGCTGGTGCGTTGTCAGTGCACGTACTGGCAGGCCGACGGTTATACCTTCTGTGTGACGATCAGGTGCTCGACAAGCTTGCCCTCGACAGCGCCTTTACCGGCATTGCGGACGTGCAGCGCAAAAGCCTCACCCATCACAGGGCGATTGTCCTGAG
>JBLMXG010000139.1:0-18723 GCA_050257635.1 Chloroflexota bacterium
TGATCGGCTGGCTGGAGTATGGCTTGTGGCAAGTGGATGATCATTACCAACGCTACATGGGGATGATCCATGAGGCGTGGGGCCTGCCGAGGTTGGACCGCATGCCGAGCGAATATCTGAAAGACCGCAACTACTGGGGGTTTCTCCGCGACCCAGTGGGGATCAAGCGGCGCGCGTCTATCGGTTACGACAAAATCATGTGGGGCACGGACTTCGCCCACGCGGCGAGCGATTTCCCTAATTCGCAAAAATATCTGGCGGAAGATTTCGCCGGCGTGCCGGAGAACGAATTGCGCGCCATGCTGGTCGATAACTGCGTGCGCTATTTCCATTTGGCGTAGGGGCGATCCATGAATCGCCCCTACAGCGCGCCGCCGTGGTAAAAACATCCGAGGCTGTCGCGCAATCATGACAATGGAGAATGACGATGACTGACGTCGGCACGACCCACGAAGATCTTGAACACTTTCTCGCCGAGCATCATCTCGTCGGCGCCGGATTGCGCCGCGACGGGCGGGCGGCGCCGCGCAAGGGCAATACCGGGGCGCACTGGCAGTGGGACGGCATCTACCGCGGCCTCATGCGCTCGGGGGAGATTGTCACCGTCGGGCCCAACGGGATGACCGGCATGCGCTCGGTGGTCGGCATCGAAGCGCGCAAGTTTCCGATCTGGATGAACGCGCAGATTCTCATGCCCGGGGAGCGCACCCAGTGCCACCGGAACTTGCGCAGCGAGACCCGGCTCGTTTGCCAGGCGCCCAAAGACGCCGTTTTCGTCTGCGAGTATGAAGCTTATCCGATGGAGCGCGGCGACGTCATCATCAGCCCGGCCTGGACCTTTCACGATCACTGGAACAGGGACACCACTCCGGCGATTTGGATCGACGGCTACGACAACGGCTACAATCCCAACGTCAACGTCAACGAGCGCATGCCCGACGATCAGCCGTACGAAGAGATAAAGAAGCCGGCGGCTTATGGTCAGCGGACTCTCGGATTGGCGCGGCCGATATGTAACGAACCGCCGTTTCCCCTGCCGCCGATGCGTTATCCTTGGGCCGATACCTATGGTGCTTTGGCCGCGCTCAGAGAAAACGGCGAGATCGATCCTTACGACGGCATTATGATCATGCTCGCGAGTCCGGTCGACGGCGGGCCGACATTGCCGACAATTGCCTGGCAAGCACAGCTGCTTTTTAAAAAACAAAAAACTCTGCCGCACCGTCACAACAGCACGACTTTTTACTTCGCGTTCGAAGGAGAAGGCGCGGTGGTGATCGAAAACGAGCGCTTGGAATACGGCGAGGGCGATATTTTCACTGTGCCGGCGTGGAAATGGCATTATCACGATAATACCAGCAGCGGCGACACAATCCTCTTCTCCATCGACGACTGGCCGGCGATGAAAAAGCTCGGCTTCTATATGAAAGAAGAAGCGAAGGGATTTTGAGAAAAATATCCGCCGAAAACGCAAAGGGGTCAAGAGTCCTGGATTCAAAGACTTCCGACCCCTTTCCTCCAATCGGCCACCGGAATGATGGGTATCGCTTCGCTCCACCCAATCCTACAAAACTCGGGACAGGCTCCGAAAACCCAACGACGGGAGTACCGCTACCACATGATGGGTTTTCGGCAGCCCTCAACCCATCCTACGGCTACTTTCTTCCAATCCCGTAGGGTGGGTTGAAAAACCCACCGTTTCGGATGGTGGGTATTGGCGCGATGCGCCTCCACCCACCCTACGATCAATTCGCCCTTGTGCGACGAACGGGCTTTGCGCTAAGGCACGGGCACGGATATCGACTGGATAGAGACATTGGTTAGCGTGTCGCCGAAGGGATCGAAATTAAAGACAAACGAAATATCGAGCGGCATGTACAGATCGGTCGGTAGGGTCGGATTAGGCGGGACTCCCGCCACCCGCAAATCGAAGCTTACGTTGATCGGATCTACCGGCGCCATCGGCAAATTGATCCGAAACGCCCCCGTCCCTTGGTAGCGAAACCCGGTGACATCACCCACGCCGCTTACCTGGTCGAGGTTGATCTGGATGCGGTAGGGATCGCTTGGTTGAAACGGACCTGACGTCCGAACGTAGCTGAACACATGGGCGAAGCCGGAGAGCGAAACGCCGTCGAAGCTCCCGTCGCTAAGCGGCACGGACACATCTCCGACGAGCGGCAGCTGGAGACTGCTGGTGACCGCCTGCGCGTGAAGCGCAGCGGGCGAGAGCCAGAAGCTCAGCGCGGCGGCAAGCACGGCGATCCTAGCTGTCAAAGAAAAATTTTTCATCGATCGATCCTCCTGTTGTTTTTTTTCCGACTCTATGGACCCTAGATGCAAAACGCGCCGGACAGTAGCACAAGTCCGGGGGGGGGCAAGCGGTGGTTGGGGAAGGATCCGACGGGATTTAAACCGGTCATAAGCGGTGTATGTACGAAGACGCGGCGGTCGGCACGTCCAATCCCGTAGGGTGGGTTGTAAACCCACCATTTTTCGGGTGGCACAATGATGGATCTCGGCAAAATCGCCTCCGGTCAGCCTACAAGTTGCGGCGAATTGATTGTGACTACAATTTAGCCTACACTCGGCTGTGCGTCAGGTGATTTTTTCTCCGGCGGCTGTACGGCAATATAAACGTCTTCCGGCAAGCGCGCGAAGTCTCATTAAAAAAGAGCTTCGCGAACGGTTGGCGCTCGATGACGCAACTCAGGAGAACCGGAATCGATTCCGGCTACGACGCCTCTCTGTTCATGCTGACTATGAGCTACGGATAGAGCCGTGGCGAATCTTTTACCGAGTCGATAATGACCACGTCATTGTGGAGTTGATTGGTCGGAAGACAGGAAACATTTTGCTTATTGACGGAAAGGTATTCGAGCTATGAAAATCGAGAGCCTACGTGAGGTCAAGGCCAAGCTAAGCAAGATCGTCAGCGAGCTTCCAGCCGAGAAATCGGTTGTCATTACAAAGAATGGACGGCCGTGCGCCGTATTGCTTCCTGTCACGGAAGAAACGGATCTAGAGAGCGTCTTGCTGGCGCAACGGAAAGATTTCTGGGCGCTGCTCGATCGCGCCCATAAAGAAGGCCAGAAAAAAGGTTTTACAAAGCTCGAGGATTTGCCTGAATAGCTAAGTCCGCAGAGTTCCGCAGAACAGACGACGGCTTTCGCAAAGCTCAACCCATTCTACAACTCCGACCTATGAACGGGCAGGCACACAAGCCCGCCCCTACAGACAACAACCATCGACGCGATGATTGCGGAAAGCCGTAGGGTGGGTTGTAAACCCACCGTTTTCGACTGTCAGTAAATACACCGCCACCTATCCCACGAGAGTGGCCGGGCGAGCTTTTTTTGGCCCGAACAAAAATCTTTCCCTATAGAGTCAAGCAACGATTTCGTGTAAGAAAACGAGCACCATGACGTCCCTTGCGCCGCGATTCGCCGCGTCCACAGTTCCGTCAGCCGAATCGGCCAAAAATCTCGCTGTCAGCCTGCGCGGGCTGTGGAAAACCTATCCGGGCTCTGCCAATCCGGCAGTGCAAAATCTCTCCATCGATGTCCATGACGGTGAAATCCTTACCTTGCTCGGCCCAAGCGGTTGCGGCAAAACGACGACATTGCGCATGGTGGCCGGTTTAGAGACGCCCGATGCCGGCGATATTTTTTTCGGCGATCAGGCGGTGGTGATGAGCTCGCGGCGGCTTTGCCTTTCACCCGACAAGCGCAACGTCGGGATGGTGTTTCAGTCGTACGCGATCTGGCCACACATGACAGTGGCGGAGAACGTCGCGTTCCCGCTCAAAGCCCGCAGATTTCCGAAGAAGGAAATCAAAGAACGCGTCCTGCGTGCTCTCGATCTCGTCGGCTTGACGGGGTTCGAAGACCGACCCGGCCCGCTTTTGAGCGGCGGGCAGCAACAGCGGGTCGCCTTCGCCCGCGCCCTGGTCACTGAGCCGCGAGTGCTGCTCCTGGATGAACCGTTCAGCAATCTCGACGCCAAGCTCCGCGAGCAGATGCGCATCAGCGTCAAGCTTTTACAAAAGCGACTGAATATCGCCATGCTCTTTGTCACTCACGATCAGATCGAAGCGCTCAGCCTGTCGAATCGCATTGCCTTGATGAACCTCGGCGTCGTCCAACAGCAAGGCGACCCGCGGCTGCTCTATGAGGCGCCGATCAACGAATTTGTCCGTGACTTCGTCGGCCGGACGCTGCTGTTCAAAGGCAGAGTCCAAACTGCCAACCCTTCCGGGCAGATGGCAATCGGTCTCGCCGGCGCGCGCGACTGTGTCGTTTTCGGTCGCAGCTATGATCCCGGCGGCATTAAAACCGGTGAATCCGTCTACATTGGAGTCCGACCCGAGGACGTGGAGATACAGGCGGCTCTGGGTGGAGAATTGCCGTCGGGGATGATCGGGGGCAAAGTCGAAGCCGCGCTCTTCGTCGGCGAGCGCATCGAATATCAAGTCGAAGTGGACGGCCAAGGCATGATCCTCATCTACGGCGAGCGCCATGAACCGATCGAAGAAGGCGGCAAAGTTTGGCTCAAGCTCCGGGCCGATGGCCATAGCGCATGGGCATCGGCCCGGTTGCACAAAGAGGAATGCTGACACATGGAGGAAAAATCTGATGGATAAAGAGGAAAGATTTGGCCGAGTGATCGACAGCGTCGCAACGCTATGGGTGCTGTTCGTTCTATGGGTCTTGTTCCCCGCGGCCGCCTATGCTGCCGCGGCTCCCGCAAACTTCGAGCAGGAGTGGTCCAAGCTGATCGACGCCGCCAAGCAAGAAGGCACGCTTTCGGTGGCTTCCGGGGGCGCGCCGTCGCGCCAGTACCGCCCGATTATGGCCGCGTTTACAAAAAAATTTGATGTGAAAGTCGAAGTTGCCACGGGTAACGCGACGACTACGCTTAACCGCGTGCTCGCCGAGCGCAAGGCGGGCAAATACACCGTCGACGTCGCGCTGATCAGTTCTCGAGAAAACAATCAGCGGCTGGTTCCGTCGGAATCCTTGGTGCCGTTCGCACCCTTGCTTATTCATCCGGAGGTGCTCGACAAGTCCGGTTGGTATCTCGGTCGTCACTGGTATGCCGACAAGTTTTCGAAATTTACGTTCATTTACCATGTGACGAAAGAGGATCGATACGAATCCTGGTACAACACGGATAAGATCACTGCCGCCGAGATCGCGACGATCAAAAAGCAAACGGACTTCTTCGATCCGCGGTGGAAGGGTAAGATCGCCGCGCAAGGCATGGGCGATCCTTCGGGAATACGCCAGATGATCGACAGCTATTTCGAGCCGGACCGCGGCCAGGAATGGGTGCGCACCTACCTCCTCAACGCTGGCGTGACGTTCACGGACGACCGCCGCATTCTCGAAACTTGGCTGGTCAGCGGCCGTTACCCGCTTCAGGCGGTGGCCACCGGAACCGAGGAGTATAGCGTGCTGGCGAAAAAGGGGTTACCGATCAAGCAGATGTTTTTGCCCAAACAGGTTGGTCTAATACGCGCCGGCGGCTCCGGCTGCTGCATTTCCGTCTTCGCCAACGCTCCGCATCCTAATGCAGCGAAACTGTTCGTCAACTGGTTTCTCTCCAAAGAAGGCCAGACGCTGACCCATACCATGATCCCGGCAATCGACCGCTCGTCCCTGCGCACTGATATTCCGTTCGGTGAGGTCGCGCCCGATCAACGCCGCGAACCGGGCAAAGAGTACGGTTTCCCCGACGCCGATCCAAGCATGGGAGCAAAGCAAGAAGAAGCCCAGAAATGGATCAAGAAGCTCTGGGAATCGAGGCAAAAATAAAGAAACTGTTGCAAAACTTTCAATCGTTCCAAAAGTTCCAGTCGTTAAAGATGGTCCTTACCTGATCCATCTGGAACGATTGGAACCACTGGAACACCTAAACCTATAATTGCCGTGAACCGATCACCCGCCCTTGATCAACTGACCCTCTCGCGGAGTGTTCCTGCGCCCCGCCTGACCCGGAGTCATTTTATCATGGCAGCGGTGGTCATCGCGCTGGGCTATTTTCTGATCTGGCCGGTGCTGCTGCTCCTGATCAATAGCTTTAACGCCGCCAACGATTGGTTCGTCGAGCCGCGCCGCTGGGGCGTGGACCACTGGTTCAACGCTTTCCATCGCCCCGGGCTGCTCAAGTCGCTCGGCAACTCGCTGGTGATCTGGTCGCTTTCCGTAGCCGTCAGCTTTCCCGTCGGCGTTACGATCGCCTGGATCCTCGCCCGGACCAAAATCCCCTTCAGCCACACGCTGGAATTCCTGTTCTGGGTCTCCTACATGGTTCCTGCGCTGCCGACAACCATCGCATGGATCACGCTGTTGGACCCCGACGTCGGCATGATCAACGCCGGGTTGAAACACTTATTCGACCTGGAGCAAGGGCCGTTTAACATCTTCAGCGTGCCAGGCATCGTCTGGGCCAACTTGATGGGACACGGGATCTCGATCAAAGTGATGCTTTTGACGCCGGCGTTTCGCAATATGGATTCGACGCTGGAGGAAGCCGCGCGCGTCGGCGGCGCGAGCAACCTGCGCACGCTTCTTAGAGTCACTCTGCCGCTGATGATCTCGCCCATGATCATGGTGTTAGCGCTGCAACTTTTGCGCGTCTTTCAATCTTTTGAAACCGAGTATTTGCTCGGACTGCCCTTCGGCTATTACGTTTATTCGACGAAGATCTACGAGCTGGTTCGCGACGCAGTGCCCAACTATGGCGAAGCGACGGTGTTGGCCAGCCTCACGCTTTTGATGATCGCTTTGATCATTCCGCTGCAGCGCTGGATTTTGGAGCGGCGCCGGTACACGACCATCTCCGGCAGCTTTCGCCCCGGTCTGATCGATCTCCGCGCCTGGAATTACGTCGCCTTCGGCGTCATCGCCGCGCTGCTCATGCTGCTCACCATCGGCCCGCTGGCGATCTTGGTGCTCGGCAGCTTCATGGAGCGCATCGGCTACTTCGTCTTGGGATTTACCCTCGACCATTGGCGCGCCGTGCTCAACGATCCGGTGTTCGTGAAATCATTGCGCACCACGCTGATCCTCGCTGCCAACGCGGCGCTGTTGAGCCCGCTGATTTTTTCCGTGCTCGCGTATCTACTGGTGCGCACGCGCCTGCCGGGCCGCGGCGTACTGGATATGATGATCTGGAGCGCGGGCGCCATTCCCGGGATTCTCGCCGGCCTTGGCCTGTTGTGGGTTTTCATCGACACACCGGGACTGAATTTTCTTTTCGGCACCATCTGGGCGTTGATCATCGTCGTCATACTGCAAGGCAAGACCACCGGCGTTAATATCATGAAAGGCGTGCTGGTTCAGGTGGGCGCCGACATGGAAGAGGCTGCGCGCGTCTCCGGCGCCGGTTGGATCAGAACTTATTTCCGCATCTGGCTGCCGCTCTTGATGCCGACATTGATTCTGCTCGCGGTCATGAATTTCGTCAGCGCCGCGGGCGCCACCAGCAGCATCATCTTGCTCGCCTCCCGCGACACCATGACGCTTTCGCTGATGGCTTTGGAGCTGTCGACGCCCGCCGTTAATGATCGCGAGGCGGCGAGCATCGTCAGCATCTTTATAATCCTCTTTACCGTAACCGGCGCGTTGCTGGTACGCTATTTCGGTCGTCGCTTCGGGGTCCGCCATGAAATCCAGGCGAGCGCCGCAAGCCGCGGATAATCCGTCTTGTCGTCAAGATTGGATTCTACGTTGCTCTTTCATAGCTGAAAATCAGCGTGCAATACTTGGTGCCATCGATCATGCACATACTCTATCTCACTTCTGTCTGGCTCCATATCATGGCTGCGGTGATCTGGGTTGGCGGCACGCTGTTTTTTGCGCTGGTTCTCGTCCCCGCGGTTCGGCAACCCGAATTCAGCGCGGTTGCCGCCGCCATGGTTCGTTGGACCGCGCAGCGATTTCGCTGGGTGGGCTGGTTCTGCTTCCTCGTCTTCATTTTCACCGGTTCGATCAATCTAGCTTTTCGAGGTTTGACCTGGGACGACCTATTGAGCGCGATTTTCTGGCGCGGCTCTTTCGGTTCAGTTCTGATGCTAAAGCTAGCGATTTTTGCGGCCATCGTGGTGATCAGCGCGGTTCATGATTTCATCATCGGCCCGCGCGCTTCAGCGGCCTGGGAAAAGGATGCCAAGTCGGCGGCAACCAGCCGCTTGCGCCGGCAAGCCGTCCGCATCGCCCGGCTCAATCTGCTGCTGGCCTTGATCGCAATCATCCTGGGAACCATGCTGGTGCGCGGGGCGCCCTGGTAGAAAAAATTAGCGGCACAACTCAAATGCTTCGTTCTGCTCGTTTTATTCTCATGGCGCTCGCCGGCATCTCGCTGCTGGCGGCGCTCTGGACTGGCCTGGCTCGGTTAGGTTGGGACCTGCCGTTGCCCGATCCCGATTTTACTTCGTTGCATGGCCCGCTGATGGTCATCGGTTTTCTCGGAACATTGATTGGTCTCGAACGGGCAGTCGCTATTGACCGGCCTTGGGTCTACGGCATTCCTTCATTCAGCGCGTTAAGCTATCTCGCGCTTCTCGCCGGCGCGCCCCGTCAGGCCGTGGCTTTGCTCGCGACCGCCGCTGCGGTTCTGTTCGTGGTATTTTTTGCTTCGCTTTATCGGCGCCAGCCGTCGGAGCATTTCATCGTCATGACATTGAGCGCCGCCGCCCTCTGCGTCGGAAACCTGATCTGGCTAACCGAAGCTCCCCTTTCCGAGGTCGTTCCCTGGTGGGTCGGCTTTCTCGTATTGATGATCGCCGGTGAAAGATTGGAGCTCAACCGGATTCGCCGGCCGCCGTTAAACGTGCGCTTGCTGTTCCGTTTGAGTGTCGCGCTCACGCTGGTCGGGCTCCTCGGATCTATTTTTGATTTTTTCACCGGCGTGCGCATTGCCGGAATAGGATTAATTGCGCTTGCACTCTGGCTCTTGCGCTACGACCTCGCTTGGCAGAGTTTGCAGCAGCCGAGCCTGCCGCGTTTCATGGGGAGCTGTCTCATCGCCGGCTACCTCTGGCTTGCGGTCGGCGGCGCCCTATGGCTCTTGCTCGCCGGCTCTTTTGTAGCCGGACCGCTCTATGATTCCATGCTCCACTCGATCTTCCTGGGTTTTGTCTTTTCCATGATCTTCGCCCACGGCCCAGTCATCCTCCCGGTGATTACGGGAAAAAAAATGGCGTTTTTAATAAGTTTCTATTTTCACGCGACCCTGCTCCATTTCGGCCTCGTCCTGCGCGTGCTCGGCGACCTTGCCGCGCTCCCAAGCGCCCAGAAATGGGGCGGCGCGCTCAATGCGCTGGCGATCATTCTTTTTCTTGTAAATAACATTCGAGCGGTTCGACGCGCAGCCAAAAGTCTAGTCGTAGCGGGACAACCTTCGCGCCCTTCGGCTCGAATCTGAGCGGCGTTATTCTTGAATTCCAGTCAATTTGCATTTTTACCGCCGCTGCAATAATCAGACTTGAGCATTTCCAAGGAGGCCCCGGATGGCTGAAACGAATGTTGCCGATGCTTTGGTCGAATATCTCAGCTCGCGAGGGATAGAGAATATTTTCGGCGTGCTCGCCCATACTTCGTTTGCGATCGGCGACGCCATCGCCAAACGGCCCTACTTGCGTTTCGTCAACGCGCAGCATGAAGGAGGCGCCGGCAACATGGCGCTCGGTTACGCGCGCGCCACCAAGAAACCGGCGGTCTGCCTGGTCTCGGCCGCCGGCGGCGCGACCAACATCGTCACCGCCGTGGCGCAAGCGCACAAAGAGTCCGTGCCATTGTTCGTCATCTCGTCGGACATCGACACCGCGGCTTATTCAAAGGGCCGTTACTCATCGTTTCACGGCATGGAGCACGTCCGCCTGTTTCAGCCGATCACCAAGCAGAGTGCCAGGCTCGAACGGATTGAAGAATTGGGTTCATTGATGGATTCGCTGTTTCGTCAAACCACGCGCGGCCGCCAGGGTCCGGTCTTTCTCATTGTGCCGGAAGACTTGCAGCATGCGCACTTACCCGAGCCATTGAGCTTCGCGAGAAGCGCCGAGCCGGTCGCTCCGGCGATGGATGCCGGCGCGGCGAAAGCGGCGGTTGATCTTTTGCTCCAGGCTAAGACTCCAGTGGTGCTCGCCGGCACCGGCGTCGACTGGGCGGGCGCGCGCGATGAGGTGCGCGAATTAGCCGATCTGCTATCGCTGCCGGTCGCCGTCAGCTACACAGCCAAAGGCGTCTTCCCCGAAAATCATCCGTTGGCGCTAGGCTGTTTAGGCTTCGGCAGCCGTCCCTATGCGCGCAAATTTTTCCAGGAGGCGGATTTGATTCTCGCCCTCGGCGCGACCTTCAGCGAAGGCACGACCATGCGCTTCGGTCATGAGATTATCCCCGAGAAAGCCAAGATCGTGCAGATCGATACCGACCCGGACGAGCTCGGTCGCAATTATCCGACCGCGCTGTCGATTACAGCCGACGCCAAGATCGCGCTGCGCGCGATCATCGACGAGGTGAAAAAACGCCGGCCGGAGGCGCCGGCGAATGGCGCAAGGGCGCAAGACATCCAGCAAGCCAAGCAGTCCTGGAGAAACGATATCGAGCAGAAACCCGCCAACAAGGGGTTGACCTACGAATCGGTGATGCGCGCGCTCAACGACCTGCTGACGGGCAATGAAATCCTGACCACTTCAGGCATGACCGGCGACACGCTGCGCGGCATCGACGCGGTGAATCCAATCATCCATGCCGGCGAGTTCCGCGCCATCGGCACTGCGCTGGCGACGGCGATGGGGGTGAAACTCGGCCGCCCCGAGGCGAGAGTGATCTGCGTCACCGGCGACGGCTCGTTCATGATGGAGCAGCAAGAGCTCGCCACCGCTACCTATCACAAGATTCCGATCTTCGTCCTGATCCTGCGCAACAACGCCTACGGCGGCATGAAGCGCGACCAGATAAGAACCTACGGCGGTCGCGTCATCGGCACCGAACTCTTCATCCCCGACCTACCCAAACTCGCCGCCCTCTACGGCGCCAAAGGTTTCGCCGTGACAAAGAAGGAAGAATTAAACCCGGTTTTTCAGCAGGCGCTGGCTTCGGATGATTTTGTCGTGGTGGACGTGAAGCTGGATTAGCAAAATCGGCTCGATCCCTTTTGCATCCCTGTCCGTTGTTAAACGGCATTTATAGTTGTTGAACCAACAGCATATACGCTGTATATTTACAGCTTGTATTCAGGCTCGAATTTTACAGAACCCTAGCAGGATCGGAGCCAGCCCTGGAGTACATTCGAGCTCAGATTAAAAGCCATCGGGCAAAGATCGGACGCGCGTTGCAGTATCTTGAGGACACGGGCCATATGGCAAGACGACCGCAAGTTGAGTACCTCGGAAATGATATTTATGAGCTTCGGGTCGCCATCGATCAGCACCAACACAGGCTGCTTTATTTCTTCCACGGCCGATTGATCATTGTTGTCGCCAATGGTCTTCTAAAAAACGAGGGAAAAGTTCCGCCGGCCGTGATAGAGCGGGCGCGTAAATACCGCATGGATTGGCTCGAACGATTTGGAGGGGAGAAATGAAAGGCAAAACACGGAAGGGCCGGGGTACGACTCTCCGACAGTATTTACGTGAGGAAATGAAGGATCCCGAATTCCGACGCCTTTATGAAGCGGCGGACATCGAACTCCGTGTCGCCCTTGAAATTACCAAGGCGCGTGAAGCAAAAAACATGAGCCAGCGCGAGCTCGCGGCGGCGCTCAAGACAAAACAACAGACCGTCTCACGAATCGAGCGAGGTGCTCAAAACCTGACAATTGAAACGCTTGATAGGATCGCCAGAGTATTGGGTCGAGACCTTCAAGTGCGCTTGGTGCCTGTTGGCGGTGTCTAATGAAATGAAGTGTTCATGCAAATCGTTATTCGCGCACTCATACCTAATCAAAACCTACGGCGGCCACGTAATAGGCGCCAAGCCCTTCATCCCCGACCTCCCCAAACTTACCGAGCTCTACGGCGCCAAAGGCTTTGCGGTGACAAAGAAGGTAGAGTTGCAATCGGTTTTTCAGCAGGCGTTGGCTTCGGATGATTTCGTCGTTGTCGATGTGAAGTTGGATTAGGGGCAAAAACTCAGTGCGTGTCTTGACGTAGTTCTTATTGCAAATGACAAACTTCACACAAGAATGCGAACTACTCGCCCCTCTGCAAACGTTTGACCGAGAAGCATTTGTGGGTGATGACCAAGTACCGCAAAAAATATGCAATTTCGTTTTAACCTTAGCGCTCATCTACAATGATTGTAAAGACGGAATCTTCAGCAACATGATTCTCACAGATTCAAAACCGAAACGTGACTTCGAATTATCACGTGATTGGGGGGCCTATAACGGAATCAAGCTGCACTATATAAGACTTCATGTAGCTCTAGTCCACGAACTCTTACAACTGATCGAAGACAATCAACAAATACTCAAGCACCCGTTTTTCAAGTCAGTGATTCAAAAGTTATCTAAAAAAGAGCGAGAATCATGGAATGCTCTGGCGACTGCAGCGCTCCAAAAGCAAACGAGAAGCTCCCTGAACAAGTTTCTTCTAATGATTCGTAACAAGGTTTCGTTCCATTACGACCCAAAAGGGCTATATAAAGGGTTTCGACACCATTTTTTCCGAAGTGGCGTCGGTTCGGAAGCACCTTTTATCTCGCGCGGTACGAGCATGCAACGTTCTAGATTTTATTTTGCGGACGCTGCGGCCGACGGTTATCTAGCGTCGCAAACAGAACAAAAATATCCAACTAATTTCATGGATCAATTGGCAGATCTCACAACCGCCCTTAATAAGGCTATTTTACAAATCGTCGTTCAGTTTATCTACGCGCGTGGCTTTGCCTATCAAGATTTTACTTCTCAACGACGGTAATTTTTACGAGGAGCGGATTAGTGCCGTTCCGTGCTGACTTCCTACAATATGAAGAAAGGATATCAACAATGCCACTTCACTTACGACGTGTAGTCACTGGCCATGACGCCAATGGACGGGCCATGGTCAAGATCGATGAGATTACCCAAAACCCGCCCTCCGGCCGGCCGGGTCGGTCGGCTTGTGTAGTTTGGACGACGGAAGGCTTTCCGGTCGATAACGCCAGCGCGGAGGACGGAGGAAAACGGCAGGTCGGAACGACGTTGAAAAATGGGACGGTGTTTCGCGTCGTCGAGTTCCTGCCTGGCGTTTCGCCGCGGGTTCATCGGACGGATTCCATCGATTATGCCATCGTCATGTCGGGCGAGATCGACATGGAGATGGACGACTCCATAGTTCATCTCAAAGCGGGCGACGTGCTCGTGCAGCGCGGCACGATCCACAACTGGGTCAATCGCGGCACAGAGCCTTGCAAGATCGCTTTTATCCTCATCGACGCCAAGCCGGTCCAGGTCGGCGGCAAGGTCTTGCACGCTGAAGGCTAGTTGGCCGGCACTTTCTTGCCCCACATAATCGTCGCGTTATCTTTCGTGCTCGTGGATTGTGATCGAGCGCGGTGCGGACTTCTGCCTGCGACCTAAGGCGTATTGATCTGCGCGATTCTTTCCGTTAGCTTTCACTCGAACTTTTCGAGCCTAGAAGGAGGCCATCGCATGGAGAGAAAAAAAGCGAGTGATTTCGATCCGGAGCTGCTAGGTCTTTTCCACAAATATGTGCACGGCGGCATCAGCCGGCGCGAGTTTTTAGACGGCGCGGCGAAATTCGCCGTCGGCGGGCTCACGGCGATGGGATTGTGGGAGATGCTCCGGCCCAACTATGCCTGGGCGCAACAAGTTCCCAAAAATGATAAGCGCATCAAGGCCGAGTACACGATGTATCCCTCGCCGAAGGGCAACTCATCGAACGGAACGATGCGCGGTTTGCTCGCCCGTCCGGCGAGCGGCGATAAATTTCCCGCGGTGCTCGTGGTTCATGAAAATCGCGGCTTGAATCCTTACATCGAAGACGTCGCACGGCGCTTGGCGGTCGCAGGATACATGGCGTTCGCTCCGGATGCACTGTGGCCGCTGGGCGGCTACCCGAGCGTGGACAAGTATGGCGCCGAAGCCGATGAAAAAGCTCTGGCGATGCAGAAACAACTCAACGGCGCTAAAATTCTCGAAGACTTCGTTGCCGGAGCAGAATTTTTATTGCATCATCCCCAATCCACCGGGAAGCTCGGCGCGGTTGGTTTCTGCTTTGGCGGCGGCATAGTGAACGAGGTGGCTGTGCGCATGCCGCAGCTCGCCGCGGGCGTTCCTTTTTACGGCATCGCTCCTGCGACCGCCGACGTACCGAAAATCAAAGCCGCTATGTTGCTTAACTTTGCCGAGAAAGATCCTAGAGTGTTGTCCAAGTGGCCTGACTATGAGGCGGCGTTGAAAACCAACCATATCAGGTACGAAGCTTACATTTATCCCGGCACCTATCACGGCTTTCACAACGACACGACGCCGCGTTACGACGAAGCCGCCGCCAAGCTCGCCTGGCAGCGCACCCTCGACCACTTCAACAAGTATTTAAAATCGTAGGTTGGGCAACGGGAAAAGCTAGCATTTGCAACAAGGACGGGTGTCAAACTCGCCCCTGTTTTTATTTTGCATGCGGCGTGCTTAGGCCGCCAAAAAGACCTCAAGCCCGCAGTGCATTCGAGCCGATGCGCTTGGCTACTTGCGCGTGAGCAAGCACCACCCGCGGGTCGCGCTGCAGCGCTGCGACGTAGCGCGCGCCGAACTCATCACCGCTATTGGCCGGCACCAGCAAAAACACCGCTTGGCTCATCACCGCGGTGACATTGACGCTGGTCAGCGGTTCTTTGGCGTCGAGGGTTTCGTCAATGGCGACGATCAGTTGCGAAATCGGCCTCAGCCAGGCAAACCACGGATCGCTGGTCAGGAGTTGAAAAAAATGATTCGGTGAACGGATCGGACCGACATTTTGCTCGTACACTGCCCGCTCCGATTCGATCAACGCCTTGTGCAACTTGAGCAGCGCACCGTGAAGATCCAGCAACGGTTGCCGGATCGCTTCTCGTTCCGGGCTCGGTTGTTTCGATTCGTTTCTTTGCATTGAGTTATCAATCGGTTTGTAGCGTTTAGCGCCTTCGCGCGAATCGCTCTGCACTGATCGCGGAGCAGTCTCGCTCGTCCCAGTCATTTTAATCATCCGGGATGCTAAAAACTAGTAGGGGTAGGTTTGAAACCTACCCCTACCCATGGCTCCACCGATGACCCAACCTGGCGTTAACGTGCAAACGTTCCTTGCTGCAATTCGCGCAGGGTCTGTTCAATTTCGGCTTTGGTAGTCATCACGAACGGTCCGTAGCGCGCGATCGGCTCGTCCAATGGCGCGCCGGATACCAGCAGAAACCTCGCCGGACTTTTGTCGGCGCTCACTTCGATGCTGTCGCCGACGCCCCAAACGACGAGCTTTGGCGCCTTCATGGGAGCTGAATCTCCGGCGCCGAACCGCGCCTCGCCCTCGAACAAGTAGGCGAAGGCGGAATGCCCGCGCGGGACCGGCTGAGCGAACGAACCTTCCGGCACAAGCGCAACATCGAGATATGTCGGCTCGGCAGCGATGCCACGGATCGGCCCGGTGACGCCGTCGACGCTGCCCGCGATCACCCGCACCACAGCACCCTCACCGCGCTCGACCACGGCGATCTCGTTGGCGTGAACATTTTGATAGCGCGGCGCGACCATTTTCTGCTTCTTGGGCAGATTCACCCACAACTGGAATCCGGCCACGCCCTCCGGGCGCACTTGCGGCATTTCTTCGTGCAGGATGCCGCGCCCGGCGGTCATCCACTGCAAATCGCCCGGCCCGATCTCGCCGGCGTTGCCGACCGAATCTCTGTGTCGCACCGCGCCGG
Organism: Chloroflexota bacterium; assembly: GCA_050257635.1. Taxonomy (GTDB): domain Bacteria; phylum Desulfobacterota; class Binatia; order UBA9968; family UBA9968; genus DP-20. Next base: position 15,900 of record JBLMXG010000139.1, read on the forward strand.
TGAGCAGGTAGGTCACGGTCTCGATGCCCCGGTGGGGATGGAGCGGAAAGCCTGCTTGATAATCCGCCGGATCTTTCGAAGCAAAATGATCGAGCAACAAAAACGGATCAAGATAGTCAAGTTCGCGCGTGCCAATGCTCCGTTTGAGCCGGACGCCGGCGCCCTCGACCACGGCCTGCGGTTCGATGATTCTGGAAATCTGTCGCGCTTTCGATTTCATATTTTTCCTCCCGACTGCAAACTTTGATAAACTTGCCGCCTCTGGCGGATTGCGTGGAATTCTCCTTGGCCTTCAAGTTAACCCTTCGTTGGCTTTTCGACTAGGCGACGAAGCTTGGAAACACAATTCCACCTAATGTAGAATCGCCGCCATGGAGCTCGACGGCATCGAAATTTTCGTCAAAGTGGTTCAGGCGGGGAGCTTCAGCGGCGCCGCTAAAAAGCTCGGCATGCCCAACTCGACGGTCAGCGCCAAAGTATCCGCCTTGGAAAAGCGCCTCGGGGTGAGTCTATTGCAGCGCACGACCCGCAAGCTCCACGTTACTCAGGCTGGGGAGAAATATTTTCAGCGCTGCATCCTGGCGCTGGAGCAGCTCCAAGCCGCCGAAACCGAGCTGACCAGCGCGCAGCAGGAGCCCCGGGGCTGCTTGCGCCTCACCGCGCCGGTGGAGCTTGGCCATAGCCTGCTCGCCGCCCTGGTGCGCAATTTTCTTGGGCGCCATCCAAAGATCGAGGTCGATCTGATCATCACCAATCGTGTCGTCGACCTGATCGGCGAGGGAATCGATGTGGCGATACGCGCGGGCAAGCTCGCCGACTCGCGGCTCATTGCCAAACGCTTCGCCCTCGGCGATTTCGGTCTATGGGCGAGTCCAGCCTACATTAGAAAACACGGCGCTCCCTCCCATCCGAAAGAATTGGCAGAGCACAACATCCTGCGATTTTTCCTTTTCAAAGGGAATCGCTTGGAGCTCACCAACGGCAGCGAGAATGCGCAAGCGGCGATCACTGGGCGAGTGCGCGCCGATGATTTCGAAACTCTTAAAGCATTCGCTTTGCTCGGCGAAGGCATTGCCTATATGCCGGCTTTCCTCTGCGCCGAGGAAACTCAAGGGAATAGACTCCAGCGGATCTTGCCCAAGTGGCATGGACCCGCGGTCTCCTTCTCGTTCGTCTACCCGGCGCAGCGGTTCGTGCCGCTCAAAGTCCGCGCCTTCATCATTGCCGCCGAAGAGATGTGGAAGAAAGACGCCTTCTAAACGGGAATCGCCGACCTATCTCCGCTGGCCGGCTAAGGTGAAATCGATCAAGCACCCCGCGCCTCGGCGCTGGACATCGACTCGGGCCTGGAGTATCGAGAGCTGAGTCATTACTCAAACACCACACGGAGGCATTTATGAAACGAATCTTATGCGCTCTCGTCATCGCCCTTGCGCTGCTTACGACTCAGTCCTGGGCGCAAAGTGAAAGGGGCGAGCTCCTCTGGCTGGGGCAATCTGCCATCAAACTGACCACTCCCGGAGGCAAAGTTATCGTCATCGATCCCTACTTGACAAAAAATCCGAAAACCCCCGAGCAGTACCGCAATCTCGACAACCTCGGAAAAGTCGATCTCGTCCTGGTGACGCACGCTCACGGCGATCACCTGGGCGACGCGCCGGAGATTGTGAAAAAGAACAACGCTCCTTTGTGGGCGCCCCAGGGCCTGTCGGCATCGCTCGCCTCGCTCGGCGTCGTTCCTCAGAAGCTCGCCAATCGAATGGGCCAGGGCGGGTCGATCATGCCCTTCGGGCCGAGCGGAGTAAAAATCACTATGGTGCACGCCGAACACAATTCTGAACTGGTCTGGAACAATCCGGCCACCGGAAAGAACGAAGTCCATTTCGGCGGCGAGCCCTGCGGCTACATCATCCAACTGGAGAACGGTTTCAAAATCTACCATATGGGCGACACGGGACTGTTCGGCGATATGAAACTGATCGGCGATTACTACAAGCCCGACCTGATCCTGATCCCCATCGGCGGCGGTCAATTCGTAATGAATCCGGAAGATGCCGCCTATGCAACGCGCAATTTTTTGAAGCCCAAATATGCCCTGCCAATTCACTACGCGACCAACCCATCTTTGGTTGGCACGCCGCAGGAGTATATGAAAGCCCTTGGCAAGAGCAGCACGAAAGTCTTCCCGCTCAATCCGGGGGATAAGATTGAAGTCGAGAAAGTCCAGAGAGGCGGGTTTCGGCTGAGCGAAGCGAAATAGTTCGATTGGATCGGGTACCGCCAAGCCAGGCGCCGGCAAACCTCGCGGAACGGGCCGCGCGTAATCGATCTCGCTGAGAATAGGATAACCTATGACGAGTGCCCCTCCTCCCGCCGCTGCTCGATCGAGTAGCGCACTAACGCCGCATAACGGTAAACCACGTGGGCGAATTTTCCGTAAGGAGCAGTGATGAAAAGGCCGGCCACAAATCCCAAGTGAATGACCAATAGCGTTCCCATTGCCGCGGTTTCGCGGAGAGCGAGCAGGACGAGACCTGTAAAGCTGGTGAAAAACAGCAGCACGAGAAACGCCACGTCCATGTTCAGCATGGTCGAATCGGCGGGTGCGCGGTCGCTTTTCCATTTCAAGTAAAGCAGGCCCGCGGTACCAACGATCAAACCGATGCCGCCGACGGTGCCGAGCACCACCGGCGCGCTAAAGTACGGATAGGGCGCCTGCCAATTTAGAAAGTGATCGTAAAAGGCCGCGGTGGTCGTAGCGGCGAAGTCGAGGAGAAAACCGTAGAAGGTTAAATGGTGGTACCACATCCGCGCGCGTGAGAAG
>JBLMXG010000140.1:0-52777 GCA_050257635.1 Chloroflexota bacterium
GGCTTTCGCCTGTTGCGCTTGCGGCGCCGGCGTCGGTAGCGGGACCTTGACCGCCGGTTTGGCGGCGGCCGCCTTCGGCGCGGTTTGCCGGCGCGGCTTTGCCGCCACCGGCGCGGTGGCCGGTGAAGAGCTGAAGGCCTTGATTTTCTTTTTTCTCGGCGGCTTCTCCAGTTCGAGTTGGGACACCGCCTGGATTTCGCTGGCGTGCATACCTGCGGCGGTCCTCGCCGCCTGCTATTTTGCGCCAGAGCTTAACGTCCTATTACTCGGCGAGGAAACGGCGGAAAGCAGCGGCGTTGCCACCCGTCGCATTCAACTGCTGTTCGCCGTCCTCGCTGCGTTGCTCACTTCGCTTTCAGTCGCCGTCGCCGGCTTGATCGGTTTCGTCGGTCTGATCGTGCCCCATATCATTCGGCTCATGTTCGGCTCCGACCATCGGACTTTGTTTCCCATGACGTTTTTCTCAGGCGGTGTATTTCTCGTGCTTTGCGATACCGCCGGGCGCACGTTGATCCCGCCCGCCGAAGTGCCCGTGGGCGTCGTCACTTCGCTGGTAGGCGTGCCGATATTTCTCTTCTTAATCCGCAAGGAAAACGGCGGCTATGGATTGTAAAATGACGACGCCGACCGCCATCGAAGCGCGTGACTTGTCTTTCGGCTACGAGAGCGGGCTCGCGCTCACGAATGTCAACTTTACTCTCGGCGAAGGCGAACTGCTGGCGTTGATCGGCCCGAACGGCTCGGGCAAGACCACGCTCTTGAAATTATTGCTCGGCATTTTGCGTCCAAGCTCGGGCGCGGTCGAGCTCTTCGATGCGCCGTTGTCGTCCTACGCGCCCAAGGAGCGCGCGAAACTGATCGCCTACGTGTCGCAGCAACCGGTTTTGAGCTTTCCATTGACCGTGTTCGAGCTGGTTGCGTTGGGGCGATATCCGCACGATTCGCGTTTCGGCTTGTCGGTCGCGGACCTATCGGCGGTCGAGGAAGCGCTCGACCATACGGCATCGAGACCGCTCGCAGCGCGCCGATTTACTACTCTCAGCGGCGGCGAACAGCAAAAGATTTTGATCGCGCGGGCATTGGCCCAGTCGGCGCGCATCCTGTTACTGGACGAACCGACATTGCACCTCGATCTGCACTATCAACTGCAGATTCTCGCCGGCTTGAAAAGATTATGCGCTCAAAAATGCGTCACAATTGTCACGGTGCTGCACGACCTGAACCTGGTTTCGTTATTTGCCGACAAGGCGCTGCTGTTGAACGGCGGCAAGCTGCGTGCGTTCGGCCCTGTCGCCGAGGTGGTCACGGAATGCAAAATCAAAGAGCTACTGAGCGTCGATATCAAAGCGATGACGGATACGGCAACAGGGATCCGCTATTTTGTGCCGCGCCGTCCCCGATGATCGATCGCAGCTAATCGCAGCGCCATGCCAGCTAAAACTCTGATGGTTCAGGGCACCGGCTCCTCGGTCGGAAAAAGCATGTTGGTCACGGCTTTGTGCCGAGTTTTCAAGCAAGAGGGCTTCAAAGTCGCGCCGTTCAAGGCGCAGAACATGTCGCTGAATTCTTACGTCACCGCCGACGGCGGCGAAATCGGCCGTGCCCAAGCCGTTCAGGCCGAAGCGGCGGGTATTGCGCCGACGGTGGAAATGAATCCGATATTGCTCAAACCGGAAGCCGATAATCGATCTCAAGTCATCATTCGCGGCAAAGTCGCCAACACCATCGCCGCCGCGGATTTTCTGCGGCTTAAGACTGAACTCTGGACAGCCATAACCGAATCCGTCGATCGCCTGCGAAACGCCTTCGATCTCGTCGTCATCGAAGGCGCCGGCAGTCCCGCAGAAATCAATCTGAAGGACCGCGATCTGGTGAACATGAAGGTCGCGCTCTATTGCAACTCGCCCGTGCTCCTCGCCGCGGACATAGACCGCGGCGGAATCTTCGCCGCTTTCGTGGGAACAATGGAATTGTTAGAGCCGAAAGAGAAAGTTTTGGTCAAGGCATTTATAGTCAATAAATTTCGCGGTGACGTTTCACTATTAATGCCCGGCTTGGATTGGCTGGAACAACGCACCGGCGTGCCAGTCGCGGGGGTCATTCCGTACTTCCACGACATCCACATCGCCGAAGAAGATTCCCTGACCTTGGAAAAGCGCCGTGCGCTGAAGAACCGAACCGGCTTCGATCTCGACATCGCTGTCATCGCGCTTTCTCATATCGCCAACTTCGACGATTTCGATCCCCTGGAGCGCGAACCGGCCGTGCGCCTGCGCTACGTCGAAGCTGGCGACGATCTCGGCGAGCCGAATTTGATCATTTTGCCGGGCACCAAAAGCACCGTCGCTGATCTTAGGTGTCTCCGCGCCGCGGCGCGAGATCGCGAAATCATTCGCCAAGCCGCACAAGGTACCCCAGTGATCGGCATCTGCGGCGGTTACCAAATGTTGGGCTCAACGATCCACGATCCCGACCGAATCGAAGCCGCCACACCGATCACTGCGGGCCTCTCGCTTCTACCTGTCAGCAGTCGATTTTTCCCGATGAAATCGACGCATCAGATTCGCGCTCGGGTCGCACAGAACCGGGGTATCCTCGTGCGCGCCGAGGGGGCTGAAATTCGCGGCTATGAAATTCATATGGGGCAAACTACGGGAGGCGCAAACATCGATCACCCATTTGAGTTGATCGAACGATCCTCGCAACCATGCGCCACCTTCGATGGCAGCTTAAGCGCAGATGGCAACGTCATGGGAACCTATTTTCATGGACTCTTTCACAACGATGAATTCCGCCACGCTATCTTGAGCGAGCTTGCGGCGCGAAAAGGCCGCGCGTTTTCGCCCTTAACCGCGGACTTTTCGCTCGACCAGCAGTATGATCGTCTGGCGGTGCACGTGAGAAATAGTTTGAATATGGACCTGATCCGCAGGCTTATCGATCGCCGCTAAGCCCCACGATTCGCCTTTCTATAGCCCAGCGCGTCCTGGGCAATAATCATTTTCTGCACGTTCGAGGAGCCCTCGACGATCTGGTACGACTTGGCGTCTCGGTAGTAACGCTCTACGGGAAATTCCGTGGAATAGCCGTAGGCGCCGAGGATTTTCATTGCCGCGTCCGCGGCGAAGTTGGCGGCTTCCGCCGCGGCGTATTTACCGACGGAGGTCTCCAGATTGTTGGGTTTCTTCTGGTCTGCGAGCCAAGCGGCGCGATGGACGAGCAACCGCGCCGCTTCTTCGTGTGCGATCATCTGCGCGATCAGGTCCTGGTTCATCTGAAACTCGCCGATCTTCTGCCCGAACTGAACGCGCTGGTTGCAGTAGCTCACCGCCGCTTCTTTTGCCGCCCGCGCCACTCCCAAAGCGCCCGCCGCGCAGTTAAGCCTGGTTTGGTTGAGCTGCCACATGCAGATCTTGAAACCGTCGCCTTCGTTTCCCAGACGATTGGCCGCCGGTATGGGAAAATTGTCTAAGGTCAACTCGCCGAGAGGAGAGCAATGCGCACCCATGGTTTCGAGTGATTTGCGCGTCAAACCCGTTCCGCTCCAATCGGTAAAAAAGGCGCTCATACCACGATGTTTTTGTGTTTTGTCGGTATAGGCGTAAACTAGCCCACCGTTGGTCACTGGACCGTTGGAAATCCAAAGTTTGCCGCCGTTGAGCAGATAGTTATCGCCGCTCCGCGTCGCCGTCGTGCGCATTGCCGCGACATCCGAACCAGCATCGGACTCGGTGATGGCAAAGCAACCTATCGTATCGCCCGACACCAGGCCGGGGATGAATTTCTTTTTCTGCTCTTCGGAGCCGAATTGAAGCAGCGTCAACGCCGGACCGATCTGCATGTTGATCGCCACGCGCATGGCGCTGTGTGCCCGCGCGATTTCTTCGGTGATCAGCACCATGGCAAGAAATCCGAGATCGTTGCCGCCATAGGTTTCAGGAATCATGGTGCCATAAAAACCCAACTCGCCCATTTTCTTGACAAGATCGCCGCGGAAGTTTTTTTCCCGATCATCCTTTGCCGCCGTGGGCGCGATCTCCTTCTCAGCAAACTCCCGCGCCAAATCGCGCACGGCAATTAACTCTTCCGGTAATTCAAAATCCATGTTCCCTCCAAATATAGCCAATAGGCACGAGGCAAGGGCCGGGAGCGATATCGGTCCTGAGCTACTCGATTCGACACGCTACACCATCACCGCGCCGCCGTCGACGTTCACCGCCTGCCCGGTCATGGCGCCGAGTTTTTCCGACGCCATGAGAAGCGCGAGAGCGGCTACCTCTTCGGGCCCGATCAGACGATTCTGCGGCGCGCTGGCGGCGAAGAATTTTAAAACTTCGCTCACGCTATTGCCGGTTTTTTCGGCCATCACTCTAGCGTTCTCTCGGGTCCGCTCGTCGTCAACGTAACCGGGGCAGATCGCGTTCACCGTGACGCCATGGCGCGCCGCTTCCAGCGCCAGTGACCGCGTCAAACCGAGCAAGCCGTGCTTGGATGCGGTATATGCCGTCACGTGGCCGTAGCCGACCTTTGCCGTCGTCGAGGCAATGTTGATGATCCGCCCCCACTTGGCTCCAAGCATGGCCGGCAGGAAAACTTTGCAGCAGTTGTATGCCCCGGTCAGATTGGTGCTCAAAGTGTCGTCCCAAAGATCGTCGGTCATGTCCACAAAGCTTACCGCGCGCGCGATACCGGCGCTGTTGATCAGAATTTGTACGGCGCCCCAGCAGGCAGTGATCCGTTCGTTGACGCTCCGTACGTGGTCTCTGCGGCAGATATCGCAGGGTATGGCGAGAACATCCATGCCGTCGCGCACCATCGTTTCCGCTACCGTCATGAGCTTCTTTGCGTCACGCGCAGTGATAACGACGCGGCATCCCTGCTTGGCAAAGGCTTCGGCCAGCGCGCGGCCCAGGCCGCCGCTGCCGCCGGTAACTAGAACAATTTTCGGTTCGACATCGCCCATTGCGCCAAGAATACCATATCCCTCAGCCTAAAGCGCAAACCCGCCGCCGGCTTGTTCTATGAAATACTTTTCGATAAAGGGAATGCAGAAAGAGTTCCCGGAGGCGCAAAGGTGAAATTTTCAGCGGTCATCATCAGCAGTTTTTTTGCGCTGTGCCCGACGCCGTTGCCGGCGCAAGACCCGCCCTCTACCCCGCTCTCTTTTGCATGGCGCGACGCGCCGCCCGAGTCGAGCAATTCGGAGCTCGAACGGCTCAATCAAGCCTTCGTCCAGTTGGCCGATCGCGCGCGGCCGGCGCTCGTGCAGATACGCACGAGCACGGCGGACCCCAAAGGCAACTCGGGGCAGCCCAGCGGCAGCCGCGGCTCCGGATTTATCATCGACCCGCGCGGCTACGTGCTGACCGCCCAGCATGTGGTCGATAAAGCCAAAGAGATCGAAATCAGGCTGGCCGATTCACAGAGACTGGCGGCGAAACTGATTGCAGCCGACAGCCAGGTCGATATCGCGATTCTAAAAATCCCAACCGAACGAGAGTTGCCGATCTTGCCTCTAGGCGATTCCGACGCGATCCGCGTCGGCGACCTCGCGGTGGTATTCGGTTATCCCTTTGGTCGCGAGAGCTCGATGAATCTGGGCATCGTCAGCCGCGCCGGCCGGAGCTATCCGGACTCGGCAAGCTTCGAATTTATTCAGACCGACGCGGGCGGCTACCCCGGCGGCAGCGGCGGGCCGCTGCTCAACATCAAAGGTCACGTCATCGGCATGATCACGATGGCTTCGGAGCGCGGCAACATGGGCTTTGCAACGCCCATCAACGTGATCAAGCGAATCGTGCCGCGCCTAGCCAACGGTGAAAAGTTTGTCTGGGGCTGGCTGGGCGTGCAGATGTCCGGCATTTCTCTCGAACAAGCTAGCCATCTGGGGATCTTCCCTGCCAAAGGCGTCGTTGTCAGCTCGGTATTGCCTGGCCAGCCGGCCGCGCGAGGTGGAGTGCAAAAGCAGGATATCATTTTGTCGGTCAACGAAACCCAGGTCGAAAGCCCGCGCGACGTGGCGCGCATGATTGGCGGTTTGGAGGCCGGCAGGATCGTGAAACTGACCATCCTGCGCAGAGGCAAAACCGTGCAGATCTCCGTGCCGCTCGGCACCCGGCCAGATTCGACCAAGGCGCGCGAAGGCTAGCGGTCGTTCGTTTCCGCACGCGCGTCGGAGTTTTTTTGATCGTTGGATAAGCCTAGCTTTTTTTGCAACTCGGTAAACTGGCGCAATTTCTTCTGGACGGCATGGTTGACCGTTCCTTCCGGATATTGGCCCTCGCCGTCACGCTTGCCTGCCGTCACGCCGGTAAGAACTTCGATGCCTTCATCGATGGTGCTCACGGCGTAAACATGAAACTTGTTTTCCTTGACCGCGTCGACGACATCGGAACGCAGCATTAGGTTACGCAGGTTGGCGCGCGGGATCATGACGCCCTGCGCCCCGGTCAGACCTTTGAGCCGGCAGATATCGTAATGTCCTTCGATCTTTTGATTGACGCCGCCGATCGCCTGGACCTCTCCGTTCTGATTGACCGAACCGGTCACGGCAATGCCTTGCTTGATCGGAATTTCGGACAAACTCGATAAAATCGCGTAGAGCTCGGTGGAAGAGGCGCTGTCGCCATCGACGCCGTCGTAGGACTGCTCGAAACAGATGGTGCTCGCCAGCGACAACGGGCTCTCTTGCGCGTATTTGCCGCCCAAATAACCACCGAGAATCAACACTCCCTTGTCGTGGGTCTTGCCGCTCAATTTGGACTCCCGTTCAATGTTGGTGATGCCACCCCGCCCCATGAAAGTCTTTGCGGTAATCCGCGACGGCTTGCCGAAGCTAAAATCACCCATTGAGTACACGGCCAAACCGTTCACTTGACCGGTGATCGCGCCGTCGACATCCACCAGCACGGTTCCCTCCGCGATCATTTCTTGAAGGTGTTTTTCGATGAGGTTGAGGCGAAAAGTTTTCTCCAGCACCGCCCGCTCGACATGCTTGCCGGCCACCAGCTGAGCGTTTTCTTTTTCCGCCCAGTAATCCGACTCGATCAGCAGATCGACCATATCGCTGAATCGGGTTGAAAGTTTGTTTTGGTCCTCAACCTGCCTGGCGCAGTATTCGATGATGCGCGCGACGGCCTCGGTGTCGAAGTGGCGCAGCCCCTCTCGATTGCAGTAGTCGCTGACAAAACAGGCGAACGCGGTGATGTTCTCCTGGCTTCGATTGATTTCAAAATTAAAATCGGCCTTGACCTTGAAAGTCTCGCGGAAATCCGGATCGACGGAAGCCAAAGTTCGGTATAAGTAGGGGTCGCCGATCATAATGACTTTGGTATCGGTTGGGATCGGCTCGGGGCGCAGCCCCTGCGGTGGAACAAATCCGAAGAATGCGCCAGGCTCCTCGATGCGAAGCTCGCGGTTCTTGATCACCCGCTGCAGCGCTTCCCAAACTCCAGCGTTGGAGAACACGTCGCGATCGTAGAGCACCAAGTAGCCGCCGTTGGCGCGACTGATGGAACCCGCCTTGATCAGCGTAAAATCGGTAAAGTAACCGCCCGCAATCGGTTTTTTTTCGACGACGCCAATCAAATTGTGATAGGTGGGATTGGTCTCGACAATGATCGGCGGTCCTTGAGTGTCGCTATTGTCGACGAACACGTTGACTCGGTACGGCAGAAATGCATCGCCCGGCGGCTCGCCAAACAATATCGGCCCAATGGGGGACACCGCCGGCGCGGCTTCGGAGCCTTTGAAGCGCTGCAAATTTTTCAGTATATGATCTCGCACCATGTCGAGGTAAGCGATCACCTTGGGGTAGTCGCGGTATTTTTCTTTGAGATCGGCGAGCGGAATGCGCACGAGATAGTCCGCCGCCTGGGTTTCCGCCGCTTCCAGCCTTTCGGCGATCTCCCGTTCGAGTTTTTTGCCCTCGCGCAAGGTCGCTTCGACTTTCTTCTCGATCTCGCCGCGGCTGTCTTCGAGCCGTTTCTTTTCTTCGTGCGATAACGCCAGGTACTCCGCTTCTTGCATGGGCTTGCCGTCTTTGGTCGGCAAAAGCACGATGCCCGATGGCGTCATGCGCAGGGTAAAGCCGTTTTGACTCGCCTCCTGGATCAAAGATTCCATCATCTCTTGTTGCTTTTTCTGCAATTGCTCGACCATCTCTTGGCGTTGATGCGCGTACTCGTCACTTTCGAACATCTTCTTGGCTTCGCGCAGGAGATTTTGGACCAGTTGTTCCATGTCGGTTCGAAGCAGTTTGCCCCAGCCGCGGCGAATCTTAAGCGCCTGCGGCCGGTCGGGATCATTGAAATTGTACACGTAGCACCAGTCTTCCGGGGTCGCTGAGTCGGCCGCAGGGGTGCTTTTTTGGCTAGTGATTTTTTTCAGAAACGCCTTGATGATGCTGGTTTTTCCGGTACCCGTAAGGCCGGTGACAAAAATATTGAAGCCAGGCTTGTTGACTCCCAGACCGAATTCGATGGCCCGGATCGCGCGCTCTTGACCGATGAAATCCTCTAGCGGCGTCATCTCCGCCGTGCAGGTAAAGGGAAGAAAGGAGAGATCGCAGCGCCACGCCAGCTGCTTGTGCGGCACTTCGAATTTGTTCGACATCATTGCACCTCGAGTTGAATGAACTAGCCGAGAGGATAGGGTGTCGTCGGTTCCTCGTCAACTGTTGCCGCGTAATAGCGCAGCCGCTATTGAACGCTCACCAACCACTCTTTATACTCCATCAATGATTTTCCTAGCCGGTAAACCCAAGCGCGCTCGCCCGCTGTGCGCGCTGATACTGGCCGCCGCGACCGTTCTCGCGAGCTGCAGCTCATTGCCCGCGAATCTACCCTCGGTTCCCGGCGTAACGCCTCCGAGCGAAGACGATGAAACCAGAATCAGCCGCGAATTTCGCCGCGAGGCAAAGAAGCAGCTAAAATTCATCACTCATCCGGAAGTCGAGCGTTATATCGACCGCATTGGCCGCCGAATTCTCGCCGCCATGGGACCGCAGTCTTTCGATTACCGTTTCTTTGTCGTAGAGGACGATCAACTCAATGCTTTCGCCGTTCCCGGAGGATCGGTTTACATTTATTCCGGCTTGATCGAGCGGGCCCAAAACACCGACGAGATCGCCGGCGTGCTGGGCCATGAAATAACCCATATCAAGGGACATCATATGGTCCGCTCCTCGGGTCCCGACGCCATCTCGATATTAAGCCTACTCAGCATGGTGCTCCTAGCGAAAACCGGCAGCGGCGGGCAGGCCGCGGGTATGGTAGGTCAGGCGGTCGCTGCGACCCGCCAACTAGCCTATAGCCGTCAGCTCGAGATGGAAGCCGATACCCTCGGGACGCGATACATGGCGGCGGCGGGCTATAATCCAAAGGGCACCGTCCAGTTCCTCAAAATGTTGGACCAAGAAAAGACTCTAAATCCAATCGACGTTCCGGCCTATGTCTTAACCCACCCACTCAGCCAGGAACGGCTCGCCAATGCGGAGCTCGTCGTTAAATCGATTGGTGCAACTCCTACACGTCCCGACGAGCCAGACGCGCTGAAAAAAGTGCAGATCATTATCCGCATGGATCGGTCGACGCGAAACGAAGTGGTCGCTGAGTACCTAAAGAAGGTTCAACACAACCCACAGGACCCAGATCTTCTTTATTTGTTGGGCTTTATTGAGCAACTGCAGGGACAAACGGCCGACGCGAAGAAACATTACGAACGGTCCCGTCAATTGAAGCCCGACAATCCTGGTTTGCAGCGCGACTTGGGTCGCCTATATGGGGACACGGGCGACTTTGCGGCTTCAAGGGAGGCCTTTGACCGGTCTCTGGCATTGGAGCCTAACGAGCCCCTCACGTATCTCTATCTGGGTGAAATGCTGGAGAAGTCAAATGATTTGCGGAGCGCGGCGGGTGCCTATCTTAACGCTCAGAACTTAGCACCGTATTGGGATCGGCCCGTATACCGCCTTGGCATGGTATACGGAAGGCTTGGACGAGCCGGGGACGGCTATTACTACCTTGGGCGGTCTTATTTACTCCAAGACGAAGACAAACGAGCAATCGCCGATTACCAACGGGCAATCAAAGCGTTGGGTGAAAACTCACCCCGTGCGCAATTGATCAAGGAAGAACTAACTGCCGTGAAGGCCAGAAGAAACTAGTTTTATGAGTGTCCGCCCATGGCGGCCAAAGAAAGCACTTTTTGGCGTATCGGCTTGTTGTAACGGTTTTCCCGCTTGAGCAGCACCTCGCGCAGGTATTCCGGGTCGAACCCAAGCAAGTCACAGATATTGTTGAAAGAAAACAGCCAGTCGTTGCTGTTGTCCTCAACCCATTCGATCGCGTTTTCGTATTGGCTCTGGCCCGCACTGCTCCGGGAACCGCGATACTTATCCAAACACTCAACCGCGTCTTTGAGGACCGCTATCATTAACCGCTTTTCACCCTCCAGCTTGCGTGACAAGGCACCCGAGCCGTAAAACTGCGAGGGTAAAAAAATATCCGGCTCGAGTATTCTTGCTAGAAAATCATCGTACATCTGTGAAACAACTCCTCAGTGGCTTGAATCACATTCTATACCACAGAGTTGCTCGGACGTGCAAGAAAAAACGCGGAGGGGAAAATCGACGTTTGTATAACGGAATCGTAGGATAAATCCTACGGCCAGAACTGTAGGCGTTCGCCTGTCCCGGCCAATCACCTGATAATGAAGGAATTGGATAAAAAAGACGGTAGCGGTCTAGATACCGCCCATCAAGCCGGCAAGCCCGGTCTTCGCGACGTTATGATCCCAAACCTTCTGCACTACGGAATCTTTGCGTCGCTGCTTCATGACGCGCCGGGTCTCGTCCTCGTTATACATGAGCACCGGACCGAGTAGCGACGCCTTGTAGTACCTGGACGCAGCTTCTTCTAAATCGACGCAACCGGCGAAGACCCATTCAATGGAGTGGGCCACCACCATCGAGCCATGCCCGCGCAGCATCACCGCGTCAGCCTTGCCAAGAGCCTTGGCCACGGCATCGCCCTGCTCGACTGTGTGGATGAGCGCGGGGTCCATGTATTTCGGTAATGGGCCGGGGCCGAAGAAAGCCCCGGGATTGGACGATGCCGGATAAAATGGCTTATCCACCATCGAGAGGGTCGCAATCATGTGGTTATGGAGATGTGCAACGCTCTGGATGTCGCTGCGCGCTTTATACGCCCGCGCGTGCATATTCACTTCCGACGGCGCCTTGTACTTGCCTTCGATCAATTTCCCTTCGAAGTCCGTGATCACCATGTCGTCCGGCTTTACGGTCGCTCGACTGACGGGATGGGGCAGAATTACGAGATGATCGGAACCAGGGACGCGCGCGCTGATATGGCCGCTGTAGTCCACCAGCCCGGCATTGAATAGCATTCTCGACGCCATGGCGAGTTTAACTTTAAGCTCTGATAAATCAGACACAGGAGTGCTCCTCTCTTGAGACCTGGTTTTTGTGCTATATCTTTACTTCGTTTGCAGTTCAACAGCGCCTGAACTTTGCAATCTGGAAAGGAAGCAGGTCTCCATGCCGACCAACAGTGCCGAAGGTGTGAGATGGAATTTGACCGATCTGTTCTCCGCCCACAACGACCAGCACATCAACGCAACTTTAAAAGACTGCCACGCGCACGCCGAAGCCTTCGCGGCGCGCTTTCGTCCGCGCTTCAAACAGACGAACGCCTTGACTGCCGCGGTCTTGCTGGATGCCCTGAAAGAGTTGGAGATTATTTACGAAGCTCTCGGCCGTGTCGGCAGCTATGCCGGCCTGCTCTATGCCGCCGACACGACCAGAGCGGAATATCAAGATTTGGAACAACAAGTCGAGCAGCGCTCCATAGAGATTCGCAATCTGCTGCTGTTTTTCGAGCTCGAATGGCTCAAGCTCGACGATGCGGTGGCGAATCGTCTGCTCGCCGATCCTGCACTGAAAGACTATCATCATTACCTTGCGAGTTTGCGCCGGTACCGACCGCATACTTTGACCGAGCCGGAGGAAAAAATCATCAACGAAAGAGACAACACCGGGCGCAATGCCTTCGGCCGGCTATTCTCTGAGGTCACTTCGTCGTTGACCTTCACACTGGAAAAAAATGGTAAACAAGAAGAGCTTAATCTCAGCCAGATCCTTTCCTTGCTCCACGAACCCGAGCGGGCGCTGCGCCAACGCGCTATGGACACCCTTTACCAGGGTCTCTCCCAGCACAGCCAGGTTCTGACCTTCGTCTATGACACGATCATCCAAGATCATCTGACCATCGACCGACTGCGCAAGTATTCGGATCCGATGGCCCAGCGCCATTTGTTTAATGAAATCGACGGCGCGGCGGTCAAAACCATGATGGATGTGGCGGAATCCAATTACAGCCTGGCGCAGGACTATTTTTGTCTCAAAGCGACACTGCTGAAGCTTCCCCGGCTGGCGCTTTACGACCAATACGCGCCGGTCGGCAAGGACGTGCGGCCCTTCCCCTATCAGCAAGCGCAGCGGGTGATTCTCGAGGCCTTCGAGGCCTTTGATTCAACCTTTCGACAAATCGGCGCTGAGTTTTTTGCCGAAAACTGGATCGACGCTGAGATTCGCAAAGGCAAACGCGGCGGTGCCTTTTGCGCTTCCCCCTCGCCGCGACTCCATCCCTACATTCTCTGCAACTACGATGACAATCTGCGCGACGTTATGACCGTCGCTCACGAGCTCGGTCACGGTCTGCACGGCTGCCTGAGCCGAAAGCAAAACTATTTCAATTATGACACGCCGCTCACTACCGCCGAGACCGCTTCGGTTTTTGGCGAAATGCTGGTGTTTGACTATTTGCTCGCCCAGCAAACCGATCCGCAAGTGCGGATCGCGCTGCTCGCCGGCAAGATCGAAGACATTTTCGCCACCGTATTTCGCCAAAACGTGTTGACGCGCTTTGAAGAGCTTGCTTTTTCGGCGAGAAAAGAAAAACGGCTGACGCCAGAAGCTCTAGGAAGTCTTTGGCTCGAAGCCAACGGCAAATACTACGGGAGCGCCGTCGATCTACCCGACAGCTACCGCTGGGGCTGGTCGTACATTCCGCACTTCATCCACTCGCGCTTTTATTGCTATAGCTACGTCTTCGGTCAGCTGCTCGTCCTCGCGCTCTATCGCATGTACAAAGACGAAGGCAAAAGCTTCGTGCCCAAATATCTCGCTTTGCTCGAAGCCGGCGGCTCAGACACGCCAGAGGCGCTGCTCAAGCCGCTTGGCGTCGACACCCACGACCCGCTGTTTTGGCAAAAAGGGTTTGAAGAGATTAGAGGGCTGCTAGCTCAATTGAAGGAACTGATCTAGTGTTGTAAATCCGAACGCACTGGGCAACTCCCTGGTCTTTTACGAACCGTCTCCTGCGAGTGATCTTTAGCGGTCGAGTATGGCCCTGAGCTGCCAACACGGACAGAATTGTCGAACGCTTTCGACCCGATCAACGACGCCGCCGAATATTATAAGGCGTGGATTTTATTTTATCCTGAAACTCGGCGGCACGACTTCGTCGATGGGCTTGCCGGTCCAGTGCCATCTAGGCACGCTGTCCCAGACTTGTTCCCCTTTCACTTGGACTTTATCGAGCAGCTCCTGTTCGTCGAGGCGGAGGTACTTGCCGTTGTCGACCAACGTCTCGCCGTCGACGATGACGGTGCGCACGTCGCGGCTGACAGCGGTCTCCATCAGCGAGCGGATCGGATCGCGCACGGCGCCAAAGGCAATGTCGCGAAGATTGATGATGGTGATATCGGCCTTCGCCCCCGTTTGCAGGCGGCCGAGATCGTCTCGGCCGAGCATTTTGGCGCCGCCGAGGGTGATCGCGTTGAACACGTCGCGCGGGTGACCGGCAAGAAAGCTTTTGTCGGCAACTCTCGAAGCGATAGCGGCATAACGCATGTCAGATAAAATATCTTTCGGAAAAGTGTCCGTGCCGATGCCCATGTTGATGCCGGCCTGCCGATATCTGTCAAAAGACTCCATCAAGATCCCGAGCTTCAAATATTTCAATGGGCTGTAAGCCACCGACGCCCCGGAGTCAGCGATAATTTTGAGATCGTCGCCGTAGGGATAGGCGAGCCAGCTATGGCCGCTGACGAAAATGCAGTGCGACAGCGAGACTGCAGGATCGAGAAAGCCGATTTTCTTGAGCAGCTCGATGGGCGTACAGCGCTCCCGCTGCATGACAGTGTGGAATTCAAACAGATTGATCGTCGCGTGAATTTGGACGCCGACGCCGGCCTCCTTGGCCGCTTTCCTCGTGTCCTTGAGCAACGCCGGCGTGCACGAGTCCACATGACCGGGAAAGAGCATCGCGCCCATGCGACCCTTGCACGCGCCGTTGAATTTCCTGGCGAAATCAACGGCCGCTTTCAGTCCCCTGCTGCCGCGCTCATCGTCCCAGTCGTACTCCAATCGGCCTTTTCGGTCATGAAAGAAGCTGACGTTTTTGTAGCTCGGTCCGGCAACGCAACGGATGCCCACCTGATCGATCATGTCGACGTAGCGCTCCGGTTCGCCGCCGGCGCCGCCGATGTCAAATGTAGTGGTCACACCGCTCTTGAGCACATGAATCAAGGAAAAGCGTTGGCCGATGTCGACGTCTTTCAAATGCGCCGAATGCGCGCCCTCGCGCGTCGGCCCGCCATGGGCGAGATAATTGGAAGCGAAGAAATCGGTTTTTGTCGAATCGTTAAGAATATAATCGCTGGCATTGATGCCGGAGTGAAAGTGCGTGTCGATGAAACCGGGCGATACCAGGCAGCCTCTGGCATCGATCTTTTTACCCACCGGTTGCGCGTAGTCCTTGCCGACAAACTCGACGCGATCACCGTCGAACACGACGACGCCGTCTTTGATGATTTCATGCTCCTTGCCGTCGAAACCGACGACGTAGCCGCCTTGAATCAGTGTTTTCATACGCCTGCCTCTCGGATTCGGTTGGATTGTCGAACAGAGGCAGGACTAACAAAAGACGCCAGTCAAGACAAGCGCGAGCGCCCGCACAAGCGGACTGAGCTTTATCACCGCCCGTTACGGGTTGAAATGAAACTCCGGAGCCAAGAGACTAGACGGCGAATCGGAAGTGAATAATATCGGCATCCTTGACGATGTAGTCTTTGCCTTCGAGACGGAACTTCCCGGCTTCTTTGCACTTGGCTTCGCTACCGTGAATGATGAAATCTTCGTAGGCGATAACTTCGGCGCGAATGAAGCCGCGCTCGATATCGCTATGGATCTTGCCGGCGGCTTTTTTGGCGGCCGTGCCCTGCGCGATGGTCCAGGCGCGCACCTCGTCTTCGCCAGCGGTAAAAAAACTGATCAGATCGAGCAGCGCATAGGACGCGCGAATGAAGCGCTCCCGGGCCGGCTCTTGGATGCCGATTTCCTGCAAGAAGGCGGCGCGATCGCTTTCATCGAGCTGCGCGATCTCCATCTCGACTTTCCCGGCGAGCGCAAGCCCCTGCAATCTCCGGCGCGCGATCTCCTCCTGATAAAGAGCATCCAACGGCTGCCCGGCCTTCTCTTCGGACTGGTTGAAAATCACCAGCACGGGCTTGCGGCTGAGAAAACCAAAGCCGGAGGCCAGGTTTTCCTCGTCGGCGATGAAATCTAGATTTCTCAAACTTTCTTCGTTCTCCAACGCCTGGGCACAGCGTTCGAGCAACGCTTCTTCCTGCGGCCGGGCTTTTTCCTTTTTGATCCGGTTGCGGCGGTTTTCGACCACCGTGAGATCGGCCAGAATCATTTCGGTAAGGAGGGTGTTCAGCTCCTTTAACGGTTTGGCCTCGGAGCTGTAATCGTCAAGCACCAGTGCGATTGCGTCAACTTCGCGCATCTGGGTGAGCAGCGCCGTATTCGA
Organism: Chloroflexota bacterium; assembly: GCA_050257635.1. Taxonomy (GTDB): domain Bacteria; phylum Desulfobacterota; class Binatia; order UBA9968; family UBA9968; genus DP-20. The sequence continues at coordinate 15,897 of JBLMXG010000140.1, forward strand.
CTTTAGATCTTCTTCGCCCTGGCTTGGTGGAAAATCGGTGAAGCGTATCTCCGCGTAAGTGGTCTTTTTGGGTTTAAAGATCTGCGACAGCTTATCGATGCGGGCATCGGGAACCTTGATGACGCCAAGGTGAACATCTTCCTTGCCGCCGTAACCGCCGACCTGTGCGTGGAGCCCGGTGAGCATGTTGAAAATCGTGGTTTTCCCCGCGCTCCGGTGGCCGATCAATCCTACTTTCATCGAACGTTTCTCCCCAATGCTTAACTGAAAGTAGGTAATCTAGCAGGAAACGGCGGCCGAATAAATTGCACTCGTTGGCCTGCCGATGGAAAAGGGTTCGGTGCAGTAAGCCAAAAAAAAACGCCCAGCTCAAGCGCCACGATAGTGATAGAACTCAAGCTGGGCGGGAGAAAATCGAGCTCGGATGAGAATCAGCGTTTCAAGGCCAGGAACATGCTGGATTGCCCTCTTTGCACGAGAAACAGCACCGCTTTTCCTTTTTCGTTGCGGCTTATTTCGCGGTTGTAGTCCGCCATGTTTTTGACCGGACGGCGGTTGATCTGCGTGATCACGTCGCCCGACCGCAGACCCGCTTCGTCTGCCGCGCTACCGGGGTTGACCGCCGTGACGACGATCCCTTCTACGCGGTTCAAGCCGAGGCTCTGGGCGATCTCAGGTGTGACCGGCTGCACCGCTAAACCTAAGTCTCCCTCTTCGCCCGAGGCGACGACTTCGCTTTCCTTCATTTCACCGACCGTGATCGGCAAAGCGACCTCCTTGCCATCGCGCAACACTTTGAGTTGTACCGTGGTACCGGGCGTGACACGCGCGACGATGACGGGGAGATCCGAAGAATCCTTAATTTCCTTGCGATTGAATTCAATGATGATGTCTCCGGTTTTGATGCCGGCGCGCTCTGCCGGGCTGCCCTTCACGACATTCGCCACCAGGGCGCCGTTGTGCTGCTTCAAGCCGAGCGAGTCGGCGATTTCCGGTGTGATTTTCTGCACGGTGGTGCCAAGATAACCCCGAACGACTCTCCCCTTGTCTCTCAATTGTGGCAGCAGCTCTTTGACGGAATTGGCCGGAATCGCGAAGCCGATGCCGATATTGCCGCCCGATTGGCTGAAGATCGCCGTATTGATTCCGACCACTTCGCCGCGCAAATTGATCAAGGGACCGCCGGAGTTGCCCGGATTGATCGATGCGTCGGTCTGGATGAAGTTATCGTACGGTCCCGAACCGATCTGCCGCCCCTTGGCGCTGACGATACCCGAAGTCACGGTATGATCGAGACCAAAAGGATTGCCGATCGCCATGACCCACTCACCGACTTCCAAACGATCTGAATCACCGAGGGTGACAGCGGGAAGATTTTGTCCGGCGTCGATTTTGATCACCGCGATATCGGTCTTCTGGTCTTTGCCTATGACCTTAGCGTCATAAGTTTTCCCGTCCGATAAGGTCACGGAGATTTTCTGGGCGCCGTCGACGACGTGATAGTTGGTGAGAATCGTACCATTCGGATCGATAATGAAACCCGAGCCGAGGCCGTTCAGCCGTTGCTGCCCGCCTGGTACCCGGCCGCCAAAAAATCTTTGCCAAAACTGGCTCATGGGATCGTCGCTATCGAACGGGAACGGCGAGTCCTGCGCGGTTTTGCGAATCTGGGTAGTTGAAACGTTGACCACCGACGGCCCCACCCGCTTCGCCAGGGTGGCGAAATCGGGCAAGCCTTGAGTCACAGCGGGTGCCGTCGCAGCGCTGACCGCCATTGTGCGGCCACCCGATTGATAATGGTCAATGGCGCCGCTGATGCCGACGCCGGCCAGTACGCATAACGCACTGCTCACGAGCAGCGATGAAACGCTGAACCTCTGCCGTATCTGTGGTGATTCCGTTGTCATTTGATTACTACCTCTTCTTCGGGGCCTTAATGGTCGTGTTTCGCCCCGCCATGTTTTTCTCGCTTTTGGTTTCTTTAAGTTCCGACGCGACCGATCATTGGCTGCGCGCAACGTTCGCTACCGCTCCCCAGTCTCATCCTCTTCCACCGCAGCAGCCCCTCGCGCATGTAGTTTGCGTCGTAGCCCAACGCCTCGCAAATGTTTTCAAACGAGAACAGATAGGAGCGGTCTTTGTTCAATACCCATTCCTCGGCATCTAGGTGCATGGTTTGCTTGCGCTTGCACTTCGCCGCCACGTTCTCTTGAAAACAGACCACGGCGTCCTGCAACACGGCGAGCATAAGGACTCTTTCGGGGTCAAGATGAAACCGTCTTTGATAGGTCGTTTGAAATTGGGCGCCCACGAGGATATCGGGCTGGAAGAGCGTCATCACCTTTTCTTCAACCGCAACGCTGCGCGACTGTAAGTCCTGCAACCAAAACGGCGTCCGAATTCGATGCTTCGATGGCGTTGCTCTGCCCGCTTTTTTGCCGATCATGAAGGTACCTCCGTTGAAATTAGACAAACCCTTGTCGAAATTGTTCCAGATCCCTGCCGCGCCACGATTACCCGGGCGCCGCCGGCCAGCGAAGACGCGCTTGCCAAACCGATCGATAATGCCACTAACCCATCGAGTCAGCGGATCGTCGTGACCATGGGAAATGGATCGAATGATCAGTTAGAGGGGTGGCGCGTCGGCAAAGCGAACTAGATTAACAGAACGGAATCGAGGAGATGGAGGGCAACTTTGCGCGCCCCCATGGCGTTCGGAACGGACCAGCAGGCCGGCACGGCATAGCTCTTCTCGGCAACCGCAATTCCTTGTGCGACCCGCCCGGAGAAGGCCGGGACGTCGACGGTTTCAACGCTACAGCCGACGCGCAGCGTATACCCATCCAGAGGTGCGGGCGCCGCCGGCACGCCATGGCGCCAGTCCGCTGAATGAACCGGGCCAAGCGCCAAACTATCCTGGGCCAGGCTGACGGCAAAGCCTCCAAGTATAAAAAAAATCAGCAGCAGACCGAGCATCGCTGCGCTGTTTTTAACTTTGCGGAGCTTCATGGAACCTATCGACTCGACATCACGCTAACACTCCAAGGGCGAATGTCAACATGACCGCTTGCGACGCGATTCGTGGGCGCGCGGCGGGCTGCCGATTCTGTCATCCCAGATTGCCCGCCGATGCGCTTCCCGGTTGACCGCTAAGGGCAAGATGGTAGAGTGTGATCCGTGCCATTAGCTACGATCGAAGAAGCGATTGACGAGATCCGGCGCGGCCGGATGGTCGTCTTAATGGATGACAAGGACCGCGAGAACGAGGGTGACCTCTGCATGGCCGCAGAGAAGGCTACGCCGGCAGCGATCAACTTCATGGCGACCTATGGGCGCGGTTTGATTTGCCTGCCGCTCACTGAAGAGCGTGTCCGCCATTTGGGTTTATCGATGATGGTGTCCGAGAACACCTCGCCTTTCGGCACCGCATTTACCGTTTCAGTCGACTCGGCAACGGGCATTACTACCGGAATTTCTGCCGCCGATCGAGCCAAGACCATTCTCGACGCGATTGCCGACGACGCCAAGCCCCAGGATCTGGTTATTCCGGGCCATATTTTTCCTCTGCGCGCCCGCAATGGCGGTGTGTTGGTTCGAGCGGGACAAACCGAGGGCTCGGTAGATCTGGCCAGGCTTGCCGGCTTAAAGCCTGCCGGCGTGATCTGCGAGATCATGAAGGAGGACGGCACCATGGCGCGCCAGCCGGACCTCATGCGCTTTGCCAAAAAACACAAACTCAAAGTGGTGACCAACGCGGACCTGATTCAATACCGGCTGAATTACGATTCGCTGGTCTACAAGGCCGCGGCCGCGCCGCTGCCGACCCGGGCGGGCGGTATGTTTCAAGCGGTGGTCTATAATACGCATGTCGACCAGAGCGAACACCTGGCGCTGATCAAGGGCACTATCTCGCCCAAGGAAGAAACTTTGGTGCGTGTTCACACCAAATATGTTCCCGGTGATGTGTTCGGATTTGAATTGCTCAACACCAACGCCGTGATTCAGCGCTCCATGGAAATCATCGCCAAGGCCGGCAAGGGCGTCATTCTCTACCTCCGACCCGAACTCAGAGGTTTGCGCCCGGCGATGGTCGCCTACCCAAAGCTTGAAGGCAAACAACAGCGTGACATGAACCGCTCGTTCGTCTATCAGGCAGATTTCAAAGAATACGGCATCGGCGCGCAAATTTTGCGCGACATCGGCGTCGGTAAGATGCGCCTCCTGACCAACAACAAGAAGCATCTTGTTGGCCTGCGCGGCTACGGGTTGGAAGTCACCGCCCTGGAGCCGATTCCGCGTGACCCGCTGGTTCGTGAGGTTGCCAGGCTAAAGAAAGCCAAAACCCAACGAGCTTAAATCCTTTCTGCGAATTATATTACGAAGAGCGCATCGGGAGAAACCATGCCGATTTTTGAATACAGCTGTCGTCGCTGTGATCATCACTTCGAAACGATCGTGCGATCCACGCGCGAAAAAGTCGCCTGCCCAAAATGCCAAAGCAAAACCGTGAACAAACAATTATCGGTGTTTAGCTCGCCCGCAACTGGGAAGGAAGCGGACTTGACGAGCGGCGCCGGTTGCGCGTGCACGCCGCAAACCTGCGGCTGCCACTAAAGATCCTTCGGCGGGTTCAAGTAGCGTGACAATTCGGGGCGAATTCTTTTCAGAGCCTCGCCCATGTTTGAGTATACTCGCTCGTCGACCAACTGCCCGTTTATCCAAAAGTCCAAAGACGGAGCGTCGGTGAAGTTGATATCGACGTAGCGCTCCCCCACCGGCTCCCCGGTGATAATCACCCGAACAGAATAACCGGCGTCGATGACAATGCCGCGCGTGCCAGGAGGCAGGGGTAGACCACTTTTAATCCTGGCGAGCTTCTCCAGCGGATAGGTGCCCACGTCGAGCGAGTAATAGCCCCACTCCCCGGCCCCAACGGACATGCCGTTGAGCAGCCTGGTGTTGATGTCGACGAGATTCTTGGCCGCTTGGTCTTGATTGTAATTCTTCAGCAGTTCGTAAGCCCAAGTCTCGATAATACCTTTGACCGGAGTCGCGGGCTTTTCCCGCTCCTTGACCGGACCGCGGTCAATCCACCACTTGGTTTCTTCGAATGTCGGGCTCTTTTCCTCGGCCATGGAATCTAGACCTAACAACGAGCTTCTACCGAACCGATCTCGCTAAACTCAGATTTTAAATTCCTCCAGCGTACTTTTGGCGAACAGCGAATCGACTTCGAGCCGCTTGCTGATGAGCCCCTGCTCATAGGTGTACTGCACCAGAGTCTCGAGCACATGGCGATTGGCCTCCAGGCCGTAAGCCCAAGGGTCGGGGCCGAGCGCTTCGCGTTCCTTTTCCATCTCGTCGATGGACCATGCGAGCATGTATTTAAGCGCGGAGAATTCGTACATCGCTTCCTGGCACAGCCGCTTGGACTCGTCGAACGCCTTGAAAAGACTCTGCGCGATCCAGGGATGTTTTTCGTAGATTTCTTCGCGGATCACTATGGTATGCATGATCGGAAAAACCTTCGTTCGCTTAAAATATTCTTGCTCCACTTCGCGGAAGTTGGGGATCAAGCGCTGCACCTTGGGGTGGCGGCGTACGAACGGCGACGGCATGTGCGCCGAGATCATGGCGTCGATCTCGCCGCCTTCGAGCATGGCCGACAGGGTTTTGTCCGGCGGAATCGCCTGGATATCGATGTTGGGTGGCAGGTTGTGTTTGACTTTGTCCTGACGCCCGGGGTGTTCCTCGCCGCCGGTGAACCATTTCATTTTTTCTGGCGCAACGCCGTATTCATGCTGCAGAATGCCGCGCGCCCAGGTGGCCATGGTGATCTGGTATTCGGGAACGCCGACGCGCTTGCCGGCCATGTCGGCGGGTTTGCTAATACCCGAGTCGGTATTGATGTAGATACAGGAATGGCGAAAAGTCTTCGACGGAAAAACTGGGATGCCGATCAAGCGCGGTGCGCCCTTGTCGCGCGACATGAGAAATGAACCCGTCGACATTTCCGCAACGTCAAACTCACCGTAGCGCAGCATGCGCCAAAACGTTTCTTCGACCCGCAGCGGCAAGTAAGTGAGATCCACACCCTCCACCTCGACCCGACCGTCCTGCAAGGCGCGCGTGCGATCATAGTCCCAACAGGCCAACGTCAAACGGATTTTTTCCACGATGTCACTCCTTCGCTAACTTTTTGTGGCGCACTAGCGGCGAGTTTTAGCTTGCAACGCCGCGAAGAAACTGCTCGGAGCTGATCAGAAACTGTTCTATTTCGCTCTGCAACACCACCGCCGCTTCGCCGGAAGCCAGCGTGGTTCGCCGTTGGATCCTGTAGGGTTTGCCCTTAAAAGTAACCTGCTGGCCCGGAACAAAGCCGCGCAAACGTTCGTGATCACTTTGCGGATCGATTTTTTCCATCGATAGTTCTCATACCATATCGCCGCGCAAAGCTTAAACCGCCGGGAAATTGACATCGATTAAACCCGAGAATAGAGTCGCGCCCAGTTCGGTGGAATCTATGCATATCGCGGTCATGGGCAGCGGCGCCGTCGGCGGTTACTTTGGTGCGAAGCTCGCAGAGGCGGGGCACCAAGTGGTCTTTATCGCCCGCGGCGCGCATCTCGAAGCCATGCGCCGGGCGGGATTGCGCATCCTTAGCCCGGATGGAAATCGGCATATTCAAACGGCTGCTTTCGTTGCCAGTGCTGCCGAAGTCTCTGCCGTCGATCTCGTGCTTTTCTGCGTCAAGTCCTATGACACAGAGGCCGCGGCGGCGGCGCTCGGTCCGCTGATCGGCGCCGGCACGTTGATTCTGTCGTTGCAAAACGGCGTAGACAACCCGACAAAGCTCGCTGGCTTATGGGGTGGGGAGCGAATTCTTGCCGGAGTCGCTTACGTCGGTGCGCAGCTCGAAGCTCCCGGCGTCATTCGCCATTCCAGTGGCGGCAAGATTATCTTTGGTCCGTTGGACGGCGCCATCAACACGGCCGTGAACGGAATCGAACGGGCGCTGTCAACGGCCGGCATTACCTGCGCCATCAGCGGTAATATTCAAAATGTGCAATGGGCCAAGCTGCTATGGAATGCGCCGTTTTGCGCGATCAGCGCGCTCGCCCGGGTGCACACCCAACAGATCGTCGAGTCTGAAACCTTGACGCAACTCGCCCTTGACTGCATGGCGGAGGTGCGCGCCGCGGCGCTCGTCCAAGGGGTTGAATTGGCGGCCGCGCTGTTTGCCGAGACCATCGCTTTCTCGCGCGGCTTGGGACCATTTAAACCTTCCATGCTGCAAGATTTGGAAGCTGGCAAGGCGCTCGAGTACGAGGCCTTCAACGGAATCGTCGTGCAGCTTTTGGAGCAAGCGGGGCAACCGGCACCGATCAACCGTACCTTTTACGCTTTGCTGCGGCAGTTGAATGAAAACATCCGCAAGGAGGCCGGTCGCTAACACCATGCTTTTGTCCAAATTAACCCACATGTTGAAGCTTCTCGCCATCAGTGGCCTAGGGGTCTGTGCGCTTTCTCAGGACGCCGTCTGGAGTCAACCAGTCAACAGTAAGATGGTGGCCAGAGGGCAGTATATCTTTGCGCTCGCCGGCGGGTGTGCTTGTCATACGGTGCCGAAAGGAACCCCGAACGCCGGCGCGCGGGCTTTTCCCATTCCTTTTGGCACCGTCTATAGCACCAACATTACCCAGGACAAAGAAACCGGACTGGGTGACTGGACGGATCGGCAAGTTCTCGACGCCATTACCAGAGGGTTTCGCCGCGATGGCAGCTGGATTCTGCCGGTGATGCCGTATGAAAAATATTCCGGCATGGCACAGGAAGATTTAACCGCCCTCGTCGCCTTTCTCAGGACGCTGAAGCCGGTGCGGAAAACCGCTCCCGAGCTAAAAACGTCGGTGCCGTTCATGCGAAATCTGGGCACCTGGGTTTATATGAAATTATTCGGTCGCTTCAACAACTCGCCGCCCCAGGCGCCCAAGAGTGGTATCGAGCGCGGCCGCTATTTGGTCGAGCATGTCTCTCTTTGCGGCGATTGCCACACACCGCGCAACTCGATCGGCGTACCGCAGCAATCGCTTTATCTGGCGGGAGCAGGGGAAAAGATCGGCCCATTAGGCCAGGCTGTGCCTAACATCACGCCCGACAAGGAAACCGGTATCGGCAATTGGAAGCGGGAAGAAATCGCCGACCTGATTCTCACTGGCACGAAACCCGATTTGGACAACGTTCAGGGTCTCATGGACGAAGTGATCCAGGGCACGCAACACGGGTACAAAGACATGAAAAAAGACGACGCGTTGGCGATCGCGGATTACTTGAAATCGCTCCCGCCGATAAAAAACAAAATCAAATAAGCCGTTCCGTAGCGGGCGCAGCTAATTTCGCGGCACCTGTTTGATGATCTCTGCGATAACGTGATCTGTCGTGATATTCTCGGCTTCGGCCTGGAAATTGAGAATGATCCGGTGGCGTAGCGCGGGAAAAATTACTGATTCGATGTCTTCGTAACTGACATGCACGCGGCCTGCGGCCAGCGCATTACCCTTGGCGCCGAGAATGATCGCTTGGGCCCCGCGCGGACTGGAACCGAAACGGATGTATTGTTGCACCGCTGCATGAGCTGGGCTGCTGTGGTTCGCTTCGGGATGGCTCCCGTGCACTAAACGGACGACGTAGTCTTCGATCGGCGGCGCGATCATGACTTGCCGAAGCAATTGTTTCATCTCACCCACAAGCTTGCCGCCGTCGTCGGGCAGTATTTTTGAGATCTCGCCGACAGCCGTCCCCGTGGTGCGCTTGAGAATTTCCTTGAGCTCGGCCGGCTCCGGAGGTATCACGAGTAGCTTGAAAAAAAATCGATCGAGCTGGGCTTCGGGCAAGGGATAGGTGCCCTCTAGCTCGATCGGATTTTGCGTTGCCAAAACGATGAAGGGCGACTCCAATCGATGGGAATCGCCGAACACTGTCACCTGTTTTTCTTCCATCGCTTCCAGCACCGCCGATTGCGTCTTCGGCGTAGCCCGGTTGATTTCGTCCGCCAACACCACATGGGCGAAAATCGGCCCCTGCTTGAACTGAAACTCCCGCCGGCCGTTGGTCTCGGTAAGCACTTCAGTGCCGACGATATCCGAGGGCATCAAATCCGGCGTAAATTGAATCCGTTTAAAGGACATTCCCAGCGCCTGGCTCAAGGATTTGACAAGCAGTGTCTTGCCCAAGCCGGGAACACCTTCGAGCAAGACATGTCCCCCGGCAAAAAAGGCGATGAGGACTTTGCGAATGAGTTCGTCGTGGCCGACAATAATCTTCTGCACCTCCGTTTCGAGATGCTTGAACATGGCCTGAAATTGTTCCGGTTCCATCACACTCCTTTTCCCCAATCAACGAATAACGCCCCGGTATTCGAGCGGCAACATTTGCTTTTCGGTCGGGGCGTTGGGCACATGGGCAGGCAAGGGCACATTGCTGACCGGAATTTGGCTTTTGCTCCTATTGCTTTTCGACTCTTTGGAGGCGCGCGTTTCGCCCTTGGCATCGGCGACGATGTCTTCGGGCAGCTGCACGGTGACGTAATGCGCGCCCTTGAGACCGTCTTTGCCTTCCCCGGGCTGATAGAACCGATCCACCGGCGGTCCGGCCTGAGGTGGCGCCTCGGTTGGCACCTGTTCCTTGCCGGCGCCTTCTTTCGAGCCGCTTTGGGTCTGACCGACTTTTTGTTGTGAATCTTTGCCTGATGGGTTCGGATCCGGTTGATTATTTTTGCCGTCGCCCTGCCTATTCTTGTCTTGACCCGGCTCTTTGGGATTGCCTTGCGCGGATTTCCCTTGATCGATGTCCCGGCTCAACTGTGCAGTGGAGTCACCTTTACTCTCGCCGCTGCCGCCCTGGCTTTGCTTGCTTTCCCCCTGGCCTTCCTGTTGCGCGTTGGTCTGGAGTCCGCCACCGCCCTTTTCTTGGTCTTTCTTTTGCTCTTGTCCGCTCGCCGCTTGCTGCTGCTCCGTACCGTTGAGTGCGTTCGACGCTTGGCCGAGCAGATTTTGATTTTCCTTTTGTTCCTCTTTTTTTTGCTGCTCCGCGATTTTCTGCTCAAGCTTTTGGGCCAGCGCTCGTTTCTCTTCAGCGGAGGTTTTCGGATCGTCGAGCTTCATCGCAAACGTTTCGAGCTCCTTGGCAAGCGTTTTGAATTCGGTTTTTTTTGCCAACTCGCGGGCCACCTCGCGCAGGCGTTGCGACGGAGTCAACGGATAGAGGGCCGACTGCGCCACTGGGAAAAGGAAATAGAGCAAAAGAATCGCAATCAGCGACCCGGTGGTGGACCAGTACGCCGATCGCTTGACGCGATAGGGAAAATCGCGCCGGAATTCGATGCGCTCAACGTAACTGCTGGCTTGCCGCCGGAGCCGCGCTAGGAATGTGGGCGGTTGATCCGCGATGTCGACGGTTGCCAGAGTGAGAAAGTGGTCTTTTGCTCCCGACTTGCGATCCACCAATCGCGCCGTGTCAGGAATGCTCGCTACCCGCAGCCGCAGCCAAACGGCGAGTAGCGCTAGCACCAGGATACCTACGGTCACGAGGATTGCGGCGACCGGACTCAACCACGACGCCCGGAAAAGCATGGTTACGGCAACAGTCAAGGCGAAGACCGGCGGTAGGAAAATGAGCAGCGCATCCCAAAACCGATGGCGGCTCAGTCGAGCCGCCAAGCGCGGTACTAGACTCTCGGGCTGCTCGTGATTCGCAAGGCGCAACGACTTCTGCATCGCCAGGAACTATAACATGTCGCCAGTGGGCGCTGAAACGCGCCTCTAACGACGCGCGCGCGACTTGGTGCGGACAGCAGACGCTTCGCGAACGGGTTGGTAAATCTTTACCGCCCGGTTGTGCGCCTCGATGGTTTCAGAGAACAGATGAGTCCCGTCATTCTTGGACACAAAATAGAGATAGGGAACCGGCGCCGGCTCCAACGCAGCGCGGATCGAAGCCAGACTAGGATTGCAGATCGGCCCGGGCGGCAATGTCGCGATCCGATAGGTATTATAGGGCGTCGGTTCATTCAATTGCTTTCGCGTCAGGTTGCCGTCGAAATTCTTGAGACCGTAAATCACGGTGGGATCGCTTTGCAGCGGCATTTGAAGTTTCAGTCGGTTGTGAAACACCGCCGACACCAGAGGCCGCTCGGCGTCTACGCCGGTTTCTTTCTCGATGACCGAAGCGAGCGTGAGAATTTCATGGGGAGTCAAGCCATCCGTGTGGTCGCCTTGGAGCAAGAGCGGCAAGGACACTTTGCGGAACTGCTCGGCCATCGTTAGGATTATCGCTCTTTCAGGGGTCGACGGCGTGAAGTTGTAGGTGCTGGGAAACAGGTAGCCTTCGAGTCCTTTGCCTTGCAAGCCGAGCGTAGCGAGCAAATTGGGATCGGCAGCCTCCGCGAGAAATTTGTCCTTACTGGCGATCTGCATCTTTTCCAGGAGCTCCGCAATCTCCTTAACCGTCATGCCCTCCGGAATGGTGACGGTTTGGAAGACGCCTCTGCCGGTGATCAGGCGGTCGAGAATTTCCCGCGGGGCAACGCTGCTCTCGAAGCGATAAAGGCCGGGATGGACTTTCTTTTCGACGCCATTTAAACGAGCCCAAAGAGAAAACCATAAACCGTTGGTGATGATTTTCTGATCGCGCAGCTTGCGCACTACGGATGCCAACGAATCGCCCTGTTCGACCCGGACCTCGGCTGGATAAGCACCCACCGCCGTCGTGGAACAAAATATATTGTAATACAGCATCCCCGCCGGAAGCGCGACGCAAAAGAGAATAGCGACGAGAATGACACGTAAAATTTTCACGATCAGCTGCCGGACACATCGGCCGGATTCTAGTGCGCTTCGATATCGACGGTGACTTAATTTTCGGTGATGTTGACTTTCATCCAACCTTCGATCTGGCGCACAAAACCGGCGAACGGGTCCTCCCCCGGCGCCGCGGCGAAATAGGCTTTGCGCGTGTAATCGAGAGCGCCGGAATAGTATTCGAATTTTTTTGACAGCTCCTGGAAAAGAAAATAACCGGCGCGATAGAGCGAGAGATCAAGCTCCGATACGGTCCAATAAGAGCGGCTTCCTTCCTGAATGTAGTAATCGAGAGCGCCGTTCCCTTCCAAATATTTGCGAAAAATCCCGCTCATAAACAGCGCATAGTCGCCGGTGTATTTCCGCAAGGAACGCTCTCTAAGAACATCGTTCTCCTCGCCGGCGTCGGCCGAACGCGCCAGCATCTCCACGACGCTGTCGATTTTACGCCCCGCCTGACTACGAAATTTGTACAGGTTATCCGCGCGGGCGAAGTCGGTCAACACTTCGGCGACATAGCCCGCCACTGTGGCGTCGTAGATACCCAGCTGCCAGAAGCTCTGGCGTACGACTTTGAGAAAAAACCTCTGTAACCGGTTCGATGACTTGTTTTCCATTCTGCTGGGAAAATAATACCAAAGTTACGCCTGCGTGAAAAGATTCATCGATGTCGCTCTCTCCCAATCCCGATTCAAAACCGGCTACATTTTGGACATGGTCCCTGAGCGAAACAAGCTTCCCACGATTGCCGCGTTGGACATAGCTATGAAGCCAGCGGTGAAATTTTTTTATAGCGGCACTGCAGAATTTATCGACCGGACGGCTTCCGGGGGCGCAGCGTCCTAGCTGCCGAGACCAGCGATGCCGCTCGGTCGAGAACCAAAGTCTGTTCAAGAGGCTCAATCCAATGGTCGGACACTGCGATCGCTGGCGTGTGCGTAGCCGTCCCTGACATACTGCGAAATCATCCGTTGGGTGTTAAAGAACGACGCATTCAAGGCGATCGCGGAACGCATCACTTGGGCAAACTTATCGGGCTCCTTGTAATAGAGGGGTAAGATCACATGTTCGAGTTTGTCATACAGCGAGGCGGCTTCGGCGGCAGAGTTGTTTTCCGTCTCGCTGGCGTCGCCGATCGACCAGCCGGTCACTCCTTCTACATGACCTTCTACCCACCAACCGTCGAGAATGCTGAAGCTCGGCACGCCGTTGAGCGCTGCTTTCATGCCGCTTGTGCCCGACGCCTCCTGTGGCCGGAGCGGCGTGTTAAGCCAGATGTCGACGCCCGAACAAAGCAGCTTGCCCAGCGCCATATCGTAATTCTCCAAGTAAACGACCCGCACTTCGTTGGCGAGGGCCGCGGCCGCCTCGAAAATATGTCGGATGATTTCCTTGCCGCCCTCATCGCGCGGATGCGCTTTGCCTGCATAAACCAGCTGTATCGGTCCTGCTTGCCGGGCGATCCGTTTAAGCCGTTCCAGATCGGTGAAGAGTAGGTCGGCGCGCTTGTAGCTTGTGGCGCGCCGGGCGAAACCAACGGTAAAAACTTTCTGATCGAGCTGATTTCCGGTACGCCAACGAACCTGGTGGAGCAGCTCTTTCTTGGCTTGCTCATGGGCGGCGCGGATTTCACCCAGTGATATGCCCACCGCGTAACGCAGGTAACTATTGTCGCTGCGCCAGTTGTCCAGGTAGCGATCATATAACGCGGCGAACGGGGCCGCCGCCCAGGTGGCCGCGTGCACGCCGTTAGTAATCGCGCTGATCCGATAATTTGGAAACATCCGACGCGATACCTCGCCATGGCGCATGGATACGCCGTTAACAAAACCGGAAAGCCGCAGCGCCAATTCAGTCATATTCAGCGAGCCGTTCAACAGCCCCAAGCCCGCCAGCATGTTAGCGGGGCGCTCCCCAAGAATCTGATAGACCAAAGCGGTGTCGAAACGGTCATGACCGGCCGGCACCGGTGTGTGGGTTGTAAACGCACATCGGCGGCGCACCGATTCGACATCGATTTCCGAAACGTTTCGTTCCGGCTGGGATTGGATTTGGTCTTCAAGCAGAGCAAGTGTGGCAAACGCCGAGTGACCCTCGTTCATGTGAAAGACCTGCGGCTCGGCATAGCCGAGCGCTCGCAACATCGCCACGCCGCCCAATCCCAAGATCGCTTCCTGGCAGAGCCGGTAGCGTTGATCGCCGCCGTAAAGAAAATCGGTCAAACCGCGATCCGCCGCGGTGTTTTCGGCCAAGTCCGTATCGAGAAGGAACAACGGGACGGGATGCCCGGTTACTCCAGAGAAAAGATATTGCCATGCGGCGACGTAAACGTCCCGGCCTTCGATGGACACTGAGATTCTAGGCTCGAGTCTTAAGAGCTGCTCTTCCGGTGACCACTCGGCTGGGCTTTCTAGTTGGTTGCCGTGGGAATCGAGTCGTTGGTCGAAATACCCCTTGCGGTGCACCAGTGAAACCGCGACTAGGGGGATTTCCAGATCGGCTGCTGACCGCAGCATGTCTCCGGCCAAAACGCCTAAGCCACCGCTGTAGGTCGGAATGCCGGAATCTACGGCGACATCCATGGAAAAATAGGCGACGGTCCCAACAGAGGGCAAGGCATTGCTCATGGCGCTTCTTTTTTGACGTTGCTAAAAATCAATCGATAACGGCTGGATAACGCGGCGCAGACTGCTGAACATCCATCGATAGATAATATAAGCGATACCATAATGCGGTTCCACGGGCAATTAAGCTCGTCGTCGAGCCTTTTGGCGCTGAAGCATCGAAGCAAGGCCGATGCCAGAGACACTGACTCTTGCTATTTTGAACCGGTAGGAAACAACCGGACAAAGGGGCACTTGCGGGAGCCCGCGGGGCCGTGCCAGCCTTATTGGAACATTCAATTCACTACTTTTGCCGTTCTAGCCAAGACTGAATGCAGCGCGCAGTTCGTCCCAAGAACGATAAGCCACTAGGCTCCGCAATACAGCCACCGTCGGCGGCATCATACGAAAATCATCCGATTGTCGGTCGAGAGCAACTCGGGGAGTAATCCAGAAACTTTCCGAAACTTCTTCGGACGCATGGAGCGGAGTTTGATCCGGCGGTAGCGCCGCCATATAAAAACGAGTATCGAAGCGAACCGCATAGTGCTCTGGCGTAACCCGATGAAAAAAATATTTCAGCCGCGCCAGGTCACAGCATAACCCTTCAGCGGCCAATAGTGCGGGCAGGTTGATCTCGCCCCGTTGAAGCGCCCCCCGCCGACTCGCTAAGCGCTCGCATAACCGTGTTTCCGACGCCGCGACACCGGCATCGCTGTGCGGTACGAAAAAGTGGATGCCCGCCTCTTCGAAAAGCTCCCGCATCGCTGCTACCCAGTAGCCAAGACAAATCTCCGCGCGTAGCTGTGAGCCAAGTTTCTCCTGCGCTTCGATTGGCGTAAGCCCGCGGGTAAGGCCGATCATTTCTCCGGAGTAGTCGGTCTCCTCGACTCTACCGCCTGGAAATACGTAAACGCCAGCATAGGTATCCATCCTATCCGGCCGGCGATTCAAATAGATTTCGAAACTGCCATAGCGGTCGGGTCGGATCAGGACCACTGTCGATGCAGCTTGAGGCGTCGCGGGTTGTATCATATGGCTCGGAATCCTGGTTGCTGGATTCTTCTCAGCGCGTCATCGAGGCCAGCGCGGGTAATCAGAACCGCGCCGACGGCTTGCCGATATGAATATGCGCGCCGGTTGCCGCTCCTGGGACCGCGTCCCTGAAGGCGATAAAAGGTATGCCCGCTTGGCGGAGATAACTCAACAGCGCCTGTCCTTCCTTACTATCTGGGTGGAGCGCCACATCCATGGCATCGCGGTGGTCAAAGTGCAGGCGGTCATGCGTCGGGGTTTGCCCAAGCGCGCTGATCGGCAGCGCATGGCCAAAACTTTTAGAAAAAAACCTCTCGATCTTCGCCGCCTGCGCCAGCGACCACAACGAGACCCCGTTAAATCGCACCAGCTTTGTCGTCTCGCTATAACCACCGGCGCTGAGCCGCGGCAAGCGCAGCAACTCATCGCGCATCGCGGCTTCGGTGATCGCCATGTCAGTTTCGCCGATCCAGCGCTTGTCCTCAGCCACGCGCCGCGCAGCCTCGATCAAATCCTGGTGGGCTCTGAGAACTTCAGTTCGCGCGATCAAACCCTTTTGATAGAAGTCACGGCGCCGTTGGTACTCACCGGAGCGGCGCTCGCGCTCGGTCTCATGGAGCGCCAGGAGTTTTTCCGCGCTAGCTTTGGCTTCCTTGATTTTCTCGAGGACGTCGATGCGCGCCTTTAATACTTCGGGCTCCGCTAGAACGACCCGATCGTTTCCTGCCGAGCGTACCGGCGCCAGGCTATCCCGCTGCTGCGCGTTGCCGACGCCCAAGCAAAGCAACAGCGTTGCAACCAAAATCAATGAGTCGGCTGCGATTGAGGACGCCATTTGATATTCTCAGCCCGAGAGTCGGAGCTTGCCCGAGTCTAGGAAGTTAGCTCGCCGCGGTCAAGAAGGCATACCGCGACAAGCTGGGGCGCACTACCGGACGATCATGGCTGCGATCGCCCGATTGTCATTCCTCAGTTCTCCGACCAAAAGTTGGACAAGAAGGTCGTAACCCGCATAGTCACGCCTAAGAACACGTTCCAGCTCGAAGCGACCGCTTATCGTTTGTGCTGGCAACCGCAGCAGCCTGCTTTATTCTCCCGACACCGCGCGGGTTGTGTTTATAATCAACAAAGTTTTACACCAGCAAACCAACGAAACCGTGATTCAGAATCCTAGCGATATTTTTTACGCGATTCCTGTCCCGCCTGGAGGGAGCCAAGCTTTCCGCAGAATTGCCAAGCAGCCGCAATGACGCGGCAAGGAAGAAAGACTCGCTGTCCCGAGGTCTCTGTGTAACGCTGGGTGAAGCGGGGGAAATTCTCGCGGACGTGCCGAAGGTCGCCGTGCACCGCTCACGAACACTGATTCGTCTAGTGGATCAGCGATACCAGAGTCACTGCGAAGATAACGCCACAAAGTATCAACCAGATAATTGACTTGTTCCATACACCTTCGGCGGAAATCATGTCAGTGACCGGTCGGGCTTTTTGCGTGGAAATTCCATTTTTCAATTCATCACGGACCGCATTTAATTGTGCGAGTATTTCTGTTTGCCTGTCGATGCTCAACCTCGACCATCGCGTGGCATCGAATCCCGCCGACCCACTGCTCATCAAAGCGCGTATGTTGTCACTTTCTAATCTTAACGATTTCCGTTTTGTCATATCGCCGACTCCGTTCGCTTTTCTTAAGTTTTCTTTTTCATCGAGCAACTGCAGGATTACCCCGGGTTCAACGTTCGCCACCGTCGGTTGGTCCTTCCCCAGATGTTGAATCAGGGCGTGCACGTCGATTCCAAAAGACATGTTCTAAGCTTCGATGCCGTAGCGCGGCATGAATCGAGTCTTTTTCCTCTTTGGCGCCGCCTTGAACTTGAGCCACGGCCCCAACTCGAAAACCCATTCCTAACCGAACAGTCCAGCTTGAGTCTCTGGACCCCAAAATATTGGCGCGCTTACCCCCAATTGAGAGATGACGCAACCCAGATGCCAGATTGTCAGGGAGCGGAAAACCACAAAAAAAATAACAACCTTGATGGCGCAGAAGAGAAGCGATGAAGCAGGCTGTAAACAGCGGTTCACCGTTCGCTAACCAGAGTTTACAGCGATTCGATAGACAAATCCTGCCAGGGGTCGAAATAATCCAAGAGTCTGCTCGCTAGCAAGGTCGTGATTCTTGGACAACGTCTGTGGCGGAGCTTTTAGGGCGCGAGTCGGCCCGAAGGTTTGCCGATATGAATATGCGCGCCGGTGGAGGCGCCGGCGACGGCGCCGCGAAAAGCGATGAAGGGTATTCCGGACTTTTGCAGGTGCTCAATAAGGGCTTTTCCTTCGACACTGTCGGGGTGAAGCGCGACGTCCATCGAGTTGCGATGATCGAAATGCAAGCGATTGTGGGTCTCCGACTGGCCTAGAGCAGTAATCGGCAGCCGGCGGCCGAAGGTTTGAGAGAAATACTTCTCAAGCATGGGCGCTTCGCTGAGCGACCACTTAGATCCACCGTTGAAGCGCGCCAGCTCTTTCGTCTCACTGTAACCGTTTGGCGACAGCACCGGCAGGCGCTCAACCTTTTGACCCGACACCGCTTCTGTAATGGCGATGTCGGTCTCAATTACTGACCGACGGATTTCATGCACTCGTTGGAGCGCTGTGATAAAAGCCTGCTCCGCGTCTTGGACCTCTTTTTTTGCGATCCGACCATCTTGGAAAAGTTTGCGTCGCTCAATCACCTCCGCCCGCAACTTCGCTTGCTCTTGTTCGTAACCAGCCAACAAAATTCGATCTTTGGCCAATGTCTCGCGCATCCGCGAGACTGCATCCACGCCGCCGAATTGGCTGCTGGAATGGCTCAAGGCAAGCGGCTGGTTGCGCCGGATCGCCATTAAAGCTGCAAGCAGCGGCGGCAGAATCGCCACAGCAATGAGCAAAGTCCAAGATTTTGCCAAATTGGCGGGCATGAGCCTCAAAGTTTAGGGGCTTGCTCGGAAACGGTCAAGGCGAAAATTAGCTGACAATGGAAGCTGTCTGCGATGCGCTGGGGCTCGATCAGCGAACCAAATCAGCAATCCGTTTGTGCATCGTGTAAAATTGCGCAATCAAAAACCCTGGCTCGTCTGCGATCCATTTCCCGCCGGTCGGCACTTTCACCAAAAAAATTTTCTCGCGACCGCGATCGCAAGTCGCCCCGTTGGAAAACTTTATACCCCCTGCCAGAGGTAACGAAAGATTGGTACCGAGTCGCCTTCGACAACCAACGCGCTTTCATACCCATCGCCCGGGTCGAGCTCGATCAGCGACCAACCGATAACGGCGGCTTTAATTTCGATCTGGTTGCCGCCTTCACTGGCGATCTCCACTTCGTCGAGTGCGCCAGACAATCCGACACCTTTGGCCTTCAGGAAGGCTTCCTTACTGGTCCAACACTTATAAAAGGCCTGGCGCTGCAGCCTCGACGGTAACGTTGTCAACGCCGCGACTTCCCGGCCGGTAAAGAAATGTTTGGCGACCTCATGGAAGTCAAAATTATTATTGACATATTCGATGTCCACGCCGACGCGCCGACCTCGGGTTACGGCGATTAAAGCAATCTCATGGGAATGGGAAAGGTTGAATTCCAAACCGCGCTCAACAAGCGCATCAGCCAATTTGGGTTTGCCGTTTTCGCCTGCGGTGAATTCTAAATACTTGCCGGTGATTTTGAGGTAATTGCCTACGATATCGCGCAGCGCGACATGGGCAACGATGTAACAGCGGCGGTCATAGGCGAATTTGAACCGTTCGGCGCGCTCTCGCTCGTCCGGCGAAAGGTGTCTCAGCCATAGACTGATATCGAAGTCGGCATTCGTGAGAGCCACCGCCCAGACATGGATATTGTCAACGAGTGGCGGCAGCGGGTTGGGCGCAGTGGACCAGCGAATCATCCTTAATGCCTAGCGAAGATTCCAATTTTTTTCTGGCAGCTCATTGGGCCGGGTTACAGCAAACCCTTCTCCCATCGTTCGCGTGGCGCCCAGCGGGGCGCCCGTTATTTCGCGAGCAAGGTTTCCGCGTCGCGAATGGTTTTTCCAGAAGAAGTGCGCGGCAACGACTCGCGGATGACGATTCGATCCGGCACTTTAAAATTGGCCAGATTAGCGCGCAAAAACGTGAACAAGTCTCTTTCCTTGATCCTCGCGCCTGGGCGCGGCACGATCGCGGCACCAATCATCTGGCCGCGCTTGCTGTCGGAAATTGCGAAAACCAGAGTCTCCTGAACGCCGGGATAGGTATAGATCAAGTTCTCCACCTCGGCGGGATAGACATTGAGGCCGCCGGTGATAATCATGTCATCGCGCCGGCCAAGATGGTAAAAATAGCCGTCGGCGCCCCGTTTGCCGACGTCGCCGGTATAAAGCCAGCCGCGGCGAATGCGCTGCGCCGTCGCGTCGGCCCGGCGGAAGTAACCTTTCATGACATGGGGCCCCCGAGTAATGATTTCGCCAGGCTGGTCGACGCCGAGGTCGTTGTCGTTTTCATCGACGATCTTGACCTCGGCTCCTGGTACCGGCCGGCCGATGCTCCCCATTTTGACTTCCGCTCGGCTGGGCTCGACTAGCGTGATCAACGGCGAGGTCTCGGTCAAACCGTAGCCCTGAATCACTTTGATATGCGGCTGCGCCGCTTGAAAAGCGCGCAACAGCGGCAACGGAATGCTGGTTCCCATCATCGCGGCGATCTTCATGCTGCGGGTATCGTAGCTGGCGAGATGTCTTACGCCGAGCAGGAGTTGAAACACGATCGGCACACTTTCGAAAACGCTAACGCGATATTTTTGAATGCCTTCGAGGAGCGTAATCGGGTTGATCTGATCGAAGATCACCAGCGTGTAGCCTTTTTCTGCCAACTCGTTGCATACCACCGGGCCGACGATGTGCGACATCGGCAAAATACAGCCGCGGATCGTCGAACCGTTAGTGATGCCCATCTCAGTCATGACGCGCGGATACTGGACGAGATTGCGGTAGGTGAGCACCACGCCCTTAGGCTCTCCAGTGGTGCCCGACGTATAGAGGATCAAGGCATCGTCGTCAGCTGCCAAATTCGGCAGAGCGACCGCCCCCCCGGCTGAAAAGCGCTTCTCGAAGCTCCGCTCACCCTCGCCGTTGACGATCCAAAGCGGGATCGCCGGCATGGATTTAAAAACTTCTTCGACTTCGCCGAACAAATGCGCATGGACAATCAAGAGTTTCAAATCGGCGTCGATCAAAACGTTTTGCAGCTCCTTGCCCTTGAGCCGGGCGTCGAGAATAACACTCACCGCGCCGATCTTTTGTGTAGCGAAATAACTCAAGGGGATCGCCATGGAGTTGGGCAGCAACAGGCCGACGCGATCGCCTTGACGAATCCCCTCCCGTTGCAAGTGAGCCGCCAGCGCGTGCACCCGCTGGTTCAGTTGCGCGAAGGTCAGCTCATCGTCCTTCGCGATGACCGCGGTTTTGGCCCCTTGTCGCCCGGCCGTCCGTTCGAGAATTTCACCGGCGAAAAAACCTACTGAACCGGTATCGTTTGCCATATTGCGAATGCCCTTTGAAATGGTTTGTACCAGCGCGACAGTTGCGCGAGCTCGCCGCGTAGCAATTTGAGCTTGCCCTGCTGGGTAGCGAGAAAGGCGTCGATGCGGCTGCTAAAGACTGCGCGCCACCATTCCGCTTTGCCGCCGATTAAGAATTCCCCATCATTGGACGGCATAAGTGACGTGATCTCACCGTCGTTGAATTGTACCGTCCAGGCAGTCTGGGTCTCGTCGAGCAACAGCGTGAGCGAAGTGCTCAGCCTGGTTTCGGCGCCATGGGAGCGGAACAGAGAATCTTGATTGGCACTCTCGACCAGCGCCTGCATATGCTCTTGGGAAAACAACGCATAGCGCTCGCCGGTCTGCGCCACCGCCGACTGTCTGTCGGTTCGACGTTTGCTGCGCTCGGTCGGAGACCCGCCCGCGCGCTCTTTGAAAAATTGGCAACGCACCGCTTCTTCGAGCAAATCGGTGAGCAAAAACGCCTCTTGTAAGCTCTTGCCGATCGCCACGGTGCCGTGGCCTTTGATGATCACGACCGGATGATATTTGAGCGCTTCCACGACCGGCTCGGGTCTAGTCACCGTCGGCGTGTCCTGCGCAATGACCGGCACTTCACCGATGGTGTATTTCTCTTCGAAGCTCAGCGGCACGAAACTGTCGTGGGTCAAGGAAAACGCCAGCACTGTCGGCGGATGGACATGAACGATCGCTTGGCCGTCGGTGCCAGCGTAAACCGCCATGTGCATGGGCGTCTCGCTGGAGGCTTTCTGACCCTTCTTGAGCGGAACGCCATCCCGGCTGATTCGCACCAAATCTCTTGCGGTAAGAAAGCCCAGCGGCGCATGCTGGCCGGTAATCAGGAATTGATTTCCGGCAAGCCGGCAACTCAAATTGCCGCCCCAGCCGCTGATCAGGTGACGCTCGAAGAGCAGCTTGCCCCAGCTGAGGAGTTCACGTTCGAGCCGCGTCATCGTTTTCTATGTTTTGAATAACGACCAGGGAATCACCTCGGCGCCGACGGCGCGCGCGACCACTCCCCGCGGACAAATATTGTGGCCGAGAAAAGTCGTGACATCGGCGTCCATCGGTAAGCCTGATTGGGCCGCGGCGTTGAATAGCTCGACGGCCACGCCGTGCAGGCGCGACAAGCGCACGGCGAACAGCGCGCCGCAGATCGCCTTCGGCCCGGCTTCCGTTAGGTCGTCGTAGAACAGGCAGAGTTTGCAAATTTCACCATGAGCGAAAAGCGTGCCCATCATGTTGTCGGAGATCAGCGTCGTCGGAATTCCGCGCTCGACGAGCTCGCGCGCCACCACTTGCGCGCCCCAAAGCTGCGGTCGCATCTCCGGCACTAGCACGCTCTCCCCGTGTTCGGCTTTCAAGGCGCTGAGCAAGAATGGGTATTGATGCTTCGGCGGCACGCCGTAAACCAGGACATACTTGCCGCTCGTTTCCCTCCCGTTGGTTCGATCGGCTTCTTGAGTCTGGTATTTTCGCTGAAATGTTTCCGGCGTGTAGAGTGCATCGAAGCCGATTAGACGCGTCACCAGAGACGCTGGCGTTACATCGAAGGCGGGGTAGCGCGCGTTCAAAGCTCGCCCCCCGCTGGCGGCAACCAGCGGCTCGCCTTGAAAGATCAGCAGTTCGTTCGCCGGCCGTTCTTCGATGTCGACGTCGGCGCCCGTAGCCAGCAAACGCGGTTCTTGAACCAACGCATGAAACGGCACGCCGTACTCCTTGGCCATGAGCGCTAGCGGATAGGTTCCAACTTTATTGATAATGTCGCCGTTCTGCGCCACCCGGTCGGCGCCGACAATAATCGTGTTGGCATCGGCGTCGGCCAGAACTTGCGCCACCGCGCAATCGGGGATCAACGAAACGGTCACGCCCGCTTGCGCCAGCTCCCACGCGGTCAAGCGCGCCCCTTGGAGATAAGGACGGGTTTCACTGGCGATCACGGAAAACTCCTTGCCTGACGCTTTGCAATACCGGGCGATCGCGACCAATTCGCCGCTGACGTTACAGTGGGTCATCACCCGTGCCGGGTTCGGTAGAATCGAAGCCGCCAATTGCGCGCGCACAAGCCGACCGCGAACGATCTGCCGGCCGAACTCTCGAGCCTGCTTGGCAACTGCTTCTCCCGCCGGTATTCCGGGAGGCAGTTTTTGCAACCACTCCTCGAAGAAACAGCCTAAACCGGCAAAATCGAAAGTCGGCCGCGCGGCGCAAAATTTCTCCGTCATTTCCGCTATGCGCCGGCGCAGTGCGTCGGGATTCTCCTGCGCATGGCTTTGCGCCAACAGTGCGCCGCTGTAAAGAAAGGTCAACACCTGCCCGAATGCGCGGGTTTTCATTTGGCGCACGGCGTCGAGCGCTTGGGAAACGGCGCTCACCTCGATGTAGGAAACCTCGTCGGGCAGAACAATTTCGTCGAGGATTTTGAACCCCCCATCTTGCCACAGGACGGGTTCGAAAAGCGGGCTTTGGATGGCGCTCATGATTTGCTGACGACCAGAACCGAAATGCTAGAGATATTGCAGCGCTCTGCGCGCCACTTCGATGGTGTTTTTTTCCGCCTCGAAGAATTGCGGATCGCGAAAACCAAACTTGCCGTGTAGGCACTCGTCGGAGACCGCGAGCACCGCGCCGGCTCTCTTGCCGCGCACTTGGGCGATGGTGAGAAAAGTCGAGGTCACCATGTCGATGCTGGAAATATTTTGCTCGTTGAGCTGCTGAATCAGCTCGGGAGTCTCTTGAAAGAGCGCGTCGGTGGTGAAGATCCAGCCGAGATGATAGCGCACCTTCAAGCTATCAGCCGCCCGCCTGAGCGCCTCCACGACCTCGCCGTGCGCGTTGGTGGCAAAGTTCTCCGCCACGTAGTAACGCGATGTGCCGTCGCCGCGCAGGGCGCCGGTGACGATGACGAGATCGCCGATCTTGACTTTTTCCTGGAGCGAACCGCAACTGCCGACGCGGATGAGCGCCTGTGCGCCGGCGCCGCAGAGAATTTCCGTCGTGATTGCCGTGTCTGGCGCGTATCGCCCGCCGTTGCCGACGGTAACGCGCTTGCCGTCGAGTGAGCCGGTGTGCATTTCGTAGTCTAAGAAAGTAAAATTTTTCTCCGCGCCGCCGAGCAGCTTCAGAAGCATGTCGCTACGCTCCTTCGGACCGGGAATCAACGCGTAGGGTCCCAGCGAGTCCGGCTTTAAGCCGAGCATGGACAACATTCTTTGCGGCGTGAAGTGGGCTTCTTTGAGCATGGTCTAAAGCGCCTGATCGACAAATTCGAGCAAGTCTTGAACAGCGAGCGCCGGTCGCTTGAGCTCGGCAAAGGACCGCTGACAGAGCGCGCTCGAAGTGAGCATCAACTCAGCACCGCTGGCCTCCGCCTCCGCTATTCTTTCGCCGGCGCTCCATTCCGCCAGCGCAGGATCTGCCTCGGGCACACCACCACCGCCGCCACAGCACCACGCCCAGCGCCGATTGCGCTCCATCTCGAGCAACTGAACTCCCGGAATCGCCCCGAGTATCCGGCGCGGCGCCTCATAGACTCCAGCGCCGCGCCCGAGATGGCAAGAGTCGTGATAGGTCACTCGCCGTCTAACCTGCTTGGTAAACGCAAGCCGACCCGCTTGAATCAGCTGATTGACGTATTCGACGCCGTGCAGCGTCTCCACGCCGACATCGGTCGTCTTCGAATATTCGCGCCAAATGCGCAGGCAGCTGCCGCAGGCGACGACGATTCTTTTGATACCGGCGGCGCGCATCGTTGCCAGGTTGGTTTCTTTCAAACGCTCATAGTCGCGCCGAAAACCCAAATCGAAGGCGTAAAGGCCGCAGCATTTTTCTTGGTCGCCGAGAATGACGAAATTTTCTCCGGCCCTCTGCATAATGCGGGCAAGCGCAATCGCACCGTAACCGCCGCTGGTTCGGTCGGCCGAGCAGCCGGCGAACAGCAACGTACTCGCGCTCGATTCGCCCAATTTATTTAGTCCAAGACCTTGGGCCCAGCTCCCGCGCTGGCTTTTCGGCAGGGCAAATGGATGATCATGCTGTTGCAAGGCTTCGTAGATTGCCCGGTGTGCTTCGATGGGCCCTTCTTTCTCAGTCATTTCCTCGCGCATCGCCACGGTAATGTCCCACGGCCCATAGCCATCGGACCGCACCCCGCAGAGCTCCTGGCACTGAAGGCAGTTGGTGCAGGCGTAAATCACTTCTTTGAGCTCGGGCGTAATCGGATCGAGGCCGTGAAAAACCCGCTGGGCCATCAGCCAGCGAGATTTCGGCGTGTGGCGTTGAAAGCGGTAAAACTCATAGGGAGGACATTTCTCCTTCGGCCCGGGCGTATCTTCCATGGGATTGGCTGGCCCATGGCCATAGCAAGAGCCGCACAGGACGCAGCCGCTGCTGTGCTCTTTAAGGCCTTTGGCGTAAAGCCATTTTCTGACTCGTTCGAGCCCGATCAAGTTTTTATCTTCGCTTTTCACGGAATTGATGATTCGGCGAAATTACTTAAGGTTTAAACCTTTATAGCTCGCCAATAGCGCCTGTCAACTAAGCCGGGAGCAAAGGAAGCCCGCGGCGAGGCCTGCGCAGGCTCACCTGCTGGTAGGGGCAAGGGAACGTTGATCGGCCTGGAAATCCGGACGAAGGTCCGTCTGTCACGCCTAATCAGCGGTCTTTTGCCGCTGAGGCCAAAGACTCTTGATTGAGTTTGCGTAACAGCGCCGACAGTTCTTTCTGTTCGGTGCCGTCGAGTGAGGAGAAAATCTGCGCGACACTTTTTTCAAATAGCGGTATCGTACTCTTGTATAGCTTCGCGCCTTTTTCGGTCAGCACCACATAGACCACGCGGCGGTCGTGCTCGTCGCGCTTGCGCAGCACCAGTTTTTTTTCTTCGAGACGATCGACGATTCCCGTGAGGTTGCTGACGGTGACCATCATCTTGGCGCCGATTTCACCGAACGGCAATCCGCCCGCATACCCTATGGTCGCCAACACGTAAAACTGCGGTGGCGTGAGTCCAGCCTTGTCTAAATCGTCTTCCAGCTTTTTGTACGATTGTAAACCAAAGCGGAGGAAACGAACCCAAAGGCTGGTTGTGTAGGATGAAAAAAAGGGGCGCTTATAAACAGACACGATACATACTCTATTCACCCCAGAGTAAAAAAGCAACTTTTGCTCGCGTCGCTTACCGTCATTACAAACGCGCGCGAAAGTCCGCGTTGCAACGGTTTTGCCGTAATGTTAATGCGTCTCAGTTACCCCCCATCTTGCGAAACGAAGAGATAATTTATGCGGATGCACATTCTCGGTTGCGGCGACGCGTTCGGCAGTGGTGGGCGCCAGCAAAGCGCGTATCTGGTCGAAACCAGTGACCGTCTATTCCTCATGGACTGCGGCCCAACGGCGCTGCTGGCCATGAAACGCGCCGGCTTCGACCCGTTCCGGCTCGACGCGATTATCATAAGCCATCTGCATGGCGATCATTTTGCCGGCGTGCCCTTTTTCTTCATCGACGCTCTCTATAGAAAAACCCGGCAAAAGCCGCTGATCATTGCGGGGCCACCGGGCACGGAGGAGCGAATTCTCCAACTTTACGGAATCATGTATGGCGGAGGGCGAACTCCGGCCGAAAACCCTCCGCACACGTTCCAGGTGTTGATACCGGATGAACTGCAATACGTCGCTGCCATCGAAGTCTTTCCCTTTCGCGTGCCGCACCAAACCCACGACATTTCCCTCGGGCTGAGGGTCGCGTATCAGGGCAAGCAAATCCTTTTTTCCGGCGATTCGGCGTGGAGCGAGCTTTTTGTCGATCATGCCCGCGGCGTAGATTTGTTTCTCTGTGAATGTTCGTTTTACAACGAAGAACCCGGCATGCATGTCAGCTACCAGGCGTTGCACGCGAATTTACCGCGTTTGGAATGCCGGCGAATTGTGATCACTCATTTGGGCGACGAGATGCTCGCGCGCAAGGATGAACTGTCGGTGACCGTCGCGGACGACGGTATGGTGATCGAGATTTGACTTTCGGGTGAGGGGAGGCGGCCCTCGCTTTGTTCGTTGCGCTCGTGTCGCCAAGACTGTAGCGGCACGATCAAAGCGCGATAGCCGCTCTTGGCCAAAATGGCCTGCGCGGTCTCCTGCGCCGTGAGCAGTTCGCTATAAGGACCGACGCGCACGCGATAGGCCGTTTCACCGGCGCCTAGCGACGTGGGTTCAACGAATGAGTCGAAACCTTCTGCGTTCACTTGCTGGGAGATCGATTCGGCGCGCTCCCGGTCTCGAAATGAACCCAACTGTAAGACGTAGCCGTCCGAAGTTTTGCTTGGTTCGTTTTCTTGCGGTGCTCCAACCGCCGCCGAGGCCCGTTCCCTGCGTACGCCGACCTGCTGTTCGCTCGACGGGCCTTTGCCGGGTGGCGGCGACGCTTTTAAATTCTCGTAGTTCTGGAAACCGTATTCCAAGAGCCGTTTGGTGTCGCCCCACTGGTCGCGCGCGCCGAGAATCGCCACAATCAAAGTTGTGCCGTTGCGCTGCACGGCACCGACAAAGCATTTCTGCGCCGCGTGGGTGTAACCGGTTTTGCCGCCGAGGGCGCCGTCAAAATTCCACAGCAAACGGTTGTGATTGCGCACCGAGATGCGCCGCAGCACGACTTTTTTCCGCACCACAGCGGTGGTATTGACCGAGCTGAACTTGGTCTGTACGATCTCGCGAAAAGTCGGGTTCTTCATCGCGTAGCGAAATAGAATTGCCAAATCTCTGGCGGTGGAATAATGGTCCGGCGCGGTCAAGCCATGCGGATTGGTAAAATGAGTGTTGACGGCGCCAATCTGATGCGCTTTTTTTGTCATCAGCTCGGCGAAGCGCTCCACCGAACCACCAATGCCTTCGGCGAGCACCATGCCGGCATCGTTCGCCGAAGCGAGCATGAGACCGTAAAGTAACTCTTCAATGGTCACCGACTGCCCCGGGCGTAAATAGAGCTTCGTCGCCGGAACACGGGTCGCTTCTTTCGAGACTTTGAGCGATTCGTGAAGATTTCGGCCGCTCTCCAGCGTCAAAATCGCGGTTACTACCTTAGTCGTACTCGCAGGGGGCAGGCGAAGATCCGGTTCCCTTTGATAAATGATTTTGCCGGTCGCCGCATCCATCAGCACGGCGGCACGCGCGGTGAGGTCCTCGTCGGGGGAAAAAGCCCGAGCCGAAGGTCCCAGGATAACGATGTAGAGAATGGCTAGAACTATGCTAACCGGAGTCGAATTACGAAAGCTCAGTGTTGTTGACCTCCTGCCGTCAAACGGATTTTCCCACCGGTAAGTAACTCAAAGCCATCTTTGTGAGTCGAATAAAACTAAATTATATCTCGCTTTTTAACTTGAATGCGAATCCGACGCAAGCCCAATTAATGCTTTTGTCGGATCGCGCTGAAGTCAGGGTAAAAGCCCTATTTTTTTACTGGAGTTATGCCTTGTCGGTTAAGCTCGCGGTCCGCGCCTTCGGTGGTCCGGGCTTGCTCGCCCATCGCTTCGCGGCGGATTCGATCTTGGCAGGCTTCACAAATACCGCCCTTTAAAACCGTTGCCGTTTTGGCGCACACCATGCATTTGTTCGCGCTTTCGGTCATACCAAGCCCCTGCTCCCTGCGTTGATCAAATACTTATTATCAGTTGACGACTTTAATTTGCTTGGGGTGCTCAAGGATGATTTCCAAGCCGTATTGAGGATGATCCTTGACGAAGCCGACAATTTCCACCTCCCGATTCTCAAACTGCTTCGGTGATTGTTTACCCTTTTCGAACAGTTCGGCCGCCGAATTGAAGATTACCGCGGTAAGCGACTCTCGGGAAGGGCCAAAGTTGAGAAAATATGTATTGCTCTTGGCGGCGTGACCGACGCGAAAAACCCGGCCATAAACGCGCGCTTGTCGGCCGATGAAGGAGCGGATCTTTTCGATATCGCGTGCGACGACTCTTTCAAGTTCCTTTGCTTGTTCTTCATCCGCGGCTTTGGGAGGCAGTGGTATGAAACTTACCTGGTAACTCCGCGATTCGAGACTAGGCTGTACCGTGGCAGCCGGGTCGGCTATATCCGACATTGTTGCATTCCAGCGCAGGTAAAGCAGATGGGCGAACATACCGGCGAGAAACGAAATTAGAATAGCCGCCCATCGGCCTGCGAAAATGGCCCTCACGGCTTACGCTCCCACAGACGCAAAAAAGCCCTGCGGTATTCCTCCGCCAATGGGCCGGCATTGCGAAACATCAGCAGATTTTCATCGTTGCGATTGTCAGCCGAACGAGTCCAATTGTAAGAGCCGGTGAAAACAACGCGGCGGTCGATAACCGCGAATTTTTGGTGCATCAAGCCAGGTTCCTTTTCTATCCTTTGTGCCCGAACAGCAGCAACTCGGCGCAAAGGGATTTTCTGTGCGTCGAGAAACTTGCCTTTGGAATTGTCATTTGCCCGATCGAATTCCCGATCGATAACGACTTGGACGACCACACCGCGCTTTTTTGCTTGAACCAGGGCTGTGGCCAGGTCCTCATTGGTGAAGGCATAAACGGCGACGAGCAATTCTTTTCTGGCGGTTTCGATCTCGCGCAGAATACGCGCTGAGCAGTTTCCTTGGGGGCTGAAACAAGCCTGGACGACCATTTCGGCGCGTGCTGGCTCATCAAGCCGAATAAAAGCACAAAAGATCGCTGCGGCAAGGAACACAGCGTGCTTCATGATTCAACGCTCGCTCGCCGACGCGCAGTGCCTTTGCGTAAACCAAGGCACATTTCCAAAACCAGCTTCTCCATCACAATGCGCGGTTGGCTGCCGCTTGATTTGAGCCGTAAGTCGGCCTCGAATATGCGCTCCATAAACGCTTTCAGCTCCGCCAGTGAAAACCGTTCCGCCCGTTGAAAACACATGTAATCGCCGTAGGGGTTACGCGTCAGCAAAGGCATCCCCTGCTTCAATACGAACTGTTGAAACTGCGCATAGCTCATACCGCGGCGCCATGATTTCGCCAAGTCGCTCGCCAAATGTTGTCGGGCTGAGAGCAAGCGGCGCCCCTCGGCGGCGATGGTTCCTAAAATTTTCAAAGGGTGTTCGCCCTGACCGATCAGCCGTGCCAATTGCGACAGCGCCGCCGCGCTGTTGCGCTCTCCGATCGCGCGGGTGAGATCGAAGATCCAACCTTCGCCGCGATCAGTGACCATCAACTCCACATCCTCGGTCCGGACAGTTTCCCGCTCGCCGACGAACAGCAACAGCTTTTCTAGTTCTTGCTGCAGACCGCGCAGATCGTCGCCAGCCCGCGCGAGGATCATCTCCGTGGCTTGGGGATCGAGATTTTTTCCGGCCTGGCGCAACCGCTTACCGATGAAGTCCAACAGCCCTTCGCGGCTGATCTTGCCGCTGCGATCGCGTTCTAAACCGACGTTAAGCACCGCGCCCAGTTCATCGAAGCGTTTGAATAGCCGGGTTCGGCGGTCGACCTGAACCGCGGTGAGCAATAAAAAACTCCACTCGGGCAGCCCCTGCTCCAACAGCGCACCGAGCCTATGCCCCTCCGGGGCCCTGCGAACCGATAGATCCATCGAGCGCGTCTTACAATACGCGAACAGCGCTTCGACATCGTCTTGGACCTCGCCGCCGATAGCGTCGAGCAGCTCCAGGAACGGCCTGAGAGATCCGCCATCGAGGTCATTCCATTGTTCTTGCGTCCAGCCCTCGACGACCAACAAGTCGAGCAGCAGTTTGCCCGCCTCCTCTCTCTTGCCGTCACGCCACAGCTCGAGAATTTTTTCGCCCAGCTCGCCCTTTTGCTCGCGGGAGAAAAAATACGGGACGTTTTCCACCCACACCAGTTTCTTTCCAGGGAACAAGGGAGGGGTCATTAACGATGCTTCGATATGATCCCAAGCGGCCGCACGGCCATCGAAGCGCTCGAAGTTAAAGCCGCGCTGCTCGGCAGGTACCAGCTGATCGAGAATCGCTTTGCAGCTCTCCGCCACCTCTAAATCATCGCCGAAAACCAGCAACAGCTTTGGTCTTCGCCCAGCTTTAAGATCATTCAGCAAAGTTTTTAAATCGTGTTTCACGGAGCCTAAATCGCTCGATCAATTTAGGTGCTAGCTCGGCACTAGTCCTGTGCTGAATCGATGCGTGTTAATGACATGCTAGAGTGGTTATCGTTTCGGCACCCACATCTGGTTTTTATCATTCCAGACAAAGTCCGATTTCCATACTTTGAGGCCGATCGTGTATTTGCCGCCGGATTTCGTGACAAAGATCTTTTCCATGGAATGCGGGATTTCCGTCCGGGCGATGATCATGACCCGCTTTGAAATACCCTTATTAATGAGGATCCGATCGCCCTCGCGCATGGTCGGGCGATTATCTTTCTTACGCTTCGGGTTCATCGCTCAAAGCTAGCATTGCCGAATTCGCCAGGCAAATTACTTTTCCGACGTTCTTCCGCGACTCACGAGGGACGGGAGGGGATCATTGGTCAACAGCTGGCGGTTTATTGAGCTTGACATTCCACCATCGCTCCGGTAGCTGTCGCAGACACAAGCAAACCGCCCATGAATGTCGATGTCCATGCGCACTACGTACCTACGCAAAGCCTCAAAATGGCCGGCGAGATCGGCGCTCGTCATGGCTTAAAGCTCGAAAAAAATGAGTTCGGGCGGGAAGTCGTAACGCGTAACGGCAAGGCCTTTCTCAACCAACCAAAAGCCGAATTTTCCGATCTCGATCTGCGCCTCTCGATCATGGATCAACAGGGTATCGACATGCAGGTGTTGTCGCCCGCCAGTTCCTATTTTTTCTATTGGATGCCGGCCGACGACTCTGTCGAATTCGCGCGTTGGCTAAACGGTCAGTTGGCCGGAGCCGTGGCAAAGCACGCCGACCGCCTGGTCGCCCTCGCGTCGGTGCCGATGCAAGACAGCGCCAACGCTGCGGCGGAATTGGAGCGGGCCGTGATAAAGCTCGGCTTGCGCGGCGCGGAAATCGCGTCGAATATCAACGGCCGCTATCTCGACGATCCGAGCTTCGAGCCGTTCTGGGAGACCGCTCAAGCGCTAGACGCACTTATTTTTGTTCACCCAAATCAGGTCATCGGCGCCGACCGGATGGAAGATTACAACCTGGCAAACTTAATCGGTAATCCGACCGATACTTCTTTAACTTTCGCGAGATTGATATTCGCTGGTGTTTTGGAGCGCTTTCCGCGGCTCAAGTTCCTGCTCGCACACGCCGG
The DNA here is from genome assembly GCA_050257635.1 of Chloroflexota bacterium. Lineage (GTDB taxonomy): Bacteria > Desulfobacterota > Binatia > UBA9968 > UBA9968 > DP-20. The sequence goes on from JBLMXG010000140.1 coordinate 48,213, forward strand.
TGGTTTTTTACCCTACACTTGGGGCCGGCTGGAGCGTGGCTACTGCATTCAGGATTCTGCTGCGGCGAAAATTTCCAAACCGCCGTCTGAGTATGTTAAGCTGTTGTGCTTCGACACCATCACCCACAGCCGAATGGCCCTAGAATATTTGATTGAGAACTTCGGCGCTGAACAGATACTGCTGGGCAGCGATTATCCCTACGACATGGGTGATCCCGAGCCTCTGGTAGCTTTGCGGGAAGCCTGCTCAAGCGATGAGAAAATCGAGCGGATTGCCGGCGCCAATGCTTGTAAACTTTTGCAAATTGGCATTTAAATATTAACAAACTTTTATCGGAGGCGTTCATGCGACTGGTCACTTTCTCGCGCAAAAGCCAACAGCGGCTCGGTTTAATCGGCCCGCAGGAGCAAATTATCGATCTCGCCGAAGTCAACCGGCGTTATTTGAAAGGCGGCAATGCCCCTTTCTTGGCGAGCATGCAGGCGTTCATCGAAGGCGGCTCCAAAGCGCTGCAAGTCGCCCGCAAAGCGGAAAAATATGTGGCTGCCAAAACTGAGGATGAGCAGAAGAAGCTGATCAGCGCGAGCGCTTTGGTCAAGCCCAGCCAGGCAAAAATCATTTCGCCGATCCCGCAACCGAGAAAAAATTGCATCATGCTCGGAATCAATTACCGCGAGCACGTCGACGAGGGCGCGCGCGCCCGTGAGTTGGAGATCAAGTATCCTGAGTGGCCGGTGTTTTTCACCAAACCGTCGACTTCCGTCATCGGCCATCTCGGCAAAGTGATCAATCACAAATGCACCACTAAACTTGACTGGGAGGTCGAGCTCGCCGTGGTCATCGGCAGAAAAGGCCGCGATATCCCCAAAGATAAAGCTTATGACTACGTTTTCGGCTACACGGTGTGTCTCGACATGACCGCTCGGGAGCTGCAGCGCCAACATGGTCAATGGTTCAAGGGTAAATCGCTCGACACGTTTTGCCCGCTCGGCCCCTGGATTGTGCACAAGAGCGCCCTGCGCGACCCGCAACAGCTTCGGCTGATCTGCCGGGTGAACGGTGAGGTGATGCAAGACGGCAACACGCGCGACATGATCTTCGACATTCCGACTACGATCGAAAGTTTGTCCGCAGGCATGACCCTCGAGCCCGGCGACATCATTAGCACCGGTACGCCCTCCGGCGTCGGCTTTGCGCGGGTGCCGCCGGTGTTTCTGAAGCCTGGTGACAAAGTCGAAGGCGAAATCGAAGGCATCGGCACACTGGAAGTGGAAATCGTCGCCCCTTAATAGACGCTAGCGGGGTCTCATGACCTCTATTAGGCCTGCTGCGGTAGCCGGGACATTCTACCCGGCCTCTGCTCAAGAACTTAATGCGCTGCTCGACAACTGCTTCCAAACAAGTCCGCTAGGACCGCAAGGGACCAATAGGCCTAGCCCGTCGATTGTTGCGGGCATGGTACCCCATGCTGGGCCGATCTATTCTGGCCCCTGCGCTGCACATTTTTATGCTCGAATAAATCCGGCGGTGCGGAGCGTAATCCTGCTTGGCGTCGATCACGGCGCAAAAGGGCACAAAGCCGCGCTTAGTCCATGGCAGTTTTGGCGAACCCCCTTGGGTGATGTTGCGGTCGATGAACCTTTGAGCGATTTTTTGCAGGCCCGGGTCAAATTTCTTGATTGCAACATTCAAGCCCATGCCGAGGAGCATAGCATCGAGATCCAGTTGCCGTTTCTCCAACGGGTCCTGGGAGAATTCGCCTTCGTGCCGATCGCGCTCTCTTATCTTTCCATCGACGAGTGCGCAGAGCTCGGCGCAGCCATCGCTGCTGCTTATCGTGCCGCCGTGAAAACAGCTATCAGGACAGTCATCCTCGCGAGCAGCGACCTCAGCCACTATCTCTCACCGGCCAGGACCGCGGAACTCGATCGCGTTGCGCTGGATCAGGTTCTACGCCTCAGTCCGGAGGGACTGCTCCAAGTGGTGGAAGACCGAGGCATCACTATGTGTGGTGTGCTGCCAACCGCAGTGATGCTCTTTGCCGCGCTCGATCTCGGAGTGCGCCGAGCCAGCTTGCTTAACCATTGTCATTCCGGCGACGTGAGGCCGATGCGTAAAGTGGTCGGCTACGCTAGTATCGCGCTGGAATTGTGAAGCGGATCCATCGGCGGGGAGGGTTTGGCCGGCGCGAATTTGACTTGATGGTATCGCTCTGTTAAGGGTGCATCAAAGCTAGGGGTGTCTGCCGGAGGCAGACTGAGAGCCTGACCAAAGCCAGGTAACCCTTTGAACCTGATCCGGGTCGCACCGGCGTAGGGAAGCGTAAGAGTCAAAGTTCCGTTCGATCGTCGATCGCGGAACAAGCTTGAAACCGTATTCCCTGGCCACTTTTGAGTGGCTCTTCCGAATACGGTTTTTTAATTTCCCATGAAGCTCAAAGTCAACGGAGAAGAAAAGGAGATCGCCGACGGACTGAGTCTTGCCGCCTTCTTGGAGCAGCTGCAAATACGTCCGGCGCGGGTCGTCGTGGAACTCAACCGCGACATCGTCGCGCGCGACGCTTATGGCGCAACGTTGCTCGTCGAAGGCGACACACTGGAGATCGTGCATTTTGTCGGCGGAGGATAATCATGGAAGACTTGTTAGAAATCGCTGGAACCAAATATCGCTCCCGCCTGATTGTTGGCACAGGGAAATATAGAGACTTCGAAGAAACCAAAAAAGCGATCGAAGTGTCGGGCGCCGAAATCGTTACTGTGGCCGTGCGCCGGGTCAACATCACCGATCCCAAGAGGGAGAACCTGCTCGATTATCTCGATCCGAAAAAGTTTACCATTCTGCCCAACACAGCCGGTTGTTATAACGCCAACGAAGCCGTGCGCACCTGCCGCCTTGCGCGCGAGGCCGGCGTCGGCAAACTGGTCAAATTGGAAGTCATCGGCGACGATAGAACCCTCTTTCCCGATATTCCTGCGACTCTAGAAGCCGCCAAAATCTTAGTCAAAGAAGGCTTCACGGTTCTGCCTTATATCACCGACGATCCGATCACCGCGAAAAAGCTCGAAGACATCGGCTGCGCCGCTGTCATGCCGTTGGCCGCGCCGATTGGCTCCGGCCTTGGCATACGCAATCCCTACAACCTGCAGATTATTCTGGAGCATGCCAAAGTCCCTGTCATCGTCGATGCGGGCGTAGGCACAGCCTCCGACGCCGCTGTCGCCATGGAGATGGGCTGCCAGGGCGTCCTCATGAATACGGCGATTGCCGGCGCCAAAGATCCGATCTTGATGGCCGAAGCGATGCGCCTAGGCGTCGAAGCGGGCCGCAAAGCTTATCTGGCGGGCAGAATCCCGAAGAAACTCTATGCCACCGCATCGAGCCCCGTCGAGGGAATATTGAATTAGCATCGACAAGTGCCGACACCCAATTTTGATCTTTATCTGGTAACCGACCGATCGCGAACTCGCGGGCGGGATCTGTTATGGGTTGTGGAACAAGCGCTGGCAGGAGGTGTCAAGGCGGTTCAGTTGCGAGAGAAGGACTTGGGCGGCAAGGAGCTCTTCGATTTTGCCGAAAAGGCTCGCGCTCTGTGCGATCGCTATGACGCGGCGCTTTTTATCAACGACCGCGTCGATGTCGCGCTAGCCGTCGACGCGGCCGGCGTGCAGCTGGGAAAGGCCTCACTGCCGCTCCAAATTGCACGGCTGCTGCTCGGCTCGCAAAAATTCATAGGCTATTCGATCCACTCCGTTGAGGAAGGGCAACAAGCTAAACCGCTGGGCGCTGATTTCGTCCTGTTCGGCCCGGTCTATTATACTCCGTCTAAAGCAAGCTTTGGCGCGCCTCAAGGATTGGCCGCGCTTAAAAAAACTGTGGAAAACCTCGCTCTGCCCGTCTATGCTATAGGCGGCGTTACCGTGGAAAACGCCAACGAAGTGAAAACCGTTGGCGCTCGTGGCGTTGCGCTGATCAGCGCGATCGTGAGCGCAAAAAATCCGCGAGATGCCGCGCAGAAGATGGTTCGGGTGTTGCGGAGGTAAAGGTTTGCAAGAAGCCGCTCAGGAAGTTTTTGTCTATCTGCAAGGCAGTGTTTGGGTTTCTTTGATTCTCGCTTTTATCGCTGGCCTCGCTGCCGTCAAAACGGTCGCACATGAAGAGAGAGCAGGAATCGTCCTCTTCCTGATCGTCGGCGTGCTCGGTTTATTCTTGGGCGAGTTCATGTTATTTTGGTTCAACCTCGACGAATACCTTGAAAAGATTGCCCAATTGCGGATTGTATTCGATTTCATCGCCGCGTATTTTGGCTCCTTTGTGATTGCGGCACTCATTCATTTCATTAATCCCACGTGAGCCACCCTAGCTCAGTCGGTAGAGCAACTGATTCGTAATCAGTAGGTCGGCGGTTCGAATCCGCCGGGTGGCTCCAGTCTTTAGATCCTGTGTAGCCTATTTCTATCGGAATCGACAGAAGCGTCGTGTTTGACAACCCCTTCCCCGAACTGTTAACAAGGCGTTAATCGAAGGATTTCAACGCACCAGCCAAAAAATCACAGGGAGGTTTCCG
>JBLMXG010000141.1:0-7247 GCA_050257635.1 Chloroflexota bacterium
AGCTTCCACTGGGCCTAAACTGTCAGTTAATGCCCGAACTGCCTGTTGGCGTAATTCTTTTTCGGTCAGTTGTTTAGCCATCTGCTTTTACCTCCTCAAATGACCAGCTCGACGGAAAAAAGACGTGCTCGTGATTCGTCGTCGGGTAAACTGGCGCCGAGCTTTACAGGTGTCAACGGTCAAGCGGCGGAGAACTAGCAGATTTCGACCTGAATTCCAGAACTGTTTTAGACCCAACGTTTACCGGTAACTGCCGCGGCGCAGGAGAGCCCTGATCTCGTCATGGTGGCCGAGAAACGAAACAAATAGTTCTGCGCCGCGGTCCAGGAAAATGAAGCGTAATTCGCGGTTGCCGCGGCATTCAAAAAGCTTGACGCCCAGTCTACGGATGCCAAGGCCGCTATGCGCGTGGGGCTGACCGAAGCCTTCCAGGAGATCGCAAAGAGCGAGCAAGCGCTCTACCCTATCGTTCTTTGGGAGCTCGCGTAAACGCCGAATAACAGCGGGATCTATGGAAAGAACCTTAGCCAAACAATTCCCTGAGCTGTTGGGCGCTCACCGATTCAAGCTTTTTGCCCCGTTTCAATCCCTGATAGCGCCGCTCCGTGGCCTTTTCCAGCGCGGCGACCTGTTCGGGCGCGGCGCCATACTGTCGCTGCACGTAATCGGTGGACTCCACCTCGACCCTACGCAATGCGACGATATCTGCACCGCAAATGATGCCGATATCTTCTCCCCGCGCCGCGGCGGCGAGCCAGCGGCCGAGATTTTTCTTGGCGTCGGTAATCGTAAGGGTTTTCATATAGTCTTTATAGCGCTTTTTTATCGCCCTCGTAATCAAATGGAGTCGAGCGATGACGCGGGGCAAGCGGTCTTCCCTTTTACCTGTTCTACCCTACGGTGCCCAACTGTAACCGCGCGCCCCAGCGGTGTTGCAGGAGTTGCCGCATGCCGGCGGATTCGCGGCTGCGGAGTTCGGGATCTTTGTCCAGCCAGGCCAGAGCTTCTTTGCGCGCTGCGGCGAGCAACTGCGCGTCGCGGGCGAGGCTCGCCAGATGAAAATCCGCCAGTCCCGACTGGCGGGTGCCGAGCAGTTCGCCGGCGCCGCGCAATCTGAGGTCCGCCTCGGCGATCTTGAAACCGTCACGCTCCTTTTCCATGGTGCGCAGGCGCGCGTCGGCCAGCGAGTTTGTCGTGTCGTAGCTAACGAGTAAGCAGTGACTGGGAGCGCTGCCGCGTCCAACTCGGCCGCGCAGTTGGTGCAACTGCGCCAGACCGAAGCGCTCCGCGTGCTCGACCACCATAACGGTGGCGTTGGGAATATCGATGCCGACCTCGATCACGGTGGTCGCGACCAGGATTCCCAGCTTGCCGTCGCGAAACGCGCGCATGATTTCGTCGCGCTCCTCGCTCTTCAAACGGCCGTGCACCAGCCCGATGCCGAAATCTTTAAACAGCGTCTGCCGCATCTTTTCGGCCATCTGCGTGGCGTCGCGCACTTGCTGGAGCTGCTCGGACGCCTCCACCAACGGCAACACGACGAAGGCCTGGTGGCCGCGTTTCAATTCATCGAGGACGATCGAATAAACCTGCCGCCGCTCCCGTGCGGTAAAAACCTTGGTTTGCACCGGTGTGCGGCCCGGCGGCATTTCATCGACGAAGGAAACTTCCATGTCGCCATAGAGCACCATGGCGAGGCTGCGTGGAATCGGCGTCGCGCTCATCAACAGCATATGCGGCTGGCGGCTCGACGGCGACGGCACATCGGAAGCGCTGACCACGCGCTGCAAAGACAGGCGCTGCAGGACACCGAAGCGATGCTGCTCGTCGATCACGCCCAAGCCCATGCGCGGCGCGCGGACCTCTTGCTGAATCAAGGCGTGGGTGCCGACGACAAAAGCAACGTCAGCTCGCTCGATCGCGTGAAGCAAATCTTTCTTTTCCTTGGCCGGAATGGCGGCGGTCAACAAAGCAGAGGGAATTCTCAATCCGTCGGCGAACCGTTTCAAATTGCGATAATGCTGCTCGGCGAGAATCTCGGTGGGCGCCAGCCAAAGGGCCTGATAGCCGCTTTCGATCACAGCGAGGGAGGCAAACCACGCCACCATGGTTTTTCCCGAACCGACATCGCCCTGCACCAGGCGCTGCATCGGCTGACCGCCGGCCATGTCGTTTTGAATCTCGCTGAGCACGCGCTCTTGGGCGCCGGTAAGCTTGAACGGCAACAATGCGCGCATGCGCTCGGTCAAGCCCGCGCCGCCGGACGGAAAGCGCAGCCCGGCGCTGCTGGCTCGCGCTCTCTTTCTCAACCCCAAACCGAGCTGGAGATAAAAAAGCTCATCGAAAATCAGCGAGCGATGCGCCGCCGAAGAAAATTCGTTCAACGGCTCGATCGCCGCCTCAAGCGGCGGCTCGTGCAGGTGCGCCAGCGCTTCGTCCACTGGCATTAAACCGAGGCGCTGCTGGATCTCTTCGGGCAGACTTTCAGGAACGTAGCCGCGATATTCGCGGAGCGCATCCGTTATCCAGCGGCGCAGCAACGTCAACGAAACACCGGCCGGATGGACATAAATCGGCAGGATGCGCTGCAACTGAGCATCGTCCTCGCTCTCGATGATTTCGAAGTCGGGATGCGTCAGGCGGGCGCGCCCATGGAGCCCGGTCTCCACCTTTCCGTGGACGAGCAGCCTCTGCCCTTGGATCAGGCCGTCGACCAGGAATTTGGGCGCGCGATACCAGACCAGATCGATGCTCGCGCTCTCGTCCTGGAGCGCGCCGAGCAGCATCTGGCTATGCCGGCGCGGAATATATCTGCTCTGCAGCGCAACCAGCCGGCCGATGAAGCTCGCCTCTTGACCCGGTGCCGTCGCGGCGATTTTTTTGATCTCCCGGCGGTCCTCGTAGCGAAACGGCAGATGATGGAGCAAATCCTCAATGGTTTGGAGCCCAAACGAATTCAACTGGGCCGCGCGCTTGGGGCCGATGCCTTTGAGAAATTGCAGCGGCATAGCCACAGCGCGTAATTGGCGGCGCATGCGGAGAGATGGGTTTACCCCGGCGGTGCTCTCATTTGCGGGAGATCCTGCGGTCTTAGCCATGAGTTCTAGACGGGCACACGCGATCTTCGTCGCGTTCGGCAGCAAATCTTTTGGAAACAGGAATCGTGCGATTCGACGACCCACAATTCCGCGCCCAGCGCGGCATGCACTGAAACGCGAAGTCCTCTATCCTCGCAGTGCGATCTCTGCTCTGAAAGATGAGGATCGCGCTCACGTGGGCTTACGGCAAGACCGGCGTCTGATAGTCTTGCAGCGCTTTGACGTCGAACTCGCGCTGCCTTAAATACTCGATGCCCTCCGCGGCCGCTTCCGCGCCTGCGACGGTGGTAAAGCACGGCACCTGATAATCCAGCGCCCAGCGGCGGATAAGATAGGAGTCGGCGTGGGAATGAGCGTCGGTGGGGGTGTTGATCACCATAGCGATCTCGCCTTTTTTAATGCGGTCGCCGATATGCGGGCTGCCGTCTTGGACCTTGTTGACCGTCTCGGCCGGAATCCCACGGGCCGCAAAAAACCCCGCCGTGCCGCGGGTGGCGACGATATCGAAACCGGCGCGAAAAAGTTTTTCCGCCACCGGGGTCACGCCCGCCTTGTCTTCGTCGCGCACGCTGATAAAAACGGCTCCGGCGCTCGGCAGCCGCATGCCGGCGCCCAATTGCGCTTTAGCGAACGCGATGCCGAACGAGCTATTGATCCCCATGACTTCGCCGGTGGATTTCATCTCGGGGCCGAGTAGAGTATCGACGCCGGGAAACTTGTTGAAGGGAAACACCGCTTCTTTGACCGATATATGCCGCGGATGAATCTCGCTAGTTAAGCCAAGTTCTTTGAGCTTTTTACCAACCATGATGCACGCCGCAAGCTTTGCCAGCGGCACGCCGATGGCTTTGCTGACAAAGGGCACGGTCCGGGAAGCGCGCGGATTGACTTCGAGAACGAATACGTTGCCGCCTTGCACGGCGAACTGCACGTTCATCAAGCCGCGCACGTTGAGCGCTTTGGCCAGAGCGACGGTGTTGCGCCGGATCTCGTCCTGCACGGCCGCGCCGATGGATTTCGGCGGCAAGCTGCAGGCGCTGTCGCCGGAGTGAACTCCGGCGTGCTCGATATGCTCCATGATGCCGCCGATCACGACGTCGTCGCCGTCGCTGAGGGCGTCCACGTCGATTTCGATAGCGTCATCGAGAAATTTGTCGATCAACACCGGATGCTCCGGCGATGCGGACACGGCATAGGTCATGTAATCTTTTAGCGCTGCGCTATCGTAGACAATTTGCATGGCCCGCCCGCCGAGAACGTAAGAGGGTCGCACCAAGACCGGATAGCCCAGCTTCTCGGCGATCTTGAAGGCTTCGTCGTAGGAACGGGCGACGCCGTTGTCCGGCTGCTTGATGCCGATCCGCTGGATCAACTCGGCGAAGCGCTCTCGGTCCTCGGCCAGGTCGATGCTGTTGGGGGAAGTCCCGATGATCGGCACGCCGGCACGCTCCAATGGCAGTGCGAGCTTGAGCGGGGTCTGGCCGCCGAATTGAACGATCACGCCGTCCGGTTTTTCCCGGTCGACGATGTTCATTACCTCTTCCATGGTCAAGGGTTCGAAGTAGAGCTTATCGGAGGTGTCGTAGTCCGTGCTTACGGTCTCCGGATTACAATTGACCATGATCGTTTCGAAGCCTTCCTCTCGAAGCGCAAAGGCGGCGTGTACGCAGCAGTAATCGAACTCAATGCCTTGACCGATGCGGTTCGGCCCACCGCCCAGGATCATAATTTTTTTGCGAGCTGTCGGCTTCGACTCGTCCTCTCCCTCATAGGTCGAGTAAAGGTAAGGCGTGAAGGCTTGAAATTCCGCGCCGCAGGTATCCACCGAATTAAACACCGCCTCGACGCCCTTTTCCCTGCGTGCGCGCCGCACTTCGGCTTCGCTGGCGCCGATCTGCGTGGCGATTCTGGCGTCCGCGAAGCCCATTTGTTTCCAGCGCCGCAGCAAGTCTGCATCCAGCTCCGCGAGTTTTCCCGTTGAGCTGGAAAGGTTCCCGTCGGTTGCGATGACTTCGCGAACCTTGTCGAGAAACCAGGGATCGATGGCCGAGAGCCGATATATTTCTTCGGTTGACATGCCGAGGCGGAAGGCATCGCCGAGATACCAAAGCCGCTGGGCGTTGGGCTGGGCGAGTTTCTCCCCGATTAGTTTGCTTGATGCGTCACGCTGCGCCGCGGACAGATCGACCTTCGGCTCGAAACCGAAGGAGCCGGTCTCAAGCGAGCGCATCGCTTTCTGAAGCGCCTCCTGAAACGTCCGGCCGATGGCCATCGCCTCGCCCACCGATTTCATCTGGGGCGTCAACAGGTCTTTGGCCTGGGGAAATTTTTCAAAGGTAAACCGGGGAATTTTCACCACCACATAATCGATGGTCGGCTCGAAGCTCGCGGGTGTTTCCCGGGTGATGTCATTGCGAATTTCATCGAGCGTATAACCGACCGCCAGCTTGGCGGCGATCTTGGCGATGGGGAATCCGGTCGCCTTGCTGGCGAGCGCGGAGCTGCGCGAGACTCGCGGGTTCATTTCGATGACCACCATGCGGCCGTCCCGCGGGTTCACCGCGAATTGGATGTTCGAACCGCCGGTATCAACACCGATCTCGCGGATCACTCGCAGCGCCGCATCGCGCATGATTTGGTATTCTTTGTCGGTGAGGGTCTGCGCCGGCGCCACCGTGATCGAGTCGCCGGTATGAACTCCCATGGGATCGAAATTCTCGATCGAGCAGATGATCACCACGTTGTCCATGTGGTCGCGCATGACCTCGAGCTCGAACTCTTTCCAACCCAACACCGACTCTTCGATCAACACTTCATGCACCGGCGAGACGCTCAAACCTGCCTGAACCACTTCTTTAAATTCTTCCTGGTTGTAGGCGAAATTACCTCCGCTTCCGCCCAACGTGCGCGAGGCGCGGATGATTACGGGAAAGTTTAAGCGCTTTTGAATACGCATGGCATCGCGCATGCTCCGAGCGTATCCGCTGCGCGGCAGATCGAGGCCGATCCGGCGCATCGCTTCTTTGAATAGGTCGCGGTCTTCGGCTTTTTTGATCGAATCGATCTTGGCGCCGATCATCTCGACGCCGTAATGCTCAAGGATTCCCTTTTCGGCGAGGTCGATGGCGAGATTCAAGGCGGTTTGGCCGCCCAGAGTCGGGAGAATCGCATCGGGCCGCTCCTTGGCGATGATCTTCTCGACGACATCGGTCGTAATCGGCTCGACGTAGGTGCGCGCCGCGAAGCCCGGGTCGGTCATGATCGTCGCCGGATTGGAGTTGACGAGAATGACTCGATAGCCTTCTTCTTTCAGCGCCTTCAGCGCCTGGGTGCCGGAATAGTCGAACTCACAGGCCTGGCCGATGATTATAGGTCCGGCGCCGATGAGTAGAATTGAATGGATGTCAGTCCGTTTGGGCATGGCCGCTTATGCGCTTTTCTGTTTCGCCATCAGGTCGGTAAATCGCGTGAACAGGTAATTGGCATCGTGCGGTCCGGGCGAGGATTCCGGATGATACTGCACCGAAAAAATCGGCAACTCGCGGTGTGCCAGGCCTTCGACCGTATTGTCGTTCAAGTTTAAGTGGGTCACTTCAACGGCACCCTTCAAAGAATCAGCATCCACGGCGAAACCGTGATTCTGTGAGGTGATCTCGACTTTGCGTGTAGTCAAATCCATCACGGGCTGATTGCCGCCATGGTGGCCAAACTTGAGCTTGTAGGTTTTCCCGCCCAGAGCGAGCCCCATAATCTGGTGGCCGAGGCAAATGCCGAATATCGGTTTCTTGCCGATCAGCTTTTCGACGTTTTCCTTGGCATAGGGCACCGCATCGGGATCGCCCGGGCCATTGGAAAGAAAGATACCGTCCGGCTTTAGCGCCAAAACATCTTCCGCCGGAGTCGCTGCGGGCACTACTCGAACGCGGCAGCCCGCCTCGGCGAGATTGCGCAGGATGTTGTATTTAATGCCGTAGTCGTAGGCGACGACAAAATAAGCGGGCGAGCTGAAGCTCCCTTTGCCCCGGCGTCTCCCTGTAAGTTTAGACCCTTCGCGCTCCCTGTAACCGCCATCCAACTGCCACCCGCCTTCATTCCACTCGTAGGCTTCGGCGCAGGTCACGTTGCGCACGAGATCTTTGCCAACGAGCC
>JBLMXG010000142.1:0-46786 GCA_050257635.1 Chloroflexota bacterium
TCTTCCCAGCCGCCGTTTTTGCTGCGATAGACGGCCGACGGAATGGTGCCGACCATGACTCCGCCGTTGATCGCCAGCGCCGAAAAAAGCATCATCTTGGGCGTGTTCGGTTCGGCGCGCTTCCAATTTTTGCCGCCGTTCTCGGTATAGAAAAGGCCTGAATGTTCGCCGCCGGCGTAAATCTTTGCCGGGTTCTTTGGGTCCACCGACATGCAGGTGAGCGTCCAGTAGGTGAGGTCCCTTTTGGTTTGTTTAAACTCTTTGCCGTTCTGTTCGAAACGATACCATCCGGAAAAGGTGGCGACATGGAGCGCCTTCTTGCCGTTTGTTCCAGTCATAGTGATCTCCTTTGAGAAATTATCGAAGGAATATACATTTCTTATTAACTCCGCGGGAGTGGTTTACGCAAACGAGAGAGCGCCAGAAATCTAATTTGAATGCTGTTGACTATCAGCTCCGCCAAATCTCGATCAGTTCTTTGGAGTCGACGATTTCCGCGAAGCGATCCATTCGTTTAAGCGCGGCGTTGTGGCCTTCCTCCGTATAGGTGCCGACGCAGTCGCGCGGGATGACCATGAAGTAGCTGCGGTTGAAGCCCTCGCGTACCGTGGCTTCGACGCCGCCGTCGGTGGTGCAGCCGATCATGACGATTGTGGTCGCGCCAAGATTGTTCATGATGGTTTCGAACTCGTTGCCGATAAACATGGTTGGGCGGCGCTTGTCGATGACGACATCGTCGGGCCCAGGCTTGAAAGGCTCCATGAGGTTCCAGCCGAAGCTGCCGCGCAGGCGGCGCGGCTTGAGTTTGCTCGGATGATCGACTTTTTGATCCTTCATGCTTCGGCGGATCCAAACCGCGGCTTCGTCTTTCCAAATAAACGGCGTCTGGCGCGTATAGACAGTTTTGATGCGCGCCTGAGCGGCGGCAGCAATCAGCGGCGGCGCGTTTCGGATCAACGTATCTTTATTGAAGGAGCCGCCTGCTTGATCGTTCTGCATATCCCAGACTAACAGCACGGTACGCCCCGGATCGGCGATCTCCTTGAGTTCGTTGGGTATAATCCTGCCGTCGAATTCCAGCATGACTCCTCCTTGACTCTACCAGGTCAATTCCAGCTCTGTGCGCGCTCGGTCGATAAAGCTCAAGTCAACAATCTGCGCTCCCGTCATATAGTTTCAAGCTGCGGCGACCACCAAACCGGCGAGACCTGCGCTATGTTGGATTCCACCGTTTTGAATTTGGAGTTGGTGCTTGACGATTGGGTCCGGCTCTCACCGCAAGCTTTCTTATTATGGCAGCGGGTAAACCGTCAAGCGCGGTAGAATGGCGTAAGGGCGCCCCTCTTTGGTCGCTCGTAGGAGAGGTCAGGTACGAGGATCCGCCCCACGGTGAAATCAGCGCGGAAGGATCGCGCCATCAACTCCGCGCCGCGTGATGACCGTAGAGATAATGCTGGCGCAGCAGATCCTTGCCGTAGTCGTTGCCGTTGGGTGTGCGCACGATCACATGGATGTGATCTTTGTAGGGCTTGGTCTTTTCGCGGAAGGCGATGCCGCGCTGGTGATCGAACTCGACGATGATGACGGGACTCTGGACGCGGTAGTAAAAAGTGCTGTCGTCTTGCATGCCGCCCATCCAGCAGAAGTAAGTGTCCTTTAAATGTTGCTTCACTTCCGCCATTTTCACCTGGGCGTGGCCGTTGCGCATGCGCCCGACGTGGTAATCGATCAGATTGAGCAAAAGGTCGTGCTGCAGATTTGACAATTCGTCATAGTGGATACCCTGGTAACTGAGCACCAGGTTGTCGCGAAAGGCGGTGGTGAAATCCTCGCCGGAAGTTTCCGGCGCGATCACCGTTTTGATGTGCTGCGTTTCCGAGAGTGTGCGGGCCAAAGCCAAGCCGCGGTCTTCGTCGGCTTTAAATGCGCGCAGGCCGGCGTATTTGCCGATCGTGGCATGAACCGGCTCGGCGCCTAAAAATGTCGGCGTTACCACGACCTGATCGCCGAGCACGAAATAATTGATGATCAAGTGATGGCCGTCCCACTGCCAGCCCCAGGGCTCAGTCGCAGACGGCGTGCCCATGATGCTTAACCAGTAAAGGTCCTCGCCGTATTCATCGAGCCGTCCGGTCATTTCCTGCACGGTTTCGTTCAAGTGCATGATGTCGAGAGCTTCTTCGAAGCCCTGCTGGCTCAAGCTCTCGCGCAGCAATGCAAAGGCGCAATCGCGCTGGGTGTCGGTCATCTCGAACAGCGGGGTGCCGTGGCGCATGAGCGTCGGATGAATGTTGCTCCACTTGCGCCACTGATCGGTGTCGACGGGAAACAGCGTCTTGGCGCGGTGCTCTGCATTCAACGATCCAAGAAACGCTTGAGCCGCTTCGCGGATCGATTGAGTCGAAACACTGGTTTTTTGGATACCGAACAGACCCGGAATAACGTTGCCGTCGCTGGTGATCCCTGTGAAAGGGGTGGCCGCGGCGGCGAGTGATTTTTCCACATAGTTCGGCGGTCCGCCCTTGGTAAAAAGCGGCCGGTTCGGGCCGCGTCGAGCGCAGGTTTCAGACAAAGTGGTCGTGCGTGGATCGCTGCTCATAGCCAAAACGTCCTCCTGAGGAATTTCTTTAATTCGGTGGCGAAAGCGAAGTCAAGGCGATTGGGATGGGAGGGCAGTTCGCTCATATTCCGTGAGCGCTCCCGGCTCGGGGCAGTAGGGCAGGCAATCGCCGCAACCGGTACATTCGCTCTCGATGATCTCATACATGTGATGGATGTCCTGCATTTTCGGATGGACCGCGCGTTCGGGACAGACTTCCCGGCAAAGGCCGCAGGCGATGCAGAGGCTCTCGATGATTTTGACTTTCATGAGATCAATCACTGCGAACCGCCCAAAGCGCGGCTCGGCTCCGGCGCCCAGGGGCGGAGAAGAAAGTCGAAAACTTCTTCGATGGGCTTCTGGTCTTTCGGCGTCAGCGCATAGGCGTCGATTTGATATTTGCCTTCCATGAAGTGCATCATCTCTTCGGCTTCCTGGCTGCGCAGCTGGTGACGAATGAGACCGTCGTCGATAACGCTCAGCGTCGCGGCGATGCCGAGGCAGGCCATGGACTCGTTGTAATAGTGCTGGCCGGCGCGCGCCAAGGGATGAATGTGCGGGAACATCGCCGTCATGCCGAAGTAGGAAAGCTTGGGCTGGGTATTAGCGCGCGGATCGTCCATCAACTCTTCCTCACGCTTGATGAAGCCGCCGCGCAGGAGCACATCGGCGTGTAGCTGGCCGTGCTTGACCTCATCCCAAATCTGGCGCGCGCGCATGCGCTGAAGATCAATATATTTGGCCTGCTCGTCAACCGTCACGGAAAGTATCTGCGTCGACATCTGCTTGAGCGACATGAAGGGGCCTTCGGCGGCATAGCCGGCGCGCGCCCGTATCGCTCGGTATTCTTTATTGCCTGATTTGAGATCTTTTTCCGCGGCCTGAATCGCTTGGCTCACCAGTTTGTCCCAAAGCGGCAGGCAGCGCTCGGTTTGGCGCAGTCGGAACTCGACGCCCGCGCCGGTGAAGCCGGTGGGATAAACCCATTTATTGAGAAAATCTTTGAGAATGGGCTGCATGATTACCTCGGTTCCAAGCGTTGCAAAGGTTGAAGGTTCAAGCGTTCAGGGAGTGCGCGGCCAGCGCCGGTTTTCCGTCCAGACTTCCGGAGGCGGCGGGACCATAGATCGTCCTGTATCGGTCTCGACGATGGAGCCTTCGGCCGGGCAGTACATCAAGCAAACGGTGCAGCGGGGGTAAGTGCAGCGCTCGTCGATCTCTAGAAAATGCTGTGAAGTCGGCGCGACAACCACCGCATTGATATCGATCTCGCGGCAGACGACGTAGCACATGCGGCACTCGGTGCACTTTTCGTGGTCGATTCTTAAGCCCGGCATAGCTTCGTTCAATGGTTCACGCGTTCAAGGTCGGAGTTCGTTGAACATTGGAACCTTGAACTCTTGAAAGACTCATTTTCCAATCAGTCAATGTCCCCAGACACAGCTACTTCACCGGCTTTTTCCTGCTCCATGCCTAAGACGAAGCGCGCGGTTTCTTCGAGGAAAAATAAATAATCGCGCCGAGTCTCGGCGCACAAACGCTTGGCCAGCTCGGCATCGATTTCCTTTTCGATGAAACGCTCGCTCTGGAATTTTCCCATCAATACGTGGCTGCGGGTTTCGGCGACCTGGCTTTGAAAGATTGCGTGCATGGGTTCATCGGGAAATGAATTTGCGAATTTTTCCGTCCATGCCAGCTCGATGACCTTCGGCCCCAAATTGAGCGCGGCTATGCGGACGTTCTGTGGGTAGTTGGCGAGGGCGCGCAGGCAAAAAATGTAAGCGCCGGCGCGCGTCGCCGTTCCGAATCGGGCATAGGGGTGGGCAAACAACTGCTTTTGCGTGCGCGCCCAACGGCGCTGTAGGATTTGGTCGCAAAGCTGCATCTCATGGGTAGATTCGTCGTAGGTCTGCTTGCCGAACAGGTAGGCGACCGAAGGAGGGTAATCGTTTAAGTTTATCCCCTGAGCCCAGCCGCCGTAGACGTAATACATCATACGCTTGAGCGTCCACAGACGGGCGAGCAGCCGGAAGCAGTGATCGTCGCTGAAGGTTCCTGCGCGCGCCGTGTCAAGCACGGCGTCCATCGGCGTCACGGCGCCATCCTGTTCGCTCTGCTTGACCAGTTGATCGGCGATCGCTTTACCGAGGGTTTCCGACGTTAATGGCATCTGTAATACGTGGGCTTGTTAGTTTTGATTCTGAAGTCTTTTTCAGCGCGACTCCGGCTCGCCAGTACTCCTCCGTCGAGGAGACCGTCAGAATGTCGTTCTGAGCCGGAGCCGAAGAATCTGCTTGCTGTACGCTGTGAGAAAAGCAGATCCTTCGCGGAGTTTATCCTGAGTTCCACCGTAAGGACCCGGCATGACATTCAAGTAATATTGCCCATTGGGATACAGCCTCGGCCGGAAAAAGGTTGGAGGAGGAAGCCTCCACGACATCCAGCCTCTCCCCGCGATCAGCAATTCAGCTCGCCGCCAGGAGCCTTTCGTGTCCCTTCTTCGAGATCGGCGCGAGGGCGGACGTAATCAGCGTCCAGTTATCGCCGTTATCTTCGCTGCAGAACACTTCGCCGCCGGTGGTGCCGCCGAAGATCGAGCAGGTGCCGTTCGCCTCTTCAAGGCAGAGCGCGCCGAACTCATGTTTCAGGCTCCCAGGTAGTCCGCCGCCGAGGCGTTGCCAGTTTTTGCCGCCGTCTTTGCTCCGATAGATTTTCCCTTCCGCTCGCGCCGTCGGGCCGGCTTTGCGCCAGGTGACGGGATTGTGCTCGGCGGCAGCGACGAACATGAGATCGGGATTTTTCGGGTTCCAGGTAAAGCCGTCGGGATAAACATCGGCGGCCCAGTCCGGGCTAGTCCAACGTTCCCAACTGCCGCCGCCGGAGTTGGTGACGTAGAGACCGGCGCCACCGGTGACGTAAATATTTTTTGGATCGCGCGGATCGATCAAACAGCGATGGACGTCGTAAAAATGCTCCACCGGGCGATTTTTGTCTTTATAAAAGCCGACGGTGTTGAGTTCGGCCCAGCTTTTTCCCTCGTCGGTGCTCTTCAAAAACGCGCCCTGCTCGATGCATGTATAGATGATTTTCGGGTCATGCGGATCGAAGGTGATGAACTTCGTATGCGCGATATGCGGCGGGGCGGGAAAGGACCATTGCCCAGCCGATGGAACTGAGCGGAGCGAAGGGATCTCATTCCAGTGATGCCCCAGATCTTCACTGGCGAACAAGTGCGCCGGCTGAGTTCCCGCGTAAACTCGAACTTTGCCGTCGGCGACATTGGAAGCGAGACTGTAGACATCGTGAATCGTCATGCCGTTGTCGCGTCGCTCCCAGGTTTTCCCGCCGTCCGAGCTCGCATGCACGGAACCGAAAAAGGCGCCGGCGAACATCGTCCCGGAGACGGGTTCGAAAATGATCGCGCTGATGTGCTGGCCGCGCAGCGCGCGCTGAGCTTCGCGCCACTGGCCGTCTTCCCTGCGCTCAAAAAGGACGACGCCGTCTTGGGTTGCGACCCAGAGCTGCCGTGAGCGCTCGCCCGCCGAATAAACATTGGTGCCGCCGTGGGAAAGTCCGATGGCCATAGTTTTACCTCCCGTCAAAAGACTGCGCCGTCGCCGGCAAAGCAGCCTAAACCTACTACTGTGAGAGCGATTCGGCAAGCAGAACTCGTCCACGAATTTGGCGCGCCAATTGCCGCCTCTTTGGGGCGCAGATGGCGGTTGACAGCGAGGCGCGTCCCTCTATAAGTTTTGTGCTGGCGGCGCTCAAGCGTCGGTGCGATGGAGGAGCGAAGCATGTCAGAGAGCAAGACCGAAGCCGTAGTATCAACCTATCAAAAATTGCTCGACGAACTGCCCCGCACTGGGCCGGGGACTCGAGGTGGGGAGATGCTCCGGCGTTATTGGCACCCGGTGTGTTTGTCGACCAATCTCAAAGATATTCCCATCGCCGTGCGAATGCTCAGCGAAGACTTGGTAGTGTTCCGCGACGGCAAGGGAAGGCCTGGTTTGCTGGGCCACCGTTGTCCGCACCGGCTGGCGTTGCTGGAGTACGGCCAAGTGCGCGAGGACGGTCTCATGTGCTCCTACCACGGCTGGAAATACGACGTTAAAGGCCGTTGCATCGATACGCCCCTCGAATCCTGTGACAGCGACCTGAAAAATCGCATTCGCCATCTTTGGTATCCCGTCGAAGAGTGGGGCGGCGTGTTGTGGACTTACATGGGGCCGGAAAAGGACAACCCGCCGCCGCTGACCAAGATCGATGTGCTCGCCCGCACCGACGGCGAAGTGAGAGTCACGGACGGCGACGTGCGCGACTACAATTATCTCAACTGGATGGAAAACTTCGCCGACATGGGCCACGCCGTGATCCTGCACGCGCTGGAGGTGCGGGATATTCCTTCCGAGCTCAAGCCCTACAACGATTGCACGATCAAAAACTGGATGCCGTTGCCGCTCGAGCATGTCGAGACCGATTACGGCATGAAAACCGTCGCGGTGCTGGACACTGGCGATCCCGAGATAAAATTCGTCAACACCTGGAGCCTGGCGATGCCGATTCACTGGCGCTTCTCCGGCATCCGCTCCGGTTTCCCGCCCGATTTTACCGACGAGCGGCAGGAGGGCGGCGGCATGAT
This sequence comes from Chloroflexota bacterium, assembly GCA_050257635.1. Classification (GTDB taxonomy): domain Bacteria; phylum Desulfobacterota; class Binatia; order UBA9968; family UBA9968; genus DP-20. The sequence goes on from JBLMXG010000142.1 coordinate 7,242, forward strand.
TCGAATCATCGACGACACGCACTTCGAGTTGTTTCGTTACAATCTTTTGCGCAAGGGAAATTTCAAAGGCGCCTGGATCTTCGGTCTGCCGTCGGGCCTGCAGGGTACGGTCGAGAAAAAACCCTATGACAAACGCAAATACTCCGGGTGGGAAGGGATTCCGGCGCTGGAGGATTTGGTCTTGCAGGAATCTCAGGGCGCCATTCCCGAGCGCCGGCTCGAGCATCTCGCCAGTTCCGACCGCGGCGTGATCATGATGCGGCGCATTTGGCACAAGGCGATGGAAGACGTTGCCAACGGCAAGGATCCGAAAGGTGTGGTCCGTCAGGCGAACGGCATGCTCGAAGTCGATACCTTCCACGGCCATGTCAACGTGAACGAGCTCAAGATCGGCCCGGCAAATATGCCTTCGTCCGCCGACGGGAGAGGGTTGATCCGCGACAAGAACGGCGCGCTGGTTTTTGTGTGAAGAGCGGACCATTCGAAGCTCGTTTCACCCGGCGACTGGACGCGAAGAAGCGTGATTCTGTTGCGGGATGACAATACGGGAAGCGACGTTGGTCGCGCAATCTCCAGGCGGCGGGTCGCGTGCCGCCCGTATCAACCTCGTTGCGAGAGCTTATGTCGATAAAAATATCTATAAAAAATAGTGTGCAGGGTAAAATTGTCGGCACCCGACAATTTCTCAAGGCTGGTATCTGGCGCCTGCGCGTCGACAAGCTAGATCCCCGCCGGTCATTTTGGATCACCCAGCTGAGAATACTTCTTTTGGCGGTGCGCCGATTCTATGACGATAGGTGCGAGCTGCGTGCGTCGGCGTTGACGTTTTATTCCTTGCTGTCGATCGTGCCGGTCGTTGCCATGGCTTTCGGCGTGGCAAAGGGATTCGGCTTGGATAAAGTGCTCGAAGCCCAGCTTCTCGCTAAGCTGGAAGGACAGCCGGAAGTCGCGGATCAAATCCTCGGCTTTGCGCGCGCCATGTTGGAAAACACCAAGGGCGGCGCCATCGCCGGCGTCGGTGTAGTGGTTTTGTTCTGGAGCGTGGTGAAGGTGTTGGGCAACATCGAAAGCTCGTTCAACGACATCTGGGGCGTGAAAAAAGGCCGAGCCCTGGGCCGAAAGCTCGCCGATTACCTCTCCATAGTAATGATTTGCCCGTTCCTGCTGATCTCTGCGAGCAGCGTGACGGTGTTGCTGACGACCCGAGTGACCGCGATGGTCGAGCGGCTTTCTTTTCTTGGCGGAGCGGCGGGCGTCATTATTTTTTTTCTCGGCCTTCTTCCCTACGCCGTGATCTGGCTGTTGTTCACGTTCATTTACAAATTTATGCCCAACACGCAGGTGCAGGTAAAATCCGGAATCTGGGGAGGCATCGTGGCCGGCACGGTGTATCAAATTGTTCAGTTTGCCTACATCAAATTCCAAATCGGGGTAGCGAGCTACGGCGCAATTTACGGCAGCTTTGCGGCACTTCCGCTGTTTTTGGTCTGGTTGCAGCTAAGCTGGCTTATTGTTCTTTTCGGCGCGGAAGTGTCCTTTGCCCGCCAGAATGTCACAGCCTACGAATTTGAGTCAGAGTGCTCGAATCTGAGCCAGTCTTTCAAACGCCTCGTCGCGCTGGTGATCACGCACCATTGCGTCAAAGCCTTTGCCCAGGCCCAACCCGCTCCTACCGCCGAGCAAATTTCCCGAGAGCTCGAGATTCCCGTCCGACTGACTCGCTCCATTCTCTTCGAGTTGACCGAGGCGAAAATTCTCTCCGAGCTTTGCGCCGGCGAGCGCGAGGATATTGCCTATCAGCCGGGATGTCCCATCGACGGCTTGACCGTGGCAAAGGTCATCAGGCGTTTGGATCGCCAGGGAGCGGATGTTGTGCCGATCGCCGAATCGGAGAATCTGGATCGGCTGCGCGATATCGTTAAACGGTTTGAAGAAACGGTCGAGAAATCGCCAGCCGATCTGAAAATTCAGGATTTATAGGCTAGCGCCGGGGATGATGTAGAGCAGCGATCGCGGCCCACTGGGGCGAAACGGGAGAAGAGTAATTTCCAAAGAAACTTCGGTTTTCGCTTGTCTTTAGGTCTGCGAGGCTGGCGTCATCTCCGGCAGCCGGATTTGAACCGTTTTCGCCTGAGCTGGGTAGCGACCGTTAAAATCGCTAAAACATTTGAAGGCAGGAAGGTTTCGCTTGACTGTGACTATCGCGCTGACCTAGGGTGCGGCGCGGGAGGATAACTTCATGGTTTGTCGCAAAGCGTGGCTGGTATTTTCGCTTCTTATTGGCGTTAGCAGCTTCAAACTTCCGCTAGCTGACGCCCGGATCGTCGTCGGTGTGTCGACGGTGAACGTGGCGTTCCTGCCGGTCTATCTCACTCAGGACAAGGGTTTCTTCAAGGACGAAGGCCTGGACGTTCTGGTCGTGATGTTCAACGCCGGCGCAACGAATTTACAGGCACTCATTGGTGGCGACGTGCAGATCATGGCCGGCGGCGTGCCCGAGACGGTGCTCGCGCGCGCCAAGGGCGCCGATATCAAGAATTTCTGGGCGATCTCCAACGTGATGCCGTTTCAAATCTACGGCGGTCCCACGATGAAGTCGTTAAAGGACGGCAAAGGAAAAAAATTCGCCATCAGCCGCTTCGGCTCTCTCTCTGAGTTTCTAACCCGCTCGGCTTTGCGCCACTCAGGGGTCGATCCCAAAGATGTCACCATGCTGCAGATCGGTGCGACCCCGGCGCGCTTCACCACGCTGGCCGCCGGGATGGTCGATGCGACCATTCTCTGGTTTCCGGTGACCGAGCGGGCCAAGGCTGCCGGCATGAACAAACTCTTCGATCTCAAGGATCTTTACCCCAACTGGACAAACGTCGGCTTCGTCGCCCGCGAAGGATGGCTCGCTAAAGAAAAGGAACAGACAATGAAATTTTTGCGCGCCTATCAGCGCGGCGTGAAGTACACGCGAGAGAACCGCGAGGACGGCGTTCGCACGCTCAGAAAATACGTCGGCCTCGACGCCGGAGAGGCGGCTGCCGGATACGACGAATACCGCGGTTCGTTTCCGCTCGACGGCCGCCTCCTCGATGCCGGCATCACAGCGACGGTGGAACAGGAAATAGAGGCCGGCAGGCTCAAGAGAAAAATCTCCGCCAACGAAATGATCGACAACAGTTTTATCAATGCCATGGGAAAGAAATAGCTGCCCGCGGTACTGCGTCGCTTGACGCAAGATATCAACGGTTAGAGAACAAGCTTGTCGAATAATTCTCATCGTCTTGTTCGGCTATCCCGTCGCTTGCGGCGGGATAGCCATCTTTGTTCCGTTTCTCCTCCGCGCTCTCCCCAGCTTTGCGGTGGGATTTTCACAACCTGTCTGCAAGGTGAAGACGCAACGTTCGCGGAGGCAAGTTTGCGCTTTCGCTGGTTTCCAGAGGGGTGATAGGCTGGCGTTGATCGTATGCAACCCGAGCTCCATTTCACCCCACCGGGCTTGATTGCGCGCGCGGTGAACCGTCTTTATGGCCGGCTCGCTTCAGTTGGACTCGGTCCATCTTACAGTTTTCTCTTGCTCGCCAAGGGACGGAAATCCGGAATCATTCATTCGACGCCGGTCAATGTGTTGCGCCATGAAGGAAAGCTCTACCTGGTCGGCACCCGCGGCCACACCCAATGGTCGCGCAATGCCCTGGTGGCCGGAGCGGTGACGCTCAAAAGAGGTAGAATCCGGATCCAGTTTCGTTTGCGGGTCGTCAACGATAGCGCCAAAGCCGAAATCCTGAAGGCCTACCTGATCCGATTTCGATGGATGGTATCCCGATTTTTCCCCTTGCCGCCGGAGGCGGCCGTAGAATCCTTCACGGCCATCGCATCCCGTTATCCTGTGTTCGAGTTGGTCAGAGAAACGTAACGGCTTGAGGGGTTCCGCATTGACATGCATCCCTCTGCTTAAATATTTTGGCGAATGCGAAATAGCCGGGGCGCGGACGGACGAGTGGCTCGGTCAGTAGCCGCTGTGTTCCAACAATGCCCGAGTTTGTCACGGCTCGCTGGAGGAGGGAGAGAAATCAATCATGGCAGAGAAAACGCTCGTGGTTCAGGGTGGAAAACTGATCGACGGCACGGGCCGGCCGGCCATCGAGAATTCGGTCATCGTTATCCAATCGGGCAGGTTTCAAGCCGTGGGCAGGAGCGGCGAAATCGCTGTTCCCGCCGATGCCGAGGTTATCGACGTCAAGGGCAAGGCTGTGCTGCCGGGTTTTATCGACGGTCATGGCCACCTGGAAGATTTTCACGGCGAGCTCTATCTCCATCTGGGCATCATGACCTGCGCCAATATCGAGCTCTATCAAGACGGGCCGTGGACCCTGGCGCAAAAACAGGGTACCGCGCTGGGAAAAATTCGCGGGCCACGCATTTGGATGTCGGGCCGCGCCATCGGCGGCGTTAGCACCGGTCACGACGCTTTCGGGTCGCGTACCGCGCGCGACAATATCATCGTGACCACGGCGGAGGAAGTGCGCCGGGCGGTGCGGCGCAAAAAGGAACTTGGATGTGACATCCTCAAGTTGAATGAGTTTCTCTCGCTGGATCTGGCGAGAGTCGGGGTCGAGGAAGCGCACCGCCTCGGCATGCCGGTGGCCGCGCATAGCTGGGATGTCGAGGGCCACGCCGAGATCGGCGTCGACGCCATCGAGCATATCTGGTCGGTGGGTTACAGCTCCATCCCCTACGCTCCCGCGCGGCGCAAGCTCGCCCAGGATCGTCTCGGCGGCGTGATCGATCAGGAACTCGCCGGCGCTTATTATCAGACCGAAAATTACGACCAGATCATCGGCGCGATGGTGGAGCATAACGTTGCATGGACACCGACGATCGCCAAGTGGCTCCGCCCGCTTGCGGCCGACATGGCGCGCTTCCGGGAAAGAGAAAACCAAATATTGAACAACTCCGATGCCGATTTGCCTCCGGCGGTGCGCGCGGTGACCGACAATTCCTATGACAAGTTGCTCAGGCGCTACACGCCCGCGCAACTCGACCAAGCCAAAGTCGGCTATGAAAAAGCGAAAGAATTCATTCGTCGTTTCGTCCAGGCCGGCGGCAGTCTAAAAGAAGGCTCGGACCCGCCCCGCGGCATGGCGGCGCTGCTGATGCATCAGGCGCTGGCGATGGACGTGGAGGCGGGCGTGCCGCCGATGAAAGTGATCCAAGCGGCCACACTCAACGTCGCGCGGACTTTCAAAAAGGACAAGGACTACGGCAGCGTCGAAGCCGGCAAGGTGGCGGACCTCTCCATTGTCGAAGGCGACCCGCTGCAAGACATCTGGTTGACGCAAAACGTAAAGACGGTCGTCATGGATGGCAAGGTTATCGATATCGGATTCAAAAAATACAAAAATCCGATTCCTTCATTCTATTCCTATCAGAGCTTGCCGCTGGACCTGGAAATATCACCCTTGTTTCTCATCGAGGGCTCCGGCCCTACGACACTGAGAGTGCGAGGGGAGGGCGGCATGTGGCCGTTTCACAAAGTCATGCTCAACGGCCGGCCGTTGCCGACGAGCTTCGTCTCGAAGGACGAGCTCAAAGCGACGATTCCACCCGAGGCGATTCCAACGGCGGGCACCTATATCGTCACGCTCAAATGCGAAGGCGAAGATTTCCCCGAGTCGCATCGGGCGCATCTGGTGGTGGGATTCAAATCGTAGCGGTTTGCATGGGCGAGAACTCCGTTTGGCATGGACGCAACGACGGCGATAGTCGCAACGCATCTGTTTTCCGTTCCGTGACTTTTGATAGATTGACGGTCTCTAGAATACGGCGGCGCTTCAACGGAGAGGAATCGGCGTCGTTTGGTTAACCGTCGGCGTTCCGATCGAGATTCGCAAGTTGCTGTGTTTGCTCGGCTAGAACGTACGCAGCTTTTCGTAAGCCGTCGAACTGCGTTGATACATCGACGCCAAAGCTGTCGGAGAATTCTTTGGTAAAATTCCAATTATGACCCAGTGCGTTAACCTCGCTCGCGAACAGTCGTCCGGTGCCGACTTCTTTTAGAATGTCGACACCGAGCATCGGCAAGTCAGGAAAAGCGCGGGCGGCACGTTCGCCGAATTGAATGATATCGACGTCAGCGCAGAACTCGGCTTTGGAATCGCGCACGTTGGAAACGATGGACACCGCGTTTCCCGATCCTCGCGAATTGAAGTCGTTGGGCCCGCGCAGAATGGGCCGGCTTGAGTTGCCGGTAATTCGAAAGCAGTAAAGGACTCGGCCGAACAGCGTATTGACGCGGTAGCTGACCGGCCAAAGCCCAGTATAGATGAACTCCTGGACCAACAAGGCGGGACTCGGGCCCGCTGCCGACGTTACCACCCTTTTCCAGCGAACCCGCTGGCGCTTGACGATGCGCACCTCGGCGCCTTTGGCGCCATAGTCCGGTTTGCGTACAACGTAATCGCCGAACCCCTCGAGGTCAGGAGGCTCGCCTTCCCGGAGAGTCACCCAACGGGGCACGGAGATACCGGCCTCAGCAAGTACCGTGTACTCCTCGCTCTTGCTCAGCGGATAACCGCAGGCGATACGGCCGGGACGGCGTGGTCGATTGCGAATCAATGCCGGTGAAAAGTACAGCGTCGGTCGATTGGGCAACTCGACCCGCCATCCGGGCTTGTCCTCGACGATTACCGTGTGAATCGTCGGATCGAGTTTCTCGACGAAGCAGGAGAGCTTTTCCAAGCTGTCGCGATCGCCCTCATCGCCGAGAAACAAAACGAGATTGCAAAGGCGTCTGCCGAACAGAGGAGAAGGGATCGTCGGGCAAGCAAAATCGCTGGCGACGGTGGGAGCTATTTGAACTGTCGAAGCGGCGATGGGTTTCAAGGAGCCTGGGACGGAATTGGCTGAATGCGCCGGCGGCGCGGGCAAGGGAACAACCGGCATTTGGCTTTCGGTAGCGGCGAGAACATCGATTCGCTTCGCCAGCTTTGCGATTGTTGGGTGATCTAAAATATCCGTCACCGACAATTCGAGACCGTGGTCAGCGCGGAGCCTGGCGAGCAGGCGCATGGCGCTGAGTGAATGTCCGCCCAGGTCCATGAAGTGCTCGTGTATGCCCACGAACGGCAAGCCGAGTATTTCACACCAGTACTTCGCGAGGGAGCTTTCTAAGGCGTTGCTCGGCGGAGCCGGATTATCACGTGGTTCCTCCGGCATGGACTTCGGATCGGGTAGCGAGCGCCGGTCGATCTTGCCGGTGTCGGTGAGGGGAAGCTGTGGGATCAACACGAACTGTGCCGGGATTGCCTCCAGCGGAACGCGCTCGCGTAGATAGGCGCGCATCTCGGGAATTGCGGGTGGATATTCCGTCTCGGGGACGACATACGCAACCAGCGAAGACTCACTGTCGTCACCGCGACGCACGGTTACAGCGCAGGCTGCCACCATGGGGTAGCCGGTGAGCGCGTCCTCGACCTCCCGCGGCTCGACCCTGACGCCGCGAATTTTCACCTGGTCATCGCGGCGTCCTAAAAGCTTATACCTGCCGTCGTCGAACTCCACACCGATATCGCCGCTGCGGTAAAAGAGAGTTCGGCGACCGGCGGGCCGGTCCATTTCGAAAAAGGCGTTTCGGGTTGCCTCGTCATCGCGGAAGTAGCCCAGGCTTAGGGTCGCTCCTCCGATTAGAACCTCACCCGTCTGGCCGGGCGCGCAGCGCTGGCCTCGCTCATCCGTGAGCAGGACGTCCACGCCGGGCAATGGCCGCCCGATCGGAATAAAATCATGCTTAAGGTCCGCCGGTTCGACGATATGATAGAACTGCGCCATGGTGGCTTCGGTGGCGCCGTAAAGGTTGACGAGTCGCGTTTCCGTTCCAAAACGCTTTCTCCAGCGGGATACCAGCGAGACATGCAAAAACTCACCCGATAGCAGCGCTAACCGTAGATCCGGGAGCTTTCGGATCCGGGGTGGCGTGCTGAGTAGTGTGTTCAATAGCGTCGGCCCGCAATGCATGAGATTGATCTTCGAATCGCGGAGCCATTCGACAAGAGCTTCCGGTTGCAGACGCGCCGGTCGATCCGGAGGGATGCAGATAGTTCCTCCGGCGCACAGGGGCACGAAGATATCTCTGAACCAGGGATCGAATGTCGGTGTGATGAGCTGGCTCGCGCGAACACCGCGGGGGAGTTGAAACATGTCGATCTCCCAGACAATGCGGTGGGCCAGACTGTGCAAAGTTCCGGCGATGCCCTTCGGCTGAGTGGTGGAGCCTGAAGTGAAGTAGATATAGGAGGGAGTGTTATCGGAACTCGAGTAGTTCTCGGTTGGACAAAACGTCCCGGTCAGCGACGATGGTCCGTCGGGTAATTTTTCAACCGCGTGCGGAATCGCCAGGACCGAACTCGCGTCACCGAGGCTCGTCGCCAGACGTTTGACCGCGTCATAGTTTGATGCAGTGGTCAGAAACAACTTCGGCCGGAGCCACGCAACCGTACGACGCAACCGCTCGGTGGGCGCGTCGTCGTTCAGCGGCACAAAGACGCAGCCGGCCTGCAATACTCCGAGCATAGCCGTGACGAGAGCGGCCCGATCCGCGATCAGGACGGCGATCACATCGCCGGGTGCGCAGGCTGACTGCCGCACCATGGCTGCGATGCGGTCTGCCCGACGCCCGAGTTCGGCATAAGTCACTTGACAGGTTCCCGACTCGATGGCGAGGGCCGAAGGATAGTCGCGACATTCGCTCCGTACCCGCTCGATCAGGTTGAGCATTGCATTATCGACAGGGTGCGTTTCGGTGTCTTGCATAAATTGAAGCTGATACCAGGGATTTTTGACTATGGGGTCCGGTCCCTCAAGATACCTAACTTGGAAAAATTCCCAGGGTCAAGCTTGGGAAAATACGGAGCCACACATTGGGTATGGAAAATGGTGCGAGGAGGCCTGCGCAAAGTTCTCCGAAGAATCATGAGCGGGCGCCGATATCGTTGGCTCGAGCGCAAAGGCGAAGAGTTTATCGAGTCCCATCGGGCGCATCTGGTAGTGGGATTCAAGCCGTTGAACTAAAGGTTTCCAGGGGTCGCAATGCTCTTGCCAAGAACGGTCGAGCTCGATTAGTGTCTACCCCGGCATGAGGAATTGGATGGCTAGGTCGCTTACGCTTATCGCTTTGCTCCTTGGGCTATGGACCCAAACATTTTTCGGTGCCGCCGCGCCCAAGATTGTCCTTGCTCACGGCGCACTCAACGCGCGCATCGCGCCGCTCTGGATCGCGCATGAGTAAATCTTTTTCGCCAAATACGGCGTCGACGCGACGGTCATTTTTGTACGCCAGATACACATCATGGTCAGTGGCCTTGGCACCGGCGAGATCGATATCGCCCTGACTTCCGGCAGTAGCCTGCTGGGCGCTGCTGCGGGCGGGCTTGACGCCAAAATGATTGCCGCCCTCAATGCCAAATTGACCTACGATTTAGTGACTGCACCCGAGATAAAAGCGATCAAGGATCTGCGCGGCAAGCGGTTCGGTTTAAGGTCGACAGCAATCCCATTTCCGCGATGATGCAGATGCCGGCGGAGACGGCGAGAGTGTGATCGATGCCCAAGACGGCGGCGGCGCTGCCGATTGCGAGCCCTCCGAGAGACCACAGGCCGATGTCCATGAAAAACAGGCCCAGGGCGCGCCATGGCAAATGCGGTGGCGCTTCTAATTGATCGATGGTGTGGAAAGCGGTACGGGGCCCTGCGTCAGGCTAGCTTGACTCGACTAATTTTATCTCTCGTAGTGTCGATCGTTTTCGCTGGCAACGTTAGAGCTACGCGATGAGGGCACGATTGAGAAATGAGGCCCGCGGATACATGAGAGCCGCGTGTCGCCGCGATGAACATCTTTCCAGAAATCTCCCCCGCTCATGATCGGAGTGAGCCGTCCTTGAGTTATTGAACATCAACTCGCCGGCTGCCCCAATGCGAAGGCAATTTGCCGGAGCACGTTTTTTTCGGCATCCGATACCCGCTCGCCGCCGAATCCGAAAATACCGCCTTCGTTGGCTGCCTCGGCCACACGGCGGCCGATGGCGAGGAGCCAGGTTTTAAACTCATCTGCTTCCTCGGGTTTGACCTTTCGCTTCAGGCAATCGTTCACGGCTCGCATGTGGTTTAACGCCGCTTCCTTGCACTGCTCCGCATCCTTTACGCTTGGGGGAGGTTCCGGTTTGGTTTGCCGTGCTTTTAGATCCGCAGCCAACTCGGCGATGAGCGTATTGCTGCTGCCCTTTTCCAACATTTCCGCCATCGCCATTCCCATCGACAGCATCTCTTTCATAACGCCCCACGGCCCGCTGGGACTGGCGCACGTAACCGCAAGGCCGACCATGGGCGCAGCGGCGACGATGGTTTTCCATTCCTCCGTGGTGAAATCGGATTTGCTTGCCACGACCTTGCCTCCTGTTTCCGAACGTCCTGACGGTCATCTCTTTTTCATTGGCGTTCGGTTCAAAGTTCTCTCGCCCGGACTTAGCCGCAATCGGACATGGGAATGCCAAAGGGAAGCACGGCCAGCGGCGTTGAGGTCGACCACAGCGCCGCCGGCGCACTGAAAATCGTTCGGGCTATTTACCGGTTAGGGATGATTGCACTTTTTTAAAGGTATCCAAATTTTTTTGTAGACCGGTAATATGGTCCTGCATTTCGACGATCGAAGAACCAAATTCTGCTACCGAACCAACCGGGCCGCCCATCTTACCGGCTTTCTCCAACAGCCCGCCCATTTGAGCCTCGGCCTGGCGCTGCGTCATCGAGCCGCAAACATAACCCAGCCCGAAGACCCCCACGATAACAGCTACCTTCAAACCCCGAGAGAATTTTACCTTTGTCATAACGACCTCCTTTTGAATTAAATCAAAATGATTTTTCGAGCGATTCTCTCTCGCGAAACGAAACCAGGACGGTCTGTGATCAACGCCTTGGGTTATTCGTATCGCCAATAGCCTCATCGTTGCAAGTAAATTCCAGGATCGTTGAGGAAGAGCCGTCCACTGCAACGAACGGATAGGCGTCTCCGATTTTGCAACTACCGTCCAGCGACGTGGTGAACCCTAACCCTTTGCAGAGCAATTGTCTTCGAAAGTGTTCGACGTCGTATGTCAACACCTACGTGACTATGGGGATTCAATTGGGAATTATCTTTGATATTGGCATTTTTCCACTCGAAGCCGACAGCAGCGCCATTGCGGCGATGATGCAGATGCCGGCAGACACGGCGAGGGTGTGATCGATGCCGATGATGGAAGCGGCGCTGCCGATCGCCAGTCCTCCGAGCGACCATAAGCCGATGTCCATGAAAAACAGGCTCAGGACGCGCCCGAGCAAATGCGGCGGCGTTTCTACTTGAATCGCGGTGTTGGAAGCGGCGCGGCCGGCGACTTGGCAACTGCCGACGAGAGCGAGCAGCATCAAGGAAAAAGCAAACGAGTGAGAGAAGGTAAATAGACCGAGGAAAAGGCCGAAGCCGGTCACGCAACAGCAGATCCAAAGAATCCCCGGGCGGAACTTTCTTGTGGAGGCGAGGGACAAAGCCGACACGATGGCCCCCGCTCCTGGGGCAGACATCAAAAGCCCGAACCCCGTGGGGCCGACATGCAATATATTGGTCGCGAACATCGGGATGAAACGAGAGTAGGGCGCGCCGACGAGGGCGACGACGTAAGAAAGCGAGACGATCGAAAAAATTCGCCGGTTACTGCGCAGGTAAACGTAGCCTTCTTTGATTTCTTTCCAAACTCCCGGTTTTCTTGGCGGAGCCTCCCAGAGCGGCAGTTCCATTAAATAGAGATTCCAGATCAGCGCCATGAAGCTCAGAGCGTTGAGAAAAAAGCAGCCGGATATGCCAATCAGTGCGATGACGGTGCCGCCCATGGAAGGTCCCAGAATTTTCGACAGATTGAAGAACGAGGATTGCAGGCCGATGGCGTTGAGCAACTCTTCCTTGGGGACCATGCTGTTAACCAGCGACTGGCGGACGGTTTGGTTGACGGTGTCAACGCAGCCTAACAAAAACGCCAAAACCGCGATGTGCCAGAAGGCGATGACTTTGAAATAGACGGCGAGGAAATAGACGACGGCCTGAACCATCGCCAAGGTTTGCGTGATGATCAGCACTCGCCTGCGATCGAAGCGGTCCGCGATGGCTCCACCGATGGCGCCGAGAAATAATCGCGGCACCGTGTCGAAGAAACTTACCAGTCCGAGCAGGAAGGGCGAACGCGTGAGCTGCCAGACGAGCCAGCTTTGAGCGATGCTCTGCATAAAATCGCCAGAAGTCGAAACAACATTGCCCTCGACGAGCAGGCGAAAGTTCCGATGTCTGAGGGAGCGAAAGGTCGCGAAGTCGTAAAAGCTGCGCATAGGCTGTCCGAGCTGTGCGAAAGGTTTCAAGTTCAAGTGTTACGGTAAAATAGTCGGAAAGAAAAGGTCGTCCAGGTTGAGTTGCGCCGACGGCGGAAATTTTCGGTCGATGCGTCGGCTAGGGCTTTGGTGTTTAGCGGGGAAGTCGCCAGGGCGAGGGCGCATTTAAGAAAACTCTATAGGATCGCGATCTCGTCGTAACCTCGGCCGAGGAATTGGACAAAGCAGAAGCCGTGGCCGAAGGGATCGGCCAGAAGAGCCAGCTTGCCCCATTTGTGCGTCTCGATGGGCCGCTCTAGTCGAGCACCGGAGGATAGCGCACGCTGCACGGCCGGTTCGATATCGTCAACGACAAAATCGAGGTGAACCGGAGTCCAATGGCGGTCGTAGCGTCGGCTTTGCAATGTCGTGTTGGATGCCCGCGTCCCGGGTGGTTTGACGAGCAAGTAGATCGGTGCCGAGGCACCGAGCATTTCCACGCCAGAGGCGCCGAAACGACGGCCGACCTTCAATCCAAATACAGAACCGTAAAAGCAAGCGGCCTTTTCAAGATCGTCAACGTCGAGGTTCACCAAAAAATTCATGACGCTTCGCCCGGTATCGCTCGGGTACCGTCGAAGCACAATGCCGACGACGAGGCACGCGTTGACGCTGATATCACAACGACCGCCCGTCGAAGTGCTGGACCGGCACGCTTTCCAGGTCAACTCCTTCGAGGCAGCGGATATTGATCGCGGCGATCCGATCGCCCTTTGGATCCATGCCTTCGGCGTAAGGGTGAATACCGTAGGTTCGGCAAAAGTGGTGCTTGATTATGTGCTTGTTGAACGTGTAGGTGCCGATATCCTCTTCCGCCGTGAGTAGGCGCAGTTGCGCGCGCGGCACGAACCACAAGAGGGATCCTTTCCGCGCACAGATAGAGCAATTGCAAGCCGTCGCTTCGCTGATCTCGCCTTTTAGCGGAACTTGATTGCGCCGAGGCTTTAAGGGATAAGGTGGGCGTTGCGCTCCCCGTGATGAAGCGGTGGCAATCGAGCATAAATTTGACCGTCGACAATGAAAAGCCGCTGGGGACAGCGGGCGCGTCGATCCTCGAAAGCGTCAAGCGGCACGGGTCAGACATGGGCGTAAGGAAGGGAACGGTATGACTCGGAACGGCGACGAGTATGTGCGTGGCCTACGCGACGGGCGCGCGGTCTTTTTGAACGGCGAGCGGGTTGCCGATGTGACGACGCATCCGGCCTTCGCTGCCACAATTCGTACCGTCGCCGAACTCTACGATCTCGCCCATGATCCGGCCAACCGCGAGCCGATGACGTGTCCGTCGCCGCGCGATGGCAAACCCATCAACAAATCGTGGCTCGTGCCGCGCACGCGCGGAGATTTGGTCGCACGGCGCCACGCGATCAAGTTCTGGGCCGATGCAAGCTACGGCTTTCTCGGGCGCTCGCCCGATCACGTCGCGTCGTTTTTCGCGGGCTTCGCCGGTTCGCCTGAGTTCTATGCGCGCGGCGGACAGCGGTTCGCAGACAATCTGTTACGCTTTGCCGCGAAGGCTGCCGACGAAGACCTGTACGTCAGCTATGTCATCGTTCATTCCACCGTGGACCGCGCCAAGCCGGCACACCAACAGGCCGAGCCCTACCTTTACGCCGGCGCAGCAGCGGAGCGCGACAACGGCATCGTCATCCGCGGCGCGCAGATGCTCGGCACCGGCTCGGTGATGTCGGATTATGTCTTTGTCACGGTAATCTTGCCGCTCAAGCCCGGCGACGAAGACTACGCGATCTCCTGCGTGGTGCCGAATGGTGCGCCCGGCCTGAAGCTCTATCCGCGCCGGCCCTATGCGCTCGGACCAACAAGCGTGTATGACTATCCGCTGTCGAGCCGTTTCGATGAGACCGATTCGCTGGTCGTCTTCGACGATGTCTTCGTGCCGTGGGAGGACGTGTTTATCTACAAAAATATCGAGCTCACGGCCGGGCAGTTCAGCGTGACTGCGGCGCATGTGCTCGGCAATACTCAGTCCCATATTCGTTCGTGGGCCAAGCTGCAGTTTTTGGTCGGGCTGGTCAAGCGTTGCATGGATTTGAGCGGCCGCTCGGCAACGAGCGAGACGCTTGCCCAGCTCGGCGACCTCGCTACCCGTGTATCGCTCGTCGAGGGCATGATCCTCGGCGCCGAGGCCGCGGCGGAGCCCGACCAATTTGGTGTGATGCGCCCCAAAGATTCCTTGCTCTACGCCAGCCAGGTTTTCCAGCAGGCGATGTATCCTGCGCTGCTCAACCAAATCCGTGGGTTGATGGGCGGGAGCGTTATCCAATTGCCTGCGTCTGTCGGGGAGCTGCGCGCAGCAACATCAGCAACGGACATCGAGCGCTACGTGCGCTGGCCCAATGCCAGCGCACGCGACCGGGTGAAGCTCCTGAAGCTTTTATGGGACGCGCTCGGCTCGGAGTTCGGTTCGCGCCATCTTCAATATGAGATGTTCTACGCGGGCGAGCCGGCGGCGATCCAGGGGCGCGAGTTTCGCAACTTCGATTGGGTGGCGGTTGAAGCTTTAGTCGAGCGATGCCTGGCGAGCTACGACGAAAACAGTTGCTAGCTCTCACGGCAGAAAAATCATCGAACCGCCCCCGCTGCTGCGATTCGGATCACCGGCAGCTTTTTGAATGTGCGTTATCGCCGTAAGTCTCTAGCGGGGATCCACGCAAATTCGGAGCTGCTTCCCCAACTAAAACGGATGGTGGTAATTTTGCTGAGTCGTCGGAACCCTCCTTAATAGCCAACAGCTTACTGCAGTTCTTCAAGCTTGACTCGGCAAACAAGAGGCCGACGCTGCGGTGGCGATTCTGTAAATCTATGGTGGATGACGGATCGAGCGCCGTTTCCGCCTCGCGGTGCTTGGATACATCCGGTGCGATCCGTTGAAATCGTAGCGTTAAGGTGGTGGAATTCTCGTATGTCAGGAAGGATGATTTTCAGTCTTCCGCGAGATCAAGCGGCGACCGATATGCCGGGGCCCGTTTGAAGCATGGTTTGTTGACGACGGTTCGGCTGACTGTTTCAGCCTGCGGAGGTACCGATGACGACAGCATCGTCTCCGATAACCGATTCTGTTGCGCAAGCGGCTCGATCACTCCTGCACACGGTATTGGCGCGGTTGGGGCCGCGCGAATTTGCCGTGCAACTCTGGGACGGCGAAGAGTGGCCCGCCGAGCCGGGAGGAACCGCCGATTTCAAGCTAATCTTTCGCACGCCTAACGTCGTGCGCGGCATGTTCAATGAGCCGAGCGCGCTGACCTTCGGCGAGGCTTACATTTACAATCACCTCGATGTTGAAGGGTCGCTGCTCGACGTGTTCGAGTCCGGCGATCGGTTGCTCGCCATCCATTTTCCAGCCGCGGAAAAGCTTCGAGTGGCGCGTCGTCTCTGGTCGATCCCGCCGCCCAATTATTCCCGCAGCGGAGTCTTTCCCGGTTTTGCCAAGAGATCAACGTCGACCGCCAGCCGCATTCGGGCCTCGGTGAATTATCATTACGATCATCCGCTGGAATTCTGGAAGTTATGGCTCGATGAGTCGCTGTGCTACAGCTGCGCCTACTTCGACTCGCCCCAGACCTCGCTTGTCGACGCGCAAAAACGCAAGCTCGATTATATCTGCCGCAAGCTGCGTCTCAGACCGGGACAGCGTCTGCTCGACCTGGGTTGCGGCTGGGGAGCGCTGGTCATGCATGCCGCGGCAAACTACGGCGTGGAAGCGCTCGGGCTCACGCTCAGCCCGGAGCAAGCGAAACTCGCGCGCGAGCGTATTCGGAAGGCGGGCTTGGCGGAAAGGTGCCGTGTCGAAGTCGAGAACTTTCTCGATTATCGTTCCGAGACCGCATTCGACCGCGTCGCCAGCGTGGGCGCGGCGGAGCATGTTCCGGAAAAATTGTTCACGGATTATTTCGCCCGAGCCTTCGACTTGCTGAGACCTGAAGGCCAGTTTCTGCATCACGCAATCGTGCGCGCGCCGAACGCCGAGGAGCGGCCCGGCAGCTCCTTCATGGATCGCTACGTGTTCCCCGACCATTTTCTCGCCACCATCGGCCGGACAGTGGCTGGCGCGGAGGCCGCGGGCTTTGAGGTGCGCGACGTCGAAAGCCTGCGCGAACATTACCGGTTGACGCTGGAACATTGGCTAAGGCGGCTTGAAGAAGCCGAGGTCGAGATCGAGCGGCTGACCGATCCGCTGAGCTTTCGGGTTTTCCGCCTATATCTGGCGGGCTCGGCCTACGAGTTCCGCCGCGGCCGTCTGAACATCTATCAGACTTTGCTGGCAAAGACCGAGTGCGGTAAAAGCGGTCTGCCGCTTACCCGGGCGGACTGGTATCGTGCGGTTTAGCTGTCAGACGATCTTTATATCCCACCCGAGCACCTTTTCGCCTGGGCGCATTTTCCAGGCGAGATTCTTCGCCGCGCCATAGATCGACGCAAGATTGTAAAGCGGCACGAACGGCGCGTCGTCCATCAGAATCTTGCCGGCTCGCTGCAACAGGGCGATGCGTTTTTTAACCCGGATTCCGCAGTCGAACTTGCAGTCCAGGGTGAGCGAGGAGCGAGCCTAGAGTAGGGAAGACACCCAACCGTGCGGTTTCAAAGTCGTTTTCACTTTTTAGTAATCCGCTGCAGTAAGGTTAATATTTATCCGTAAAGCACCGACGATCGGAGTCGGCTTAGAGGCACAAGCCCATTGTCTTCCCTACGGAAGGTTTGCTCCTCGCTCTTGGTCTCGATTCCAACTGCGGAATCCGGGTTTAATGTCGGGGATCTTTTGCTCTTCGTTGATGAGCTTGTCGAACTCCGGGTTACTGTAATTGCAGCGCTTGGTCGTGCCGGTGCGAAAATACTGGTCGTAAATAGTATCGGCGTCGCTCAGCGAGCCGCGGTTATTGTAGTAAAAGGGCAGCTTGCCGCCGTTGACGCTGTCTTGGCCCCAGAAGAGCGCCCATTCCTGCGAGACGAGCTCAACTCGAAAACCGCCTTTGACCATTTGTGCGGCGACGGCTTGGCAGACTTCGCGGTCCTTCGGGTAGCGGCCGGCGGAATAATAAAGCTGCACGTCGCAACCGTTGAGATAGCCTGCCTGCGCGAGAAGCTGGTGTGCTTTCTTCAGGTTGTAGGGGCAGTAATTGTGCGGGCGCCGGCTTCGAACGGGGCGCCCGCCTTCAAAAAATTCTTGCGGCCGATTCGAGTTGCCCTTTCTCCTTGTCGGCTTCCCTTTACCGAGGCGGGTTTGGGTTGCCGTGAATCTGCCAGAGCTTGATTGTGGTGATGGATTTATTGGATACCATGCGTTGCGCAGCGCCGACAAACCGATCCGATGCAGCGGAGCAATCGCTGGCACCCAGCCGGCTACGCCTTGATGACACCAGGCCGCCGCGTGTGCCAGTCCGTCGACTCCTGATAAGCCAGCGCGGCATTCAAGATAGTTTGATCGGCGAACCAGGCGCCGATCAACTGCATGCCGATCGGCATCCCCTCCGCGTTCATCCCGCATGGAAGGGAGCAGCCGGGCAAACCGAGCGTGCTCGGGAACCGCAGCAGGTTGGAATGATTGTAGGTAACATGGCGCGTGTCGTCGCCGTTGCCCTTTATGCCTTCGGATAGCCATGGCGCGACTCTGGCTGTGGTCGGAGAAGCGATGATATCCACTTTTTCATAGGCGGTACGGAGCGCCTCGCGTATGCGGTGGCGCGCGCGCTGCACGGTGAGATACTCGGACGCGGTGATCGTCATGCCCACCGCAATGCCCCGCCCGACATGGGGAACGTAGTCGCGATAATGCTCGCGGAACCAGCGACGGTTGACGCCGGCGCTCTCCGCCGAGCTCGTCATCATCGACGTCATCGCCGCATAACGAAGCTCGGGAACGTCCATGTCGACGATCACGCAGCCCAAGTCTTTGAGAGCGTTCAGCGCCGTTTCGAAAGCGTGTTTCACCGCGCCGTTCACGCCTTCGAGAAAATGGCGCAAGACGCCGACACGAAACCCTTTTACGTTGGCATCAAGCTGCGTCGCGTATTGCGGCGGGTTTTGGTGCACGCTTGCCGGATCACGCGCGTCGAAGCCGGCGACGGGATCAAGACCCAAAGTGATGTCTCTGACCGTGCGCGCGAACAGGCCGACATGATCCTGACTCCAAGCGCCGCGGAACGAGCCGTGCCGGCTGATGATGCCGAAAGTCGGTTTGAAGCCGACGATGCCGCAATAGGATGCCGGCCGGCGCACCGACGAGCCGGTCTCGCTGCCATAGGAGAGCGGGCCGATGCCGGCGGCGACTGCGGCTGCTGATCCGCCGCTCGATCCTCCGGCGATGCGCTCGATGTTCCACGGATTGTGCACCGGACCGAAGTGGGTGAGCGTTGAGGTGCCGCCATGGCCGAACTCATCGAGATTGGTTTTGCCGATGATGATCGCTCCGGCGGCGCGCAGTCGTTCCACGATGGCCGAATCGGTTTGCGGCACCCACTCCGCTAAAATCTTCGAACCTCCGGTGGTCAACACACCGGCCATCTCGAACAGATCTTTGATGCTGACCGGGATTCCGTGCAGTGGACCCCGATGGCGGCCGGCGGCGATTTCTTTATCCGCTTGTTCGGCGTCGGCGCGCGCTTGCTCGGCTCGCACGGTGATGAAGGCGTTGAGTTTGCCCTCAAGCCGTTCCAGCCGCTGCAGTACGGCGTTTACGGCCTCCGACGATGAAAGATCTCGCGCGGCGATCAGCCAGGAGAGATCGGTCAAATTCAGGTCACAAATGTCACCGCTAGCCATGATCAAGCTTTCTCGCCGGCGGGGTGGATTTGCCCGCTGATCCAGGGCATGCCTTGAGCGAATTCCTCGAGTTCGGCAACGATTCTTTCGAGGTCATCGAGCTCGGCGGCGATTGATTCGAGCTCGGTGGAAGAAAACTCCGCTCCCTCGAGCAGCGCCAGGCGGTGGGCAATTTTGTCTTTGTCGCTCATGCCGTTTCCCTTCCGAATTAGTCCAGCCAATCCTTGTCCTTTAATTTCCTCGGCAGGTAGGTCTTGGTGAGGTACTGAAAATCCTTGTTCGCCAAAGCGTCGAGTTCGTATTTAAGACCGCTTGAGAGCATCCCCTTGATTTCGTTCTGCCATTCCTTTTTCTGAAACCATTTATACTTCATCAGCTCTTTGGCGCGGTTGATGTCCTTGTCGTTCAATTTAATGCCGACATTGCGCGGCAGGCCATAGCGGTCTGGATCCGAGCTGGAGAAGCCGATGAACTTCGCTTTGGGAATGGCCATGCGCTGGCTTTCGAAAGCGAGATTGATCGACCCCTGCTTGACCACCGAGTAGATGTAATAGCCCCAGGGATCGTTGTCGACCAGCACATAGACCGGCAGTTTGTATTCCTCATGCAGCCGCCGCGCCAGCCGCCTGACGCCGCGCGGCGGCTGGCCATTGCCAGTGAGCAAGATACAATTGTAGCGACGCCAGAATTTATCTTCCGACAGGCGATTCCATTGGGTACCCTTTTCGACCAGAAGGACAAAGTCGGCCGTGCATTTGCTAATCTGAATATATTCGGGCTCAACGATGGACGGCACCGAATAGCCGCCCTTGCCGAGCCGGGTGCAATCTACGCGATCGCCGTCGTCGACCAAAGTGAGCGGCCCGACCACGGTGCCGGAATTTTCCGCGCGCACGTGTAGCTCTTCGCGCAGCGCCTCCAGCGTGACTTCGAGATCTTCGATCAAGGGATCCGACTCGTTCTGGCCGTCAAAGGTGTTTTCGTGCGAGTTCTTGATCGTGTGCTTGGTGCGATAATAGATTTCGCGCAAGGACGTGGTCAGGTTGGCGCGCTGCAGTTCGGCAAGGGCATCGGCGACCAACACCGTCTGCATAAATTTCTTCGCCATGCCGACGTTGAAAAACGTGCGCTCCTGTTTTCGTTTGCCCATTTCGATGATGCCGCGCTTCTCGTTGAAGTCTACGTTGGCAAGAGTGCGCACCGGAATCGAGAGCGCCGGATCCCGGCTGCGCTGAGCCGCCGTGATGACGACGTCGGCGACGCCGACGAGTTTTTTTTCCACCACGCCGCTATTTTTTGGTTTTTTTCGCGCCATGCTTTTTCCCTGCCTTTTGACCCTCGAAGCCCAGGCTCATTTGGTTGTCATTTGACTTTGTCTGCTTTTTCGCTTTCGAAGCTCCGTTCTTGGACCGCTTCTTTGATTTGACGTTCCGTGGTTGCGCCGCTCCCACGGTTTCCTCGATTTCGACGAACTCTTCCTGTGCCGGCTGAACTGCGGGTCGCTGTTCGAGCACCGGCGCGTCTCCTTCGGTCCCCTCGGCAGTGACGATGATCGAATGAGGCAGGCCTTCCGGTCCGCTGTCCCGGCCGAGGACTTCGTCGGTCTTCTCGCCGCCGGTCCGTTTCTTGGCGATTTTCTGCAACTGTTCCTTGAGTTTTTGCTTGGGCAGCTTCCCGCCCTTGAGGCGGTTGCACGCCTCGACGACTTCTTCGATGTAGAGGTCGAAGATGTTGCGCCGGCGAAATTCGCTCTTGGCGCGCTCGCGTCTCCTGAGAAATACGCCGAGCCGCCGGCCGCATTCCTGCAACGCCAGTTTGATCTCCTTGCGGATCTCGTCGTAATCGGCAATGGCTTCCTTCGACTCGCTGGTGAACGGGACCCAAACCGACGCCATATGCACGAAAATCACCATCGGCCCCGCCGGCAAAGCGCCGCGGGATTGAGTTACGCCGTAGTTGCGCCAACTAGTGTCGAGCACCGCCTTGAAAGTCGCGCAGGCGGACTGCTGGTAGAGGAGCGGCACGCGGTTGGCGTAACGGATGACGCGGGCAAGCTCGTTGTCGTCGTCTTGCTTCTCGCCTTCGGCGAGCGGTACCTGCGGCGCTTCCGCTTTCTCGGCGGCTTGCTCCGGCCCTTTGCCGAAAGCCAAGCCAGCTTCGATAATAAATGGATTGCCGCGATAGACCGTCGGCGGACGGGTCACTGCGGTGTAGAAATCTCCTTTGATCTGCTTGTACAGGCCGTGAAGAATCGCTCTCTCGCCAATAGGTGATATGCAATTGCTCGGCGGCGCCATGATCTTGGTGGATTGAATCACCTTATAGAGCGTCTCGGCGACGGCGCCGTGAACATCCCGCGGCCGTGCGTTCGGCGAAAGCTTTGCCGCTTTGCAAATGTCTTGCGCAAGATTTGCCGAAACCCGGCTGAAGTCGCTCGACAGAAAACCCGCGAGCGAGTGGCTCCGGGTATCGTGCAGCATCTTGAGCATCATGCCGAACTCGATGCCGTAGGGGTGCGGTTTGATCTCCCGCGGTTGCGGCGGCAACTCTTGAATCGTGCGGGGATACTCTTTGGTCTCGCCCTCCGGCGTGTGGTAGATGAACTTGACATGCGGGTTGGCGATGGCGGTCTGCTCCAGGTATTCGTCGACGGAAGCGCGGCCTTTCTGATAACGTCCTTCGATTTCCATCGTGACCTGTGTGCCGCGATGGTTTTCCCAATCGATTTTTTTGTTTTCAAAGATCCGCGGCTCGTTTTTCTTGGTGTCGATCTGGACTTCGAAATAATGGGCCGGCGAGCGCGCGCTGGTGCGGGAAATGATCTGCACCGGCTTGCCGGTGGTCAGTTGCGCGTACATGCCGGCGGCGGAAATACCGATGCCCTGTTGGCCGCGGCTCATGCGCAGACGGTGGAACTTTGAACCGTAAAGCAGCTTGGCAAAGATCGGTGGAATCTGTTGGCGCACGATGCCGGGCCCGTAATCGATCACCGTGATGCGGAAACGGTTCGCCTGGCCCGGCGCCGGCGCGGCGCCGCCATTGGCGACGACCTCGAGCTTGACGATGACTTCCGGCAATATCCCCGCCTCTTCGCAAGCGTCCAGCGCGTTATCGACCGCTTCTTTGACGCAGGTGAGCAGCGCCTTGCGCGGGTTGTCGAATCCGAGCAAATGGCGGTTCTTGGTGAAAAACTCCGAGACCGAGATCTCGCGCTGCCGCGCGCCCATCTCTGCCGCGGTTACGGTTGGAGTTGCTTTCGACTCGGCGCTCCGCGCTTCGGCCGTCGAGTCGTTGGATTTTGGCATCGGTTTAGACATCGCTGGGTTTAGTTCTCCGCATTCGGGGTTCGGCGTGCCGGACTCGAGTACGCTCGGCTTCCGAAATCACAGTCAATAATTTTGGGTCATGGCAACACGAGCAGAGGGCAAGCTCATCGCGCAGAATTGGACTTTCACAATCAGGGAGGCGATGATTGAAGTCAATTATACCAGAGAAAATCCCCTTTTGTACGGTCGGGCGGGATTATTTTTGCTGCGCGGCCTCGATTCGCAAATCACCGAAGTTCGATCAGGGTGGGGCTTCGTCGCTCTGTTCTCTTACGGTTTTAACCTTCCTTCATTTCTGAGCTCTCGCTGGGCTAGCTTTACAATCCTCTCGTCGACGACCCGGTCAAGGGTAAATTGTTTGTCGACGATGCCGGAACGAATGTCTTCGTCGAGCATGATCTGAATGCCATCCTGAGCGACGGACAGATCGGCAGCATAGCCCGGACTGAACAGATCATACGCGCGGCTCACGATATCCGGCTCGCCTTTGAGACCCGCGGCGAAGCCGGTCTGGAGCGCTTCTTTTTTGTTGTGCTTGACGAACTGCATGCCCAGGATCACAGCCTTCAGAAATCGTTTCGTCGTCTCGGGATATTTCTGCAGCACTTCGCCGCGGGTGACGAAGACGCTTTGGGGGATGCGCAGCGCCTCGTTCAAGTTCACGATCATCGGAAACCCCTTGTCGAGCAACCGTACGGTTTCTTCGGCGGAAAACGGCGCGGCGGCGATCAGGCCCCTTTCGAGGGCAATAGCGCGCAGCGCGGTGCCGCCGATGGCGCGCAGGGTGACGTCCTTATCCGGATCCATGTTGTGCCGCTTGAGAAAAACTCTCATGACAAAATCGGAATAGGCTCCCGCGCCGGTGATGCCGATCACTTTGCTGCGCAGCTCTTCGATGGTTTTCACTTCTTTGCTGCCGAGCAGCGTGTAATTGGTATAATTGGACTGGGAAGCGATAATGTGCAGATCAAGGCCGCGGGCGTTACTGCGGATCGGTGCTTGGGCGCCGCCTACGCTAGCATAGTCGACGTTGCCGGAGACCAGGGCGGCTATCGCGGTGGGTCCGCCGCGAACGAAGATCGGCTCGATCGCGAGCCCTTGATCTCTAAAATAGCCCTTGGCCATGGCGACTCGAATGGGCAGTTGATTGTTCCACGACAGGCTGACGAAGACGATGCGAAGGGTTTTCGTTTCTTGGGCATGGGCCGGCGGAGAGCATAGGCTGAGCGCCGATAGGATCAACAAGACCGATATCATCGGCCTAAAAAAGATGCGCTTTGTTTGCTTCATAAGATTTTCTCGTCTTCTATTATTTTGGTTATAGGCGATGCGTAAGGGCTGGCGACAAAAGTGCCTCCGGTTCGCTCCTAACATCTGCTTTCCAGCTCCTGTTTGACTTCGCGCATCAACTTCAAGCTCGACACGCGTTCCGGAGGGATGTCTTCCTTGATTTTGACCGGTGCCTTGACGTCGTACTCCATCAAGGTTTTAATCCCCTGCGCCGTCGGGCAGCGCCTTGGCGAAGCTGTGGATGCCTTCGATGAGCAGTGGCCGGGTCATATTGCCGTTGGGGATTTTTATCAAGGCGATATCGGTGGCTTCTCTGGACCGGTCGCGAACGAACATCAGCGCGCGCGCCATTGAGCGTAGCCGGGGCTTTATGTCATTGGGCCGCTCAACGATCATTCTATCTGTGGCGACGAAGCCTTGAAAGGGGTGGGAGAACAGATCGCCGACAATGGCGAGCGTGCGCAAACCTTCTCTCTCGCCCAGCAGTGATTCATCGGGATTGACCACTACGGCGCTGAAGGAGACGGCTTTTAGGGATAAGATCGTGTTCAGAGTGTTGCGCGACGACATGGCTATGCGAGTGATATCGCGCCCGGAAACGCCTTCGCGTTCCACCAGGAGCGCGATCAAGGCGTCCTGGAGGTCGCCGATCGTGCCGACGGCCACGCGCTTGCCCTTCACGTCGGCGATTTTCTGGATATCTCCGGCCGCCGGCAAATACCAGGTGACCCTGTCGATTTGAAACATGATCGCTTTGATCGGCGCGCAGCGCACGGCTGCGCGCATGCCAGTGCCGCCGGCGCCGCACCTGCTCGGCCGAGCCGGCCGTAGCCATGGAGATCAAGAAGAAGAAAATGATCACTTGAAGCCGAATCATTGCTCACATGCTCCGTCCCTGGAGCTCCATTCAAATCCTCACGCAACCTAAGTTGAAAAATTTAACGCCGTGCATCGCCGGTCGCGAGCTAAATCATCCGTAGATTCCCAGTACCTCTGGAGGTCGCTTTGGTTCCCAAGGCTCAACAGCCGTTTAGCATATAAGTTTAAGTAGGTGCGGCGTCAAGGCCAAGTCGGCGGCGTTGTATAACTGTGAATATTATAGTTGATTAGAACAACCCTGTGCAGACCGAGAGGAGGCAATCCATGGCATCGGCGCGAGTGCTGGTCGAAGAATTTCAACCCGAAGTGCTCAAGTGGCTGCGCGAGTCCGTCGAATTGGTGGTGATCAATCCTTGGGTAGAACCGGAACGCTGGGAATTGGAAGTCACCCGGGTCGACGGTGTCATCAGCCGGAAAGGAAAGATTACCGGAGACCAGATGCGCCGGAGCGGCGGCCGGCTCAAGATCATCGCCCGCACCGGCGTCGGTGTCGATCCGTCGCGTGTCGATTTGGAGACCGCCAAAGAATTAAAAATCTGGGTGACCAACCAACCCGGCAGCAACGCCGTATCCGTGGCCGAGTTGGTCTTCGGTCAGATGATCGCGCTGGTGCGCCACACCTACGCGGCTAATCGTGCGGTGAAGGAGAATCGCTGGAGCGATTACCTCAAATTTATCGGCACGGAATTGGCCGGCAAGACGCTCGGCATCGTCGGCATGGGCAATATCGGCGCTCGAGTCGCCTTGCGTGCCTGCGCCTTCGAAATGGATTTCCTGGTGTACGACCCGTACATTCCCGAATCTCATGTCACCGCGCTGGGCGGCAAATGGGTCGGCTTGGATGAGTTACTGGCGGACTCGGACTTTGTCACGCTGCACTGCCCTCTCAACCGTGAGACCCGCGGCATGATTGGCCCGAGAGAGCTCGCGTCGATGAAATCCGCCGCATATCTGATCAATGCCGCTCGCGGCGGCATCGTCGATGAAGCGGCGCTCTTCGCAGTTTTGCGTGACGGCAAGATCGCCGGCGCGGCATTGGATGTTATCGTCGACGAGCCGCCACCGAACAATCATCCGCTTTTCAAGCTGGATAACGTGCTATGGACGCCGCACTTGGGCGCGGTGACCCTGGAGGCCTCGGAGCGCGGCGAATGGGGCGCGGCGGAGGAAGTGATTCGAGTTTTGGAAAGCAAGCGGCCGAAAAACCCGGTGGTCGACGCGGACGAAGCGCGCCTATTATTGCCCGCCTGACCGAACGAGATGCAACGATGGAGCCTGGAGTCGCGCGCGGTAGCCCCTAAGCAAACCTAGAGACGATGAATTCGCGATTTGGGAAGATTATTTGCGCTGTCCGTTGAGCGGCGTCTGGCCAACATGGACCGTGCCGTCGCTGCACAAGCGTACGACGTTGACCGTCCCGGTATACTCGGGTGAACCCGAATAGTGCGCAGCAACTTTCCCGTCGCCGACTGCCGTCGACTGGTTCCAGTGGCCTAGCGCGACGTAGTCGGCGCTGATCGCTTCGAGCTCCTCGCGGTGAATGAGCCAGGAGCCGATCATCCGATTGGGGTCCCTTGCTTCGTCGACGTAGTGGCCGTGAGCGGCGGCCAGCTGCCAACGAGTCGTGCGCGGTCGCGGGTTGGCCAGGGGGGACATATCGGTGTAGTCGAAATGGGCGTGTCCCCAAACCTCCAGTTCGAATTCCTTGAAATACACGGCTTTGTCGACGTTCAATCCGAGAATACTGACATTGGGAATCCTGCCAAAGTCGGCGCGACGGTAAACCGAATCGGGCGTCAGCGGATCGTGATTACCCGGCAAGATCACGACCGGCTTGCGATAGTCGCGCAACATGCCGACGGCCCGCTCGAGCAATTCGAGCGGCTGGCGGTGGTTGTCAAAAGAATCGCCGGCGAGCACAACCACGTCGGCATTCAGCTCCGCCGCTGCGTTCAGAACTTTGGGCAAAGCCGCGAGTCGGTCTTTATCGCTAAAGCTGTCGTCGGTGCCTAGGTGCAAGTCGGAGCTGTGAACTATTGTCACTTCCGGGTGTGAAGCCATGGTCGAATGCTCTCAAGAGCGTGATTCCTTTGACGATACCAAAAGCATCCACAGATTAAAAGCTAAACCTGAAAATGGAAACGGGCCATGATAAATGGCCCGTTTCTGGAATGATCGGAGGGCGTGAAAGATACAATTCGCCTACTTGGTTTTGGTTTCGCTCTTTTTCGTGTCGGCTTTGCTTTTGGCTGCCGCCTTGGCTTTGGGGGTTTCCTTGCCTTCGATGCTGGTAGCGATCATTTTATATTTGATCATGACCTTGTCGCCTTTTTTAATTTCGCCGCTGGTCTTGGTGTCCTTGTCACGGGCGATTTCCCAGTTATCGTTGCCCTTTTTTACGATGATGGCGTCGTCCTTAACATCGACCACGGGCCCGGTGACTTGGTAGTCCTTTGCCGCCGCCAGAGTAGCGATACCCAGAAAGATTACGGCAACGAATAATCCAAAAATCCGTTTCATAAGCAGGGCCTCCTTTTTTTAATGGGTTATTGTTAGGAATCTATGCACGTGACCTGCCTCCGACTGGTCGTAAGGATACCAATGGGTTAGGCGTTGTGTTTTCCTATGAAGTTCAACGTTTCAGTATTTGCCACAGATGTGCTGGAACGCGTAAAACTAAAGCGGACACGGCAAAGATGGCTATTTTCATGAGACCTGGCTTCTAAATTCAACAACACTGGAAGCAGTACGAAATGTTAATGGTGTAATCCAACAGGTGTCTGATAATACAAAGTTAGGTCCAGAGCAAGGTGGGGAGGGCCACCCTGCTCGTGCCGTTTAAGTGGTAGGTCTACTTGCCGGCTTTCTTCTCTTCGCCCTTGCTTTCGGCCTTTTTCTCTTCGGCTTTGGCCTTTGCAGCCTTGGCCTTTGACTTTGACTTGGACTTGGAGGCCTTCTCGGACTTCTCGGCTTTCTCGGACTTCTCGGTCTTGGCCTTTTCGTCTTTCATAGCGTCCGCCGCATAAGCTGCGGAAGCCAAGAACATGGAAGCAATCAAAACACCCAGAAAACGTTTCATTCAGCAATCCCCCTTCGTGGAATCATAATTGTTGATTTTAGAAAGAAAAAGTTTGCGCATCGCCCTCCGCTCGACGCGACATCGGCTTTTTCATTCTGGTCACTTTGACGCGTGACTGTGAAGTTTCATTCACGCGGCAGGTGGGATATACAATAAACGATGATTATTCTCAAGCGGAATTAAGTATCCGAGCCAAGTTAAGTTAGTGAAATTAAAGAGGGAGCACGTTCATGGTTGAAGCTTTGCCAATGGCGAAGGGAAGCCGAATCCATTGCTTATTGCCAGCCATGGCGAACCGTCATGGTCTAATCGCCGGGGCCACTGGTACTGGAAAGACGACCAGTTTGCGGGTCATTGCCGAAAATTTTAGCCGTATCGGTGTGCCGGTTTTTATGGCGGATGTGAAGGGCGACCTCTCGGGAATTGCCCGAGCGGGGCAGGCCAGCCCAAAAATCACCGAGCGGATCACGCAGGTGGGTGCTGAAAACTTTACGTTCGCCGCTTACCCGACGATCTTCTGGGACCTTTACGGCGAGAATGGCCACCCTGTCCGCACGACCATTTCCGAAATGGGTCCGCTGCTGATGTCGCGCTTGCTCAATTTGAACGAGACCCAGAGTGGCGTGCTGGCACTTGTGTTTAAGATCGCCGACGACCACGGCATGTTACTGCTCGACCTCAAGGATCTCCGTGCGATGCTGCAATACGTCGGCGACAATGCGGTGCAATTCAAGACTCAATACGGCAACGTGTCGGCGGCGAGCGTCGGAGCTATCCAGCGCGGCTTGCTCGCCTTGGAGGAACAGGGCGGCGACAAATTTTTCGGAGAACCGGCGCTCGACCTCGACGACATGATGCAGACCGACGGTCAGGGGCGGGGTGTGGTCAACATTCTGACCGCAGACAAACTGATCAACGCGCCGAAGCTCTATGCGACGTTTCTGCTCTGGCTGCTTTCGGAATTGTTCGAACGATTGCCGGAAGTGGGGGACCCGGAAAAGCCCAAGCTGGCGTTCTTTTTCGATGAAGCCCATTTGCTGTTCAATGACGCGCCGCCGGTGTTGCTCGACAAAATCGAACAGGTGATCCGGCTGATTCGCTCCAAAGGCGTCGGCATCTACTTCGTCACACAGAATCCTCTCGACGTTCCCGACGTGGTACTCGGCCAACTAGGTAACCGTGTGCAACACGCCCTGCGGGCATTCACGCCACGGGATCAAAAGGCCGTAAAGGCGGCGGCGCAAACGTTTCGTCAGAACGAGAATCTTGACGTCGAAGCCGCGATCACGGAGCTCGGCGTCGGGGAAGCGCTGGTATCGTTTCTCGATGAGAAGGGCCAACCCGCCGTCGTGGATCGCGCGCTCATTTATCCGCCGCAAAGCCAATTGCCGCCACTGGACCCTGTCGCGCGCGAGCAGGTCGTCAAACAGTCTACGCTTTATGGTCACTATGAGAGGGTCGTAGACCGCGAGTCGGCGTACGAGATGCTCAAAAGCCGGGCGCCTCAGTGGCCAGTGGGTCAAGTGCCGGAGGCAGGCGGAAACGCTTGGCAAGGGGAAGCCGGCAAACTTCTCGGCGCTCTGAGCAAAAGCGCCGCCCACGCCATCGGCAGCCAGGTGGGACGGGAAATTATCAGGGGCGTGCTGGGATCGATCTTTGGCGGTGCGACGACGCGAAGTAGGCGGTAGATCCCTACGGCCGTTCGGCCCCTAAAGGTTCGTAAATCGTATCGCCGCGAATGGCGTATACCGGGGTAATTGCCTGATGCGCGGGAATGACCCCCCTCTGCGAATCGACCGCCTGCCATTCGCGATCTTCGATTTTCAACACGGAAATTTCGGCCCGCTCGCCAATTCTTAGCGTTCCCAGCTCGCCCGTGCGCCCCAACAGTCTGGCGGCGTTCGCCGTTGCCATCTCGATCACCTGATTCAACGAGAAGCCGAGAGCCATCAGTTTCGCCATGGTGGTCGGCAGATCGTAGACCGGGCCGGCGCGGTTGCCGCGGTGACCGTCGGTGGAGACGCCGTCGGGGTGCAGCCCCTGGTCGAGAACTTTTCGCGCCACGTCGAAGTTCAAGTTGTGCAGGCCATGGCCTACATCCATCAGGATGCCGGACTCTTTGGCGTCGCGCACCTGGGGCCAGAGCCTGCCGTTGGCGTCGAGCAGACCGCCTGGATGGACGGTGAACATATGGGTGACGATGTCGCCGGCGCGGAGATAGTTGAGCACGTCGCCAATATGCACCGGCGCGGTGTCTTTGGTCCAACTCTCGCCGATATGCACCAGCAGCGGTAGTTTTAACTTGTCGCCAAGCTTGCGCGCCCGCTCAAGCGGTTTCAGCCCCTGATCGCCGAGCGCGCCGCCGGTGGCCATGATCTTGATGCCGACGATGATGTCGCGGTTGGCTTGGATGGCTTTTTCGATCTTGTCTTCATCGATCAAGCACGGGTCGGCGAGGATGCTGTACCCCGGACCGCTCACGCCGCCAAGGGTGGAGAGATTGATGTAGTTCAACACCCGCGTCTTGGCGTTGTCGGTGACGTAGTTCCGAAACACATTCAAGAGCGTGTGACCGGCGCTGCCCGCATCGACGACGGTCGTCACGCCCGACCCCACGCCGAAAATATCCGGGTCGACGCCGAAGGCGCCGAGCCCTTTCATCAGGTGTAGATGCACGTCGATCAAACCGGGAGTGACGATATGATCCTTGACGTCGACCACCGCGGCTCCGGAGGCTTCAAGGTTTGCGCCGATCGCATCGATCTTCCCGTCGCGCACGCGCACGTCGGCGACGCTGTCCCTGCCGCCGGCAGGGTCGATCAGGCGGCCTCCTTTCAGGAGATAGTGGGCGAGCTGCTGGTTCATAGATTCATCCGTTAAATTTCCCTGGGCCGATTGTAATTGGGAACCGTGCGATCGTGTTCGTGGCTCGTGTCCGTGGGTCGCTCAGCACGCTCACGAACACGACTCTACGTCGTATAGTAGGCATTCTCCTTAATGTAGCCTTCGGTCAGGTCGCAGCCCCAAACGCGCGAAGATGCCTTACCGAGACCCAGGTCGACGCCGATCGAAACTTCCGATTGTCCGAGATAGTTTCTCAAAGCTTCGAGATCGCAATCCACCGGCGAACCTTTTCGATACACGTTGGTATCGCCGAAGCGAATCGTCACTTTCGCCGGCTCAATCATGGGGTCGAAGGTTTTGCCGACGGCCATGATCACACGGCCCCAGTTGGGATCGCAGCCGTAAACGGCCGTCTTGACCAGCGGCGAGTTGACGACAAGCTTGGCGACGCGCTTCGCCTGGGCTGCGCTCTTGGCGCCTTTGACATCGACAATGATCAGCTTTGTCGCGCCTTCGCCATTGCGGGCGATTTCCCGGGTCAGAAATTCGCACACTTGATGTAGACCGTCTTCAAAATGGCGCAGGTTGACCTTGCCGGCCAACCCATTGGCCATCAAGACCACCGTGTCGCTGGTGCTCGTATCCGTATCGATGCTCATGCAGTTGAAGGTTTTGTCGACGACCCGCTTGAGCATCGGCCGCAACACCGCCTTGGGCAACTCCGCGTCCGTCAAGAGATAAACGAGCATGGTCGCCATATTCGGCTCGATCATGCCCGCGCCTTTGGCGATGCCGGCGATCACAGCCGGACCGACCCGGCAAAAAATAAACTTGGGATACATATCGGTGGTCATGATGGCTTCGGCGGCGAGCTTGAGGTTTTCCGGTTTCAACTCGCTTCGCATTCCATTGAGCCCGGCGCGTATCTTGTCCATTGGCAAAGGTCGGCCGATGACGCCGGTAGAGAAGGGCAACACGTCATACGGACTGATGCCGAGCTCTTTGCCGACGATTCTGCAGGTCTCGATCGCGTTATCGATACCGCGCTTGCCCATGGCGACGTTGGCGTTCTTGCTGTTGATCACCAGCGCCTGCGCATAGCCGTCGGCGATATGCTTTTTTCCGACGATCACCGGAGCGCCGGGGAAGCGGTTGCGTGTGAACATCGCCGCTGCGCGGGCGCGCACCGTGGAATAGATGACGGTCAGATCGAGTGTCTGATCTTTGATGCCGATATTTTTTGCCAGTGCGAGAAAGCCTTGTGGATGGTGAAATTCGGCGGGCGGCGAATGCTGCATGTTCCTGCCACGACTCCTGAAGCTGGGATCAACGAGAGATTAGCACAGGCAATCCAGCAAACGGAACCGAGGCCGAGCCATTTCTCCCAAGCCGTGCCGGCGCTGAGATGCTTAAATTTGCCCAGCGTGT
The DNA here is from genome assembly GCA_050257635.1 of Chloroflexota bacterium. Classification (GTDB taxonomy): domain Bacteria; phylum Desulfobacterota; class Binatia; order UBA9968; family UBA9968; genus DP-20. The sequence goes on from JBLMXG010000142.1 coordinate 39,300, forward strand.
TGACGTCGAAAATGAACAGGCCATCGTGGTTCAGGTGGCATACGACCGAGCGGAAGGTTCTTTTCCACTCCGAAACGCGGAGCAAGTGATTGATCGAATCGAGGGCGCAGACGGCCGCCTTGCTCGTTACGACATAGGGCGGATAGCCCCCTGGGTGCTGCGCGTCCAGCACAGCGGGAATGTCGGGATAGGCGGTGTTCTCGAACACCCAGGTCGTGGCGAATCGCTCACGATATAAGGCCACCGCCCGCCTAATCAGAGTTCTGTCGCTTGAATTCAGCAGCGCAGAAAAGCTTTCGTAAAGCGGCGGACCGATAAAGCGCAATAGTTCGTGCTCAGAACGGGGTGTGCGTCCGAGCCTGCGGAGGCCAAATTCAATGCAACGCACGATGCCTTCGCGGGGATCGCCGATCGTGCCGTCGAGATCGATCAGGATCGCTGGTCTGGGTATTGGATCGGCTGTGGGGGCCAAAGCTAACTCCTAATCCGGGCCGCTGGCTCGATTTTTCAAAAAGTCCGAGACTTCGGCGAGCGCGTAGATCGAAGCGCCACGCCACTCTCTGGCTTCGCGCAGGCGCTCGCCGCGGCTGTCCGCTGCCGTGTTGCGAATCAGCACGGGATGGAGTCCGGCACTCGCCGCCGCAGCGAGCTCGAAATTCTCGCCGTCGGCGACGTACACGCAGTCGGGAGGGGCCGCGCCGAGGCGAGCGCAGGCGACGTCGTAGATGTGCGGGTCCGGTTTTTTGAGACTCTCCCGGCTCGAGAACACAGTAGCGTCCATGAACTCTGCAAAAGGCGTCTCCGGCCACAAAAGCGGAATCTCGATCGAGCAATTGCTCAGGAGGCCGATTTTGTAGCCTTCCTCTTTAAGCTGCTTGAGCATCGGCACGGCATCCGGTTTGGGTTTGAGCGCTTGTCGAATCTGATCCAGGCGAATCTCGACTGCTCGCGCAACCCGCTCGGCCCGGACCCTTTCCCCGATGGCATTGCAAACGTGTAGGATGCTCGCCTCGACGCTTTGAAAGGTTCCGTCGATGCGCATCTCGGACGTCCGACGCCACAGCTGTGCGAACGGTTCACGAGGTACGGCGAGCACCGTCGCCAAGTCGGTATTGGCCGATCCCAACGAGAAGACAAAATCTTGCACCAGCGTGCCGAAGAGGTCGAAAAGGACGGCTTGAAATCGCGTCGTATCGGGCGGGGATAAAATTGTATGCGATTTCATTCTCAGAAAACATCCATCGTGGGGAAGTTCGCTTCGGCCCGTATGCAGTCCCATAAATAAGCGGCCAAACCAAGATCTCCCGTCCACAGGGAGTAACGAAAATGTCCGTATTTTTTCAAATCGCGCTCGGTCTGTGCGATGGCGTGCGTGGCGAATGCGCGCGCCCGCTCGAGCCACTTTGGATTCTTTGTTCGTCGATAGAGCTTGAGAAAGGCGTAGCCGTTGCCGGCAGTGCCATGACAGAGATTCGAGCCCTTGGTTAGCGGCCCGGCTTTCCAGATGAGCTCGCCGCCTTTGATCATCAATTGATAGAGCGCGGACTCTTCGTCGGACGGCAATCCGGCCAGGCACACGATCATGCCCGGCGCGCCGTGGCAGAATTGCACCAAATGTCTCGTGCCGCCCAGAACGGGAGCCCAGTTCGCATATTTCTGATCCGCCGTTGCCGTACGCGCAAGCGTCTGCGCCGCGCGTGATTCGATCAGCCCGATGGTCCGGGAATCCAAAAATGGACGGCCTTTGAGCAGGGTGAAAACATTCGCTGCGAAACCGTGCACCGCGCCGAGGTAGAGGTTGATTTGTCCGTAGAGATTCTGGGTCCAGACGAAGCAATCCAGCGCGGGATTTTTCTTCCAAGTGTCCAACAAATTCTGGGCGCTATGCAGATAGGCTTCCTTCCAATGCGGCTCAGCGGTGGACTCGTACATGAACAGCGCGGCCAGCATGGTTCCTGGGGCGCCCCACATTAGCTCCCTCGCTGAATTATTTGCGTTTGCTGCAACTGTTCGGAAGATTGCGCCAGCTAGAGCATCGCCAGGGAATAGCCGCCATTGAACCAGCAGAATCCCGACATCTCCCATCAAGTACGAAAAACGATCCGGTGCGGAAAGCTTGAGGTCGATACGGTTTTTTGCAGCCAGCTCGGTGAGCACCCTAGAATAGTCACGCTTGAGTTTCGTTGCGCCAATCTCGTTGAGGTAATGCAAAGCCCAGATAACTCCCGCAGCGCCGAAATAAAGCATTTTGAAGGGCTCGCGAATATTATCGTTAATTTGGTCCAGCGGATGGATCGGCCAAAGTTTTTGAGGATCGAAATGCGCATGGGCATCTTGGACGATTTGATCGATAGCCTGGTGTGCCCGTGCTTCGTCCCATTCTGCTTCAATGAGACGTTCGTGCCGTTTTTCTTCGTACATGGCAATTCTTGTATCGGCAGCCTCGCGCAAACGGCTAGATAAAGCAGCGTGGAACCGATTGTCTTCAATCTTCTCGAGAAGGATGTTGCGCTACAAATTCTCGATCTTTACCGCCTCCACAGGATCTGCCAGCTCAAAGCCAAAGACATTCGAATAAAAGTATAGCTCAGCTTCCAGTACACGCTTGATGTTTTCGGCCTTGCGAAAACCGTGTTGTTCTCCTTTGAAGGTGAGGTAAGCGACGGGGAGTTTCTTGGCTCGTAAGGCTTCGACCATTTTTTCCGCTTGATTGGGCGGGACGACTTTGTCCTCCAAACCCTGGAAGATGATCATGGCGCAATTTAGGCGATCGGTGAAGTGGATCGGCGAGCGCTCGGCATAAAGATCGCGGCGCTCGGGATAGGGGCCGATCAGGCGATCGAGATAGCGCGATTCGAACTTGTGCGTATCCCTGGCGAGCGCTTCGAGATCGCAGATGCCGTAATGGCTGGCGCCGGCTTTGAATATTTCGCGGAACGTGAGCGCACAGAGCGTCGTGTAGCCGCCGGCGCTGCCGCCGCGGACCGCGAGACGATTGGCGTCAACTTGGCCGCGTTCTGCGAGATAGCGCGCGCCGTTGACGCAATCATCGACGTCGACGATTCCCCATTGACCGTTGAGGCGCTGGCGATAAGCGCGGCCATAGCCGGAGCTGCCGCCGTAGTTCACATCTAGAATGGCGATACCGCGGCTGGTCCAGTACTGGATCGAGTATTTTAAAGACGAGGAGCTGGAGGATGTCGGTCCGCCGTGGCTCATCACCAGCAGGGGCGGTTTCTCTGTCGCCGGTGCGGCATAATCACGATTTCGGGGTGGATAGAAGTATCCGTGCGCCATTAACCCGCGCTCAGTCGGAAACTCTATGGCTTTGGGTTCGGCAAGGTACTCCCGGCTGACAACCGTTTGGCGCGACCGACGCAAAACCTCGAAACACTTTGTCACGAAATCCAATGAGACAATGGATGCGGATTGAGTCGCAGAGGAGCCGATGAAAAGGACGCGATTGCCGGCAGCGCGAACCTGAGAGATCGCGGAGAAATCCAGCTCGATCGTTTCAAGCTCTTTAGTGGCGGTGTCGAGCATGGCAAGGTAGTCATGCCCGTCGTGGCTGTAGCTGCATACGATGGTTCGTTCGGACGCAAAAGCGTAAAGACTCGTGCCGAATACCCATTGGGGTTGGCCGAACTCGGCAGCCATCGGGCAGAGCGGTTCGGAGCGATTGTCCTGCCAGCGATAAAGATTCCACCAGCCCGTGAGGTCGGAGACAAAATGGAGTATGCCGTCGGGCGACCACTCGGGCTGAAAAATCGACTCATCCGAGCCGCCGGCGATTTTTTCTTGCTCGATCACCGAGCCGTCGTCAGTTAAGTTTCCGACCCAAAGCTCGGTGCCGTCCCAGGGCATGTTCGGATGATTCCAGGCAAGCCATGCCAGCCGAGAGCCGTCGGGGCTCAATCGCGGCGAGGAATAAAAATTGTTTCCTGCGACCACGATGACGCCGGTATCATCGCCAGCGAGATCGATGCGCACGATTGTGTTGACCGCTTCGCCATTAGCCGAATGATCTTCGCGCACACAGAAAAGAAGATTCCTCTGCGGATCGATCTGGCCGTCGGCGTAGCGCAGTTCGGATCCCGAAGTTAAAGGCTTCGGTTCGGGTCCCGGTCGTTGAATATAGAGGCACTGATCGGCGAAGTTCGAAAAGATTACCGTCCCGGCGGAGACCACGTAATCGCCGCCGCCGTATTCATGCACCCGCGTGCGCGCATTGAAGCCTGTGGGCGTGACGTCGGTGATTGTGTTATCGCGGAACCTGTGGACTATGACCTTCCTGCCGCCTTCCTGAGGACGCCGTTCGATCCAATAAATGTGATCGCCATCGATGCGAAGCTGTTCGAGCCCGACTTCAGCACCGGCAACGATCTCGGCGCTGATCGGGGACTTCCACGATCCGTAAGGCGAGATAGTTGGCATCATTCGTCGCGAAAACCGAGTCCCCATCATTGCCGGGAGCGGCTGAACAACTCAGACGGTGCTTTCCCGGCATCGGCTGTGAATTTCAAAAATTCACCTGCGACGATTGGAAATTCCCTGGTCACGGTTTGCCTCCGGCTCCCCGAGGGATCGGAGCCTCATCCCTGGGATAGAATAAATGCTCGCATCGCTTCATGCGCCGCCGCAGGATTTGTCGCCAGATAGTGATGCCCCTCGCCTTTGAGCACGACGAGCTTGGCTTGCGGGATCTCAGCCGCCAAGTGGTGCGCCGCGGCCCAATGAGTCCGATCCGCCGCGCCGTGAGTTTCATCGTCGCCGACGAGGACCAGCGTCGGGGCCTGGATTTCCTTCAAGCGGGCCGTGTGGTCGTGCTCCTGTCGCGCCAGGACGAAATAGAGGTAATTTTCCAGTGGTGCGATCCCTGACATCCTCACCTGAAGGAAATTGTCGATCAGGTCGGGATGAGCCGCGACGAAGGCCTTGGTCCAGCCGGTTTCGATAGTGTGGTCGCGGACGTAGCTTTCGAAGCCCTTGCGCACCATGTCGCGACACATCCCGAGGGGAATTCCCTGCGCGCCCGGGTGAGCGGCGCCGCTGGAGGCCAGAATCAATTTTTTTACCTTGCGCGGATATTCGATGGCGAGAAATTGCGCGATGACACCGCCCATGGAATGGCCGCAGACGATCGCCCGCTCGACATTCAAGTGATCGAGGAGCGCAGCGGCATCCTCGGTAAACATCTCGATCGAATATTTTTGCACTGTCTTGCTCGACTTGCCGGTGCCGCGGTAGTCGAAGACGATGACGCGATGATCCCGCGAGAACTCAGGGATTTGGTGAAATTTCCAGGCCTGATGATCAAGGCCGGTGACACTGCAAAACAGCAATGGTGAGCCGTCGCCGTAGGTCTCGTAGTAGATTTCGGCATCGCTTCGTTTCAGGTAGGGCATGTCCGAATTCCTTCAAGTTTATCCGGCGTCTATTCGCAACGCATCGACACTTCAGCGAAGGCGCCGGTCTAGTCGAGAGTTTGTTTCAGCCATCGATCGATAATGGCGACGATCTGGGGTGTGTGCCGGTTGTAAAAATGATTGGCGCCGTCGACCATCACGCAGGCGCCGCGTGTCGCAGCGGCGACGATCTCCTGCGCGTAATCGTAGAAAAATTTGGGCTCGTCGCTGCCGACGATAGCGAGCAGCGGGCAACCCAGTCGTTTGGCGTAGGGGCGGCAATCGTTGCGGTCGTCGCGGCCATACTTGTTCACATGGGTGCGCGCGGTGAAGATGCCCGGCGTGGAGCCGACGCTCACCGACAATAGTTCTTCGCTGTCGCCCGCCGCGATCATCGACTCGGCTTTCTCGATGACTTCGCGGAATCCAGGCTGCCGTGCCGCCCGCTCGGAAAAAAACTGGCGCGGCGCGGAGCAGGAAACGACGCCCACGACGTCAGTGCGCTCACGGGTGCCCTGATAAATGATCGACTTGATGGCACCGAGGCTGTGGCCGATCAGGACGAAGCGGCGGTAGCCCTGCTCCTGAAGATAGCTGAGGGCGGCGTCGAGATCGGCAAGGCAGTCTTCAAGATTTTCATAGGCGGAGCCGCCGAACTTGGTCAGGTTGCCGGCGCGCGAGATCCAATCGTGGCCGCGCGTGTTGATCACAAAGCTGTGAAAGCCGCGTTGGGTCAACTCCTGGCCGAACACCGAGAGCGGCGGCAGATAAAAATTCATTGCTACGCCGTGGACGAACAACAAAGCGAGATCCCCGCGTGCCGTCTCGGGCGTGAATAGCAGGCCGTGCAACCGTTCGTTGTCAGCGGTCTTGAAAGTGCAAAGCTGCGTATTCATGCTTTTATTCTCTAGCACAGGAAGCTTTGTCTACGCTATTTAACCGCAACATCCTGTGCAGGGTTGTGAAGTCTGCGGGTCGCAGGGTTCTTGACATATTTGATCGATTTACTTAGGATCGGATCATCTTTGAACTTGGTCGTGCCCCGTGAAGGTAAGCTCCAAAGGACATTACGGGTTGCTCGCGCTCGCCGAGCTGGCTGAGAATTACAAGCACCGGCGCGCCGTGCAGGTAAAAGAGATCGCCGGCAATCAGCAGATCCCGCTGCAGTACCTCGGCCAGATCATGGTCTTGCTCAAGCGTGGCCACTTGGTCCATGCGGCGCGCGGTCCCTCAGGCGGCTATATTCTGGCCCGGCCGCCCGAGACGATTTCGGTGAAAGAGATTCTCGCGGTGCTTGAAGGCCCGGCGATCGGTTTCGAATTGAAGGCGCAGATGCACAGCCGGTCGATATCCAAAGTTACCCAGCGGCTCATTGAAACCTGGGCGCGCGCCGTCCGGGCGATGGAGACGGTTTTGGAAGAGACGACCCTGGCCGATCTCTGCCGCCCCGAAGCAGGCGGGCTCATGTACTATATCTGAGTGTGGTCGCTCAGCGAAAATTTTTTTTCCGCCCTTTCTGACTAAATTAATCAGTTAACTCTAGTATCGCGAACGATAACCAACCGACGAGGTTTTTATGAAACGGGGGCCGAGCTGGAAAGAAAAATTAGCCGACAAGATTCCCGACGAGCGGGGCCGGGAGATCGACATATTCGAGCAACAGATGGAGCTGCGCAAGCAGGGGAAGATCGACGAAAAAGTCTTCGCTGAAACGCGCTTGCGGCGCGGCATCTACGGCCAACGCTATGACAACGGGCGAAGACATGACGGCAACAAAATTCAAAAACTCAAGCTGCCGGCCTACGTGCTCAAGGGTCCGGATACGTTGTGGGATGCGCCGGGAATGATGCGTATCAAAATTCCGTTTGGCGGCATCGCGCCCGAGCATCTGGAAGCCATCGCGGAGCTTTCCGAAGAGTATTCCGACGGTGTCGCCCATGTGACGACCCGCCAGGATATTCAACTTCACTATGTCCATATTGAGGACACCCCGGACCTCATGCGGCGGCTCGCCGCCGTTGGTATCACCAGCCGCGAAGCGTGCGGCAATGTAGTGCGTAACGTCACGGCCTGCCCTCTGGC
>JBLMXG010000143.1:0-14665 GCA_050257635.1 Chloroflexota bacterium
AGCGCGCCGAACCGAACACGCCCAAGATGATGCTTTTTTCGGCGCTGGCGATCAACGGCGGAGTCATGGTCGGCACCATTCCGTCGGCCGTCTATCGCAGCAAAAACGGCGGCTGGGAAGAACTGGAAGGCGTGCGCGTCAACAGCGCCGGCGCCAATTTCCCTCCCAGTCCGGAATTGCAATCGCGCGCGCGCTATCTTACCTACGATCCGGTCGCGCCGGCACGCTTATACGCCGGCATCGAAGTCGGAGGCATGCTAATGAGCGACGACAGCGGTTACACCTGGAAACCCGCCAACGAAGGCTTGACCGACATGGATATTCACGAGGTGCTCGCCAGCGCGGCCAATCCGGGCATGGTCTATCTGGCTTGCGGCGAGGCTTGCTTCAGAAGTCTGGACCGCGCCGCTCACTGGGAAAACATTTCGCCCACGACGCACGACTACGGCACTGCGGTGGCCGAAGATAAAAATGGCGTCGTTTATCTAGGCTGCGCCAAGGGTCGGCCGAATTTGTGGATCCGCGAAGAAGGCGCCAATGCGGCGATGTTCCGCAGCCGGGACAAGGGCGTGAGTTGGGAAAAAATCACCGACAATCTCAAGGGCGGCGTCATGCACATATGCCCCACGCCGGACGGCAACGGCATGGTGGCCGGCACTTCCGACGGTTCTTTGCTAGTGATCGACGACAAGGGCGTGCGCGATGTTGTAAGCGGGCTGCCGTTTGTCACAGCGGTGGAACTGGCAGCGTAGAAAAAAATGATAAAGGCAAAGGAAGAAAAGGATAAAAACTCGACCAATTCAACCTTCCATAATGATCCTTTCCCCTTTACGAGGTTTTCAATGAGAGCTCTGCTCGTACTTTCTTTACTGATTTTCACGCAAGGCGCCTTCGCCCAGGACGTTAAGCTGGTGGCCGAAGGCAAAAAAGAAAACAAGGTCGTCATCTACGGCTCCATGGAGCAACATATTTTCGAAGGCGTCCGCCAGGCTTTCGAAAAGAAGACCGGCATCACCACCGAATACTGGCGCGCCTCGGGCGCTGCTGTGCTCGAGCGGGTCATCAGCGAGCGCAAGGCGGGCAAGCCGCTCTTCGATGTCGTAATCAACAACGCAGGGCCGATGGAGATTATGCTGGCCGACGGCGCCTTTGCAAATTATCAATCCCCGATGGGCAAGAATTTTTCCCGCGAGTTTATTCATCCCCAGCTCGGGCCTAGCTACCGCGTCGGCGTGGTGGGCATCCTCTACAACAAGAGCATGATCAGCCCCGATAAGGCGCCTAAAACCCTCGAAGATCTTTTGAAGCCGGAGTTCGCCGGGAAGCTTGCTTTTCCCGACCCGGCACGCGGTGCGGTCGCGATCATGTGGCCGGCGAGTCTGTACAAGCTCATGGGCAAAGATGGCGCCGACGATTACTTGCGCCGCCTTGGCGCGACGCGGCCCGTCATCGTCGACGGCGTGCTCGCCGCCGCCGAGCGCGTCAGCAGCGGCGAGACGCCGTTGGCAATTAGTTACTTGAAATACGTCATCGTTTTCGGTCAAAAGGGCGCGCCAATCGATTACGTGCGCATGGACAAGATGTTAGGCCACGGCCATGCCATCGCGCTCAGCAGCCGGGCGATCCATCCGAACGCCGGCAAGGCCTTTATCGACCACTTTCTCAGTGATGCCAGCCTCAAGGTGATCGCTCAGCATGGTGAGTTTGTCACGCGCAAAGGCATTTACCCGCCGCTGCCCGGCGCCGATAAAATCAACATTGTGGCAATGGACGAGCTCGACACCAAAGGCTTCGCCGAAAAACGCAAAGAATATCACAAGATCTTTTTGCAATGAGCGCGGCCCGGATGAAGCATTTTAAAACTCGCTCTTGAAAGAATCTTCCTTCCTTCGGGTTGTCCGCGTGACGTTTCGCCACCAGGTGCTGCGCTGCCCTCGGTCATTCTCCTTACTCCACGCGCTTTTTACGACGATGCATCGCCCGCATTTCCTTCGACTGAGCGCGGAACGCTATTTTTTCGAGGTTGCGATGGGGTCGCTTGACGCTACGGTTATTCTCGAATAATTTTACGACCATAATCTTTCTCGCGATCGAAAACCTCGCCTGCAAGATCAAAGAGGTGGTGATCTTGTTGGCCGCAACGAAAGGTTGGGCATGAAACTCTACACATTTTTTCGCAGCTCCGCTTCCTACCGCGTGCGCATCGCTCTCAACATAAAGGGCTTGACCTACGAGCAGGTGCCGATCCATTTACGGCGCGGCGGCGGCGAGCAGCTCGGCGCCGCTTACAAAGCGATCAACCCGCAGGCCCTCGTGCCGGCGCTGGAGGACAATGGTAAAATTCTCACTCAATCTTTGGCCATCATCGAATATCTCGAAGAAACTCATCCGACACCGCCACTGCTCCCCACCGGCCCGGCCGATAAGGCGCTGGTGCGCGGCATGGCTATGGTTATCGCCTGTGAAGTTCACCCGATTCAAAATTTGAGAGTGCTGAATTACGTCAAGGCGAGATACAATCAGACCGACGCGCAGATCAATGACTGGGCCCAGCATTGGATCGATCTCGGTCTTTCCGCCTTGGAGCAGATGATCGCTGCGCAGCCCAAACGCGGCAAGTTCTGCTTCGGCGAGATGCCGACCCTAGCCGACATTTGCCTGATTCCACAGCTCGGCAACGCCCGGCGCTACGGCTGCGACATCTCCAAGCATCCGACCATCTTGCAGATCGAGAAAAGCTGCCTGGCGCTACCGGCGTTCGCCGCCGCCGCTCCGGAAAAGCAACCGGATGCGGAATAGCAGCCTTCAGTTGCCAGTTGCGAGTAAGAATTTGAAAGATCCGGTCTGAAAACTGAAATCTGAGAACTGACAACGGTCCCTTCCTCGTCGCATGTTCCTCGTCAAACAATTTGTCAAAGCGTTGGTGCTGCCGCCAACGCTTTGGCTATTTCTGCTGCTTGCGGTACTGGTTTTCTGGCATCGCGCCTGGGCGCGAAAGCTCCTGTTCTATGCGATTCTGCTGATCTTCGCTTTACACAGCGGTCCGGTAAACTACGCTCTACGCTATTCGCTCGAGTCACGCTACCCGCCTTTGCTCGATCCGAGAACGGTCGGCGCTTACGATGCCATCGTCGTGCTGATGAGCGGCGTCACCCCTGCCGGCGGTTTGGTTCCGTTCCCATCCGTCGATGAATCCATGTTTCACCGGCTTGAGGAGGCTTGGCGCCTGTATCAAATTCGACCCAAGCCAATCATCGTTTCCGGCGGCCACGTCAATCCTTTCACCGCCGATAAAAACGAGAACGGAATCGCCCGAGATTATCTTGTGCGCTGGGGCGTCCCCAGGAGCGCCATCATTGCGGAAGCGAAATCGCGGGACACTTTCGAGAGCGCCGTCGAGGTCCAGCGATTGTTAAAACAAAAAGGCTTCCGCCGTTATTTGCTCGTCACCTCGGCCGCGCATATGCCGCGCAGCATGCTCGCCTTCAGCGCCTTGGCACCCGAGCCCGTCGCTGCTCCCGGCGACTTTTCTCTCGGCCCTCTGGAAATAACTCCTCTCGATTTCATCCCGAGCGAACGAGCAGCGCACAGCATCTTCATCACCCTCCATGAATACCTCGGCCTGGCCAACTACGGCTGGCGCGTGCGGTTTGGCTAACCGTAGTGCCGGCCGAAGCCGGCCAGTGCCAACTCTCTTCTATCTCCTTTTAAAAGTGTCGCCGCCTTCTCACCTCGTCTCGCAGCTGAACGCGAATGAGTTGCAAATCACCTGCGGAGTGATAGACAAGGCGGTGGTTGCGCGGCGCAAGAATAGTCTCGCAATCGCGTCCACGCGAATAAAATCGTCAGAGGATTGAGCCATGTTGTCCCGTGACGACAACGACTTACTCACCCAGGTTGGTCCGATTACGCCGCTCGGCAGGCTCATGCGGTGCTATTGGATTCCCGCGTTATTGTCGGAGGAAATTCCAGATCCTGACAGCCCGCCGGTGCGCGTCCGTCTGCTCGGCGAGGATTTGGTGGCTTTTAGAGACACCCAGGGACGGGTCGGACTCTTGGACGAGCATTGCTCGCATCGCGGCACCTCGCTGTTTTTTGGGCGCAACGAGGAATGTGGCCTGCGCTGCATTTACCATGGCTGGAAATTCGACGTCGAGGGCAGCGTCTTGGAAACCCCGGCGGAACCGGCCGACAGCACGCTGAAAAATAAAGTGCATCACCCCGCCTATCCCTGCCGGGAAGCCGCGGGCATCGTCTGGAGTTATCTCGGTCCCCGAGAAAGCATGCCCCTCTTGCCCAATTACGACTGGATGAATCTGCCGCGTAATCATCTATACGTCACCAAATCGGTGCAGGATTGCAGTTGGCTTCAGGGGCTCGAAGGCGAGTGCGATTCCGCTCATTTGTCGATCCTGCACAAAGCCTTTTCTGAGCGGAAACGCGGCGGCGGCGATCCCGACATGTACGCTGCGGATTCTGCGCCGACGCTGGAAGGGTCGGAAACCGACTACGGCATAAGAATGATTTCCTGCCGCAAAGCCGACGCTGACACGGTCTATCTAAGGGTTTCCAACATCGTGTTGCCCTGCCATGGCTTTATTCCCACGGGCGGTCTCAAAGGCAACGCCGAAGGCTATACGATTCATTCCCATGTTCCGATGGATGACCAGCACAGTATGCGTTACAACATCCACTTTCGAAGAAATCGGCCGATCCGCGCCGAAGAGCGGCAGCATGAGCGCGAGATCGATGCGGATTACCGAAAAGTGCGCAATCTGCAAAACGATTATTTACAGGATCGCGACGAGCAGAAACACGAAACCTTCACGGGGATGGGCAGGACTTTTCTCGTCCATGATTCCTGCGCCACCGAGAGCATGGGACCGATTTACGACCGTTCTCAGGAGCATCTCGGCGTGAGCGACCGGACGGTCATCGCCGTGCGCAAGTTCTTGCTGCAATGCGTCAAAGACACGATGGCCGGCAGAGAGCCGCCGCACAGGATTCGCAGTGCGGAACAGAACGACCTGCGTCACCTCGCCTGCATCGTCGCCAAGATTCCCGCAAGCAAAGACCCGAGGCAATTCGTCGCCGAACAACTGCGGAAAGAAAAATATTGGGAGGTTGCATGAAAGTCGTCGACGTGATCGCCGAAATCCTCAAGCGCGAGGGCGTGGAATTTCTCTCCTGTTATCCGACCAACACGATGATCGAAGCAGCGGCGAGCGCAGGCATCCGTCCGATCGTCTGCCGCCAGGAGCGCGTCGGTGTCGGCATCGCCGACGGATTCAGCCGCGTGACCAACGGCAGGCGCATCGGCGTATTTAGCATGCAGGCCGGTCCCGGTGCGGAGAACGCTTATGCCGGCATCGCCACCGCGTACTCCGATTCGGTGCCGGTTCTCCTGCTACCCGTCGGCCACGCGCGCAACACTTCACAAGTCTTTCATTTTTTTCGCTCTGTGCAGGCCTATGCAGCGGTAACCAAGTGGACCGAAGAGATCACGCTCGCCGATCAGACGCCCGAGATCATGCGGCGCGCCTTTAGCTACTTGAAAATGGGCCGCCTCGGCCCCGTGCTGGTAGAAATACCGAATGACGCGGCGGTGGAAGAGTTTCCCGCCGCCGAGATCCGTTATACCCCGGTAAATAAAACCGTCAGCGGCGCGCATGCCCGCGATATCGAAACGGCAGCGAAAGTCTTGCTCCATGCCAAGGCGCCGGTGATCGTCGCCGGACAGGGCGTTCTTTATGCCGAAGCTTCGAGCGAATTGGTCGAACTCGCCGAGTTGTTGCAGGCGCCGGTAACCACGCCGCTCGAAGGCAAGAGCGCCTTCCCTGAACATCACCCGCGTTCACTCGGCACCGGCGCCGGGGTCATGCCGCGACCGGTGCATGCTTTTTTGCAGAAAGCCGATGTGGTCTTCGCCGTCGGCGCCAGCTTGACCAAACACAATATCGTCGCCGCGCCCATTCCTGCCGGCAAGACGATCATCCACGCCACCAACGATGAGCGAGACATTAATAAACACTACGTCGTAGATTATCCGATCCTCGGCGACGCCAAGCCGGTGCTGCGCCAGTTCGTCGAAGCCGTGAAAGATGCCCTGGGCAAGCAACGGCGCTCCGTCAACGGCGTTGCCGGCGAAATCAAGACAATCAAAGAGGCATGGCTGGCCGAATGGATGCCCAAGCTCGCCTCCGATGAAAAGCCGCTCAATCCCTACCGCATTATGTGGGAGTTCATGAATCTGTTCGATCGCAAAGATATGATCGTTACCCACGACGCCGGCAGCCCGCGCAACCAGCTCGTGCCCTTCTACCAGGCACCCACGCCCCGCAGCTATTTGGGCTGGGGCAAGTCCCACGCGCTAGGCACCGGGCTTGGGCTGATTATGGGCGCCAAGCTCGCCGCGCCGGAAAAGTTTTGCGTCAATTTCATGGGCGACGCCGCGTTCGGTATGACCGGCTTGGATTTCGAAACGGCCGTGCGCAATAATATTCCGACCCTGACGATCGTCTTGAACAACAATTTCATGGCCGCCGAAACCCACAGCATGCAGGTTTCGCACGAACGCTATGGCACGATGAATATCCTCGGCAACTATGCCGACTTGGCCAAATCCTTAGGCGGCTGGTCCGAGCGCGTCGAAGAGCCGAGCCAGATCGTTCCAGCGTTTCAGCGCGCGCGCCGAGTCACCGAGGAAGGCAAAGCCGCGCTTCTGGAATTCGTCACCAGCCGGGAAATCAATTACTCGCGCATGCGCGACTGAGACTTCGATCGTTGCCCATCGAAGCCTGCTGTCGATTTCGAGGCGCAGACTATTCCGGCCCGAGTCCCGCCGATTTGGGGACAAGAGCCCGAAAAACGCAGTCTCCTCTGCCCGCGCCGGCCATCGCGTCCCGCCATTTTACCATGCTCATCGCGTAATTGATTTAAAGTTTTTGAATTGCTACCCGTTGAAGCGATGAAAAGGTCCGTCATCCAGCCGCTGCTCATGATGTTATTGATTTTCGAACCCGGCGTGAACACTGCTGCGCAGCTCGAAGCGATGATCAATCCGGCTGGCGAAGAAATCATTGCCACTGCGAAACGCGCCGGCGAGACGCACGGAAGCACTGCGCCCATGAGATCTCGCGCGCGCCGAAGCGAGTCGGCGCTCCAGTCACACGTCGGGATGTCTGTTGACTGTCCTGGGTGTTCCTTCGCTCAACTACCGCAGGACCCACGACCAATCCCGACAGCCTCGCCGCCGATTTTTCAAATCCTTCGCATTTAGCCCTCCCACCCCTGAAACTTTTTGCCGCGTGCCGCACTATCGACGGCACCCGCGCCCTTTTATGAGAAACGGAGGGAGAACGAAATCATGGACTCGGATCGGCTATTTCTTTGGATCACTTTCAATCTGTTCGTGCTGGGGATGCTCGCCGTCGATCTTGGGGTTTTTCACCGCAAGGCGCATTCGGTGTCGATTAGAGAGGCAGCGATTTGGAGCCTGGTCTGGGTTTCGCTGGCGATAGTTTTCAATTTCGGCATCTATTTCACCTGG
Organism: Chloroflexota bacterium; assembly: GCA_050257635.1. Lineage (GTDB taxonomy): Bacteria > Desulfobacterota > Binatia > UBA9968 > UBA9968 > DP-20. The sequence goes on from JBLMXG010000143.1 coordinate 7,550, forward strand.
GGTCATGAGAAGGCGCTGGAATTTCTTACCGGCTACGTCATCGAGAAATCCCTCAGCGTCGACAATCTCTTCGTATTTCTGATGATCTTTCAATACTTCAATACGCCTTCCGAGTATCAACACCGCGTGCTTTTTTGGGGCATCCTCGGAGCGCTCATTCTGCGCGCGATCTTCATCGCCACCGGTTCTGCGTTGATCAGTAATTTTCACTGGATGATTTACGTGTTTGGCGCTTTCCTGGTTTTCACGGGAATCAAAATGTATCTACAAGGCGACGAAAAATTGGAGCCAGAGAGGAATCCCGTGGTTCGCCTGTTCGAACGCTGGGTGCCGATCAGCAAAAACTATCACGGCCAGCGTTTTTTCCTCCGTCAAGACGGCAAGGTCAAGGCCACGCTCCTGACCGTTGTCCTGATCGTGATCGAAACCACCGACGTGATCTTCGCCGTAGACTCCATTCCGGCCATCTTTGCGATCACCCAGGACCCGTTTATCGTCTACACGTCGAACGTTTTCGCGATTCTCGGCTTGCGCGCGCTTTATTTCATGCTCGCCGGAGTCATGGAGATGTTCATCTATCTGAAAGTTGGTCTATCGGTCGTCCTCTGCTTTGTAGGCAGTAAGATGATGCTCGTCGATGTCTACAAAATCCCGATCGGGGTCTCGCTTTCGGTGATCGGCGCGACTTTGCTGCTATCGATCATCGCTTCATGGGTGGTCCAAAGCAGGAAGGCCGGGGCTAATATCGCGTCGAATTGATCTCCTGGCTATCGGATAAGAGAAGTTTCTCCCCGTAACCCCAGGAACCGACGCCAAAACCGGTATCGATTGGCAAAGCGCCCATAGCGGAGGTAAGGCTAATGAACGTGGGCCGGGTAAGATTCCTGCGCGGGTCACGGCATAACGATTCTGGGTGGCTGTCCGTCCATTCCAAATTTTTCACCCTGATCGCCAAACGCTTGGACGGCTTGCACGGTTGAAACGAGTGGAAGCTGAATTTATGCGAGCACTCCGTTCGTCCTGAGCGCCGCGCAATAGCGCTTGGGAATTTCCGGATCTTCGTTCTCGTAGGGGATCATCCAGCCGCCTTCATCGACACTGCGAAATACGTCGTCGTCGGTCTTCTGGTGCGATACTTTGAAGCCGAGGGGATGGATGCGGCTGCCGTAGCGCACGGCGAGATGCCGCGCTGGCTCCTTACCGGTATTGAAGTGCTGATGAAACCAATCTCCCGGTGGGCAGTAAATGCTTCCTTCGCCCCACGGGATGTCGATGACCTTGTCTTCGTGCCCATCGCTGTACGGATGCACACCCCATTGTTTGTGCCACAAAAGCACGTAACCCACCGACTGAGTGCCGACGATGATCGCCCCCGGGCCATGATGGTGCGCCTTGTGATACTTGCCCACCGGCCATTCGCCGAGATGTCCGACCAGTGCGTTGCCCGCCATCTCGAACTGCGCCAGGCGCAAACCGGCGCCTTTGACTTCGAGGCTCTCCAACAACGCCGACTTGATATCGGGAATGAAGTTGGTCTCCCAGATGTTGATCAAGCCGCTGACGTAGCGTTTCTTGCCGACTTCGAAATAGTCGTCCTCGCCGTAATATCGGTCTTTGAAGCTGTAGGGGCAGTTAAAGATAAAATTTTCGTCGCGATAGATATCGAAGGCGAGCGGCGCATTGGTCACGGCCAAAAAACGCACCGGCTCCCGCGAGCCGTTCACCAGCCGATGGGTCGTGTTCATCGGCGGCGCGAACAGGCTCCACTTGTTCCACTCGAACATCTTTTTATTGCCGTGGTCGTCCCACAGCTCGGTGGCCCCCTGGCCATTGAGGATGCAAATCACTTCTTCGTAGAGATGTCGTTCCGGCTTGAGCGCGTCGCCGGGCGCAATCTCGCCAATGTAGCCGCCGGTGATCCCCTGCATACCGTGCAGATGGACAAACGCCGCTCTCCCACCCATGCGCGGATAGGGCGTCGTTTCGAGCGTGCGCAGATCAGCCATGCCGTGGCCGGTGTGAATCGGCAAGCCCTGGCTCTGCATCCAACGAACATAACCGGTTTTTTGATTGAGCGGCGCGATATCCATGAGTTACTCCTATCTTGCGGCGTTACTTATGCCAGAACTCGGCATTACGCTTGAAGATATGCTTGGGAATCTTGGCGTAGACTAGATTGACGATATCGACGGCTTCGCCGATGCCGAAATCGACGGCCAAGCTGCACAAGGCGTAAGCATCCGCAGCGCTCAGGCCTCGCTCCTCTTGCAGAAAGTCGACGGCCTCTTGCAGCGCCATGCGCGTCGCTTCATTCAGATCCGTGCTAAGGCCCGTCGTCAGGTAGTCGGTCGCGGTCTCGACCCGCGGCAACTTGATCTTTTTGTCTTTGTGCAGGATGAATTGCAGCGTTGGTTTGAGCGAAATTTCGATGGCGCCGCCGTCAACCTCACCGTCGCCCTGGACCGCGTGGCCGTCGCCGGTAAAAAACTGCCCGCCTTTATTGAAGACCGGCAAGAACAAAGACGAGCCGACGCCGCAGAATTTAAGGTCGATGTTGCCGCCCCACGCCCCCGGCGGTGTGGAGGAAACCATCCCCAGGCTGGTCGGCGGCGACACGGCCATGATTCCCATGAACGGATGGAGCGGAATTTCAACGTCGTTGGAGAACAAAGCAACCCGGCGCTCCAAGTCAACGCGAATCAGTTTCGCGCTCGCCTCCTTAAGGAGCTTGGGCAGCACGCCCTTGCCCGGACCGGTGTTGTTGACGCCGTAGGGCACGCGAAACTTGATATCGAGCACGCGCACTTCCAACGTGTCGCCGGGCTCGGCGCCGACGACGTAAATCGGACCGGTGAGAATATGCACGCTCGCGCCCTTGGGCCGTTTCACTTCGGCATAAACCGCCTTGGCATCGGCCAGAACTTCATGACCTGCGACACCATAGGCGGCAAAAAATTTTTCCGGATCCTCTGCCGTCGTCAAGCCTTGATGGGATAGCGCCTCGACTTCGACGATTTGTCCCGACTCGATGGTCAACACCGGCGGTAGATTGGCCGCTATATAGCCCCACAGAACCGTCTCCGGGGTGGAACGCAAAATCGCATCTGCGCGAATGGAATCGCTTAACCCTTGCGCTTGAATGTTTGACGGATTCTCAGGCATGATCGGCCCTCAATCGCAAAACCTATCCGATGCTTCGCAAGCCTGTCAACGCCCGCTGCGCTCGCGCTTTCGTCAGCACCGCAGCCCACGAGCCCGAGACAAAAAAGCAGCGAAGACATAATTGCCTTCGCTGCTTTTGATCAAGATAAACTAAACCGCCTGGATTTAGTCGCGAATCGCCAGCGCGCCGCCGTCGACGGGTAAATCGACGGCGTAAATAAAATCCGATTCATCTGAGGCGAGAAACAACGCGGCCTTGGCGATATCCATCGGCACACCGCGCCGGCCGGCAAGGTTTTTCACGAAGCGATTCTCCGGTACGTCTTGCTGCCCCACCGGCGAGCCGATGCGGTTGGGCGAGATCGAGTTGACCCGGATACCTTCCGATGCCAGTTGCACAGCGATCGAGCGCGTGAGATTCAGCACGCCGGCCTTCGCCGTGGTGTATGCCGTGGCCTCTTTGCGCCCCCAGTGGCCGGAAGTCGAGGCGATATTGATAATCCTGCCTTTACGTTTCTGGTCGATCATCACTTTGGCTGCCGCCCGCGTGCAGTACCAAACGCTGCGCAAACAAACATTCATGACGCGATCCCATTCCTCTTCGGTGATGTCGAAGAGCGTCTTGTGATCGGTCCACGCCGCGTTGTTCACCAAGATGTCGACGCCGCCGAACTTTTTTACCACGGTCTGTACCATGCTGTCGACGGACGACGATGAAGAAACGTCGCACACGACGGCGATCGCCTTCCCGGGATTTTTCGCGTTGATGTCCGCCGCCACGCTGCTGCCGCGCCCCGGGTCCAGATCCACCACCGCAACTTTCGCTCCTTCTTGAGCGTAAAGTTTACAGATATCTTCGCCGATGTTGCGGCCCGCACCGGTAACGATGGCGACTTGATCCTTCAGTCTCATAGAATCCTCCAAAGCTTTTTTCCGTCCTTAGCAGATGCTCCGAGAATTTACCAGACGGGCGTGGTCGACGGCGCGGAAAAGCTACAGAGTCGAGGCGAGCAACACAGAAAGAAAAGAAGGGTCTGCGCCGTGAAACTCTTCGCCATCAGATCGCGGCCGCCGTTATCTCACAGGCTGACTTTTTCCGTGTAAAGATCTTTTAGGAATTTGCTGTTTTTGAGCTCGTCGAAAAATTTCGGCTCGGTGATATCGGCGGGCTTCAACTTTTTCGCCCGCTGGTCGACCGTCGCGCCGACGTCGACAAAGGCTTGAATGGCTTCTTCGTTCAATTCCGGCAACGGCCGGAGCTGCGCCGAGAACGCGTCATACATCGCGTCGACGCCGCCGCTCTGGCTGCCGGGAAAATATTTTTTGAGAATTTCCAAGCTCTCGCTCCGCTTGGAAACAAAATATTGAATCGCCGTGGCATAACCCTTCATAAAACGCCGCACCATCTCTTCGTCCCGTCGCACGAAGGAGCGCGTGGTGATCAGCAAATCGGTCATCACCGGCACGCTTTTCATTTCCAACACTTTGATGCCGACCTTTTGTGCTTCGGCGGCGACATCCTGATTCAATGGCACGCCTTGAACCAGATTCTTGGTCAACGCCAGCGCTCGTGCCGGGGTCAAACCTGCCGCCACCAACTCGACATCCTGGGACGGGTCCAATCCGGCGCGTCTGAGCATGACCCGGGCAACCAAATCCGAGCGCGCACCGAGCGCCGACACCCCGACCTTCTTGCCCTTAAGGTCCTTTATCGAATTGATCGCCGATCCCACGCCCATGCCGTATTGATCGAAACTCACGTGGGAGCCGATCACGGCGATGTCAGCACCCAAGGCCACCGGCTGCAGGACCGCGAGCGGGTTACCGAAGCCGATCAGCAGGTCGACGCCGAGCAACGACTGCACTCCGGCGGAAAGCGTGTCACGGATCGGCAGCTCTTCGATATCGACGCCGTTTTTCTTGAACAAGCCGGCGTCGACGCCGATATAAGCCACGGCTGTGCCGATCTCCCAGCCGGCGTAGGCAAGCCGCAGTTTACGCGGGCTGTCTGCTGCCCCGGCTGCTACTACTGTAAACACTAACACCACTAGCGCGCATCCGAGCTGGGCAAGCCGAAGTGGGCTTCGAATCGACAATTTACGCATAAACAGCATCATAACCCACAATCATTTCAACGCAAAGGCCCCGGCCGTTCGCCGCTCACCAAATAAGATCTGGCGGAGAAGCAACTTATGGCAAGAACCCACGGCGGTTGAAGGCTTTCGCTCAGCGTTGACTGAGCTCAATGAATCCGAAGATGCCCCCGGCAACAAAATCCCGGAGATCTGGAAAGGCGTCGATCAGCGTGCGCGGCGCATGAACCCTGTTCTCGGGGAGGAGCGCGCCGTGGAGCATCGACGCGTTCGCCACTGCCTGGCCGCGCGCGTGATTGTTGAACAGCACATAAAATTTCGTGCGAGGAGATTTGTCGGCAAGATCTTTTAAGCGCCCGGCCAAGCCGCGGATATTTTCCGCCTGATAAAAATAATCGTATCGCTCCCAAGCGTCCCGATGCTTCCACCACTTTTGCTGATTGCGTCCATGCAGCGAAGGTAAACGATATCGCGTTGCGCTGTTAATTCCTGCTTCACGGAGGTTGAAAACTTCGGGTCGTCGATAAACACCCATGCGGCTTGACTACGGGCGAGGACGGCCTCCGTGATTGTTCGATTGTCGCTCCAGCTTCGATGGCGCAGCTCAACAACCCGCGGGCAAATGTCGAAGCGCGCCAATGTCGTTTCCACCTGCTCGAGATTAGCCGCATCGCAGACAAAGCTCGCCGGATATTGAAACAGCAGCGAGCCCAGTCGGCCGGCTTTCGCCAGCCGCTAGATGCCCCTCGATAAAGTGCGCTACGTCGGATGGATCAAAACCAGACCATTGCTTGCGGAATTCACCGTCGCCGAGCCGGACAGGATGGGTGTGTTTTTGCCAGGCTTACACCGCGAAGACAAAATCCGCTCCGGTTCTTTTTGCAGCCAGCTGCGCGCCAAGGCCGCGCTCGCCGGGGCGATAAAATACGGAATTGATCTCCACTACATTAAAAAATGCCGCATAGTGCGCCAAATTGTCGGCGCTTTTTTTTCCGCGCCTCGGGTAGAACACGCCGCTCCAGCCTGTGGGGTGGATCTCCGGGATAAGAATAGCCGCAGGTGCCGACAAAGAAGCGCCCCGACATCGCAGCCGTTGTGGCGTTCATGGAAGAACCCTATCGCTGTTTTTATACAATACAAACAGCCGGCTAAAATTCGATTGCTGATTTGCAACAATGGGAAATTTCCTCTAGGATAAAATCGCTTCCACGGCGAAGAAATTTTCCTTTTTATCCTGGGGAGGATCGACTTCATGGCCACTATGATCACCAACGACTGCATCAACTGCGGCGCATGCGAGCCGGAGTGCCCGAACAACGCGATCTCTCAAGGACCCACGGTTTACGTCATTGATGCCAAGCTATGCACGGAATGCGTCGGCTTTCACGACTACGAAGCCTGCGCCGCAGTTTGTCCGGTCGACGTCTGCGTCACCGACCCAAATAACATTGAGAACGAAGCGGCATTGATCGCCCGCGCCCGGGAGCTCCATCCGGAAATCAATTTTCCGGAGAATTTCGAGTCGCGCTTTCGCAAGGGCCAGGGCAAAGCCGCCGCGGTCGCGCCCACGGCTACGGCAACCACCGCGCAAACGCCTCCAGCGGGCGCCGTTCCCAGCGCCGCCGCTCCGGCAAGCGCATTCGCCGAAACCGATGTCAACTATCAGCGGCTACCTGAAATCGATTCCTGGGACATTCCGCTACGCTGCTTCAAATGCCGTGAAGTGCACAGGGAAAACGTCAAGAATTTTACCATCGGTAATGTCATTTTCTGCCCCCACTGCAACAAGTCCATCGTCGTACGCGACAATTTGAACTATCATATTCGCACACTGCTTAAAGATGCTTACGACAAGTGGGAA
>JBLMXG010000144.1:0-22360 GCA_050257635.1 Chloroflexota bacterium
TCGCCAAATTCCCAGTTGTGCAACCAATCAAAGACTCGTCTGGGAATGTTTGCATCAACACAGACAAATTTACTCAGGGAATCCAAGTCGAATGTAGGGGAAACGCACCCCGCTCAGCTGCGTAGTCATCACGATCACCGGCGTATCTGCCCTGGCACGTCCGTTGCTCTCCCGTCAATACAGGAGGGCGGAAGGGAAAGGACGACATCTATGTTCGACACAAACCTAGCAGGAGCGCGATGCCGCGCCAGCCGGAACGTGAGGAGTCACCGAGGACTGATCGAGAGATCCACCGAAGGAACCATCCAGCACGGCATCGACAATTTGGGGCGACATCTCATCAGTGTCCACTGGGATATCGGTGTCACCGACTACGTCTTTCCATCTGAGATCGAAATAATCGACAAGGAAACATCGACCGACTACGGTGCGTAACCGCTGATTCCGGAGTTTTTTGTTCGGAGAAAGATCATCTAGGCGCGACGGGAATCGGCGCCGCTGCTTAGATTGGTGTAGCTTGACCGGTGGACACAATCCGATATTGCATCGCGTTGCTATTGGTCGTCGCTCTACCGGCGCTGTTCCTTTATTGGCTGCTTATCCACCCGCTGATAAAATTTTGGCGCGCCCAAGGCATGGGCGCAACGTACACCGCAATCCTGACGGTCCTCGGGATCGCCATGGTCTCGCTGTTTTCGATTCGGCATGCACTCTTGGCCACCGACTTCGGCACGAGTTTCCCGCTCGCCGCTATAGGAATTCTATGCTTGGCTCTGGCCGCCGCAATGCGTTTCGCGATCCAAAAACATCTCTCCGTCAAAGTCCTGCTGGGACTTCCCGAAATAGCGCCGGATCGCTATCCGCGCACCTTGGTCACGGACGGAATCTACGCCCGGCTTCGCCATCCACGCTATGTTCAGCTGCTGATCGCGCTGCTGGGCTACGCGCTCATCGCCAACCATCTTGCTTCTTATATTGTCGTTGCCCTCTGGCTACCGACGATCTACGTCATAGTGGCATTGGAAGAAAAAGAGCTGCTCGAGCACTTCGGCGAACGATACGCAGATTATTGCCGCAGAGTCCCGAGATTCATACCGAAGATAGGTTCGGGTAAGGAGCCGGACCGTTAGCTTTCGAACAGGTTCGTTGTCCGCCGATTGCCAGGTTGAAAGATCTGCAAGTGCTGATCGATTCTCCTGCTAACAGGTGAGTTTGGCAGGCCGTTGGCGAGCTCGTTGCGAGCAGGTGGTGAATTGATGCTTCGGAACCGGAAGTCAATCATTCCCTGCGCGCAGGGTCGGGCAGCGGCTGAGCACGATCCCGTTTACTTACGCCGCAGGAGCATGCCGAACAAAACCCCAACACCGACAGCAATCACTAATCCAGCCCAACTATTCTTCCCCAAACAAGATTCTGCCCCGGCCTTTGCCCGCTGGGCTTTCCGGAACCAAGTTTTTTCGGCCATCCCATTTCTGGCGTCTTCGATTTTTGTTTGCAGACGCTGACGCAGATCGCCGATTCGCTCGCCAGTCTGGCTCGCGGTTGCAGCGATCAAATCTTCCGCATCGTTAATCAGAATCCTGAAATCTTGCGCTATCTTTTTTGCTGCGGTTTCGTTCATAGTCGTTCCTCCGTCATAATAATATCGGTCATCAAGGCCCCTAACACTACACGCCGGTCTCTCTAAGACACTCTCTTGCAGCGCCACGCCGCTCACCTGCTTCTTGTAGAGCTGCGTCGGCAAATCGTCGGCGCAATAAATAGGTATCCATAGGCCAATTCCACTTAGGGACCGGCAGATCATTGTCGTTGTACGGTGCGCCGTTCACCTTGCTTTTGGCTGAAGGTGAGTTGCGAGTAACTCAGCTGATTGGCATCGTTCTGCGTCGAATTCATGGAACACGCACTCCGATACTTGTTTTAGGCGCTAGTGCTCGCAAATCGTATTCCATCGTTGCCAACTCGCCACAGATAAAAAAAGCAGCGAATGCTAGGCAAAAAGAGGTTGGAACAAAATGTGATTAGCGCCGTTGCAAAACAAGCCCTCAAATCTCCCAAGGATGGGCAAAACAACTACTGCTACAAGTGAAAGGGATTACCGGATGGCGGTGGCAACGGTCGCGGCAACAAAACCGACGAACGCCGCACAAGCAAACAAGCACGCGCCGACTTCGGCGCGCCTTATTTTAGGCCTCGAAAGTATTTTATGGGCTAGTGGGTAAGAGGCCGCGCACCGTGGCGCCTCAAACCTTCGATCGCTGAGGGAGTCGCTCGTCGGGTCAATTTTGCTTGGAAAGATCTCTCTCTTTCAGCGCTCGAATCAGGCCGTCGAAGGACGACTTATTGATAAGCCGGGCAAATTGAGATCGATAGTTATTGACGATACTGACGTTTTCAATCACCACATCGTACACTTTCCAGTCGTTGCCGACCAAATGGACCCGGTAATCGATCGTATACTCGTTTCCATCGGGCGATTTGAGAATCGTTTGCACAACAGCGTATGGATCGTCTTCGGTCTCACCTTTGTAAATCACCCTTTCACCTTTGTAGGATTCGATGTTTGTAACGTAGGCATCACGCAACAGATCAGTAAACAGCTTGACAAACTCCTGTTGCTGCGGCGGCTTCAGCCGCCGCCACTCGGCTCCGAGCGAACGTTTGGCCATTTCGGTGAAATCGAATCTCCCGGAAATAACCTCGGTTAGTTGTTCCCGGCGCTCCGCACGACGGGCGGCCGATTTGAGCGTTGGATTTTGGAGAATTTCGAGCACTCGATCCACCGTTCCACGAACCTGATCTGTCGGCACGCCCGCAACCGCCGGAGGGGCACAAACAACTAGAGCTGCGCTCAAGATAGTCAAAAATGCACGGAACGTGTTGCCTTTGAGACTTGACGGCATGAATGGTACAAGCGAAACTTTTGTCGAAACTCCAAATCTGCTTACCCGAGGATGTATCTTATTATTTTGCGATCGTAAACGCCTACGACCACTGCCCGCGGTCTTTTTCGGCCAGGATGATAACGCCTTATTAGGTCCTGTTGGCAATTGCCCCGCTTCACTCAGCGCCTGCCCGCCTGACAGCGGTCCCTTGAATCTCAGTTTAACGGACGGCATCACGTGTAAACCTATGGATACACCTGATGTCAACAGCACCAAACTGACCGTGACGGCTGTTTACATTTTCTGCTTGCCGTTGAATGACGCAAAGAGTCTCTACCGGTGCGGCATCAAATTTCAACGGTCGGCTACGGCGTATGCGGTTGTCTGAAATTCCCTTTCGCGGCGTAAGAAAAAAGCCTGCACACGCTTTAGGCCGCTAAACAGAATTTCCTTTATTAATCAAGCTCAAATACATTGGCAAGGATTGGTACATTTGTTGAATTCACCCGTTACAATTCACCTCGGTCATCGTGAGATTCTACGAAGGCATTTACGAAACCTGCAAATTTCTTTGTAACTCGTGGCACGAGTACTGCTACGCAGAACCTTCATCTGTTCGTAATCACAAAGCAACATTTGAGAGTACACTATTATCGATCACAGATCGGCCGTGGAGCCGACCTGCTGACTCTGTAACGAGGAGCGAAATGGAATCCAAGAATAGTATTTCACATGCACAATCGCTTAGGGTGATCGGGCAGCATCTCGATGTTTTGGGAGCCACGTTTTTTCAGATATGTAAACAAGGGAGCGATCTGATCGTGGTGACGCGCCGAGACAGATCGGCACAGGTACCGGTAACGGCAGAAGAATTTCTAAACACCTGCACAGAACAGTATCGGCGGCCTGAAAGAATTTTTGCCGAGGCTGCGAAACCCATCCGTTTTGCCATCTCCGACATGACTGGGTTAGATATTCGCGCCCGACTAAGGCGCAGCCTCCAGGCAGACATGATGGATGTGCGCAACTTGTCTTCCAATTTGCGTGTGCTCGGTGGTTATTTGGATCGAAAACGGGTTAGTGATTTTATCATTTCATGGCTGAATGATTCGGTAAAGGTTGTTATTCACGGGAAGGAACACACTTTCTCCGTGCATCAAAATTTGTACGATCTCGGAGTCTCCATGTATCTAAATAGATTCCACGGTTTCGGCGATGGGCGTAAGATTACGGCAACTTAAGTAAAGCCTGCCGTTTAAACTTCGACCAGTCTTGTGGATGGACCGAGTTGCTCCCCGGTGCGGTTGCCTATATCGCCGATGAACTCAATTGCTAATACACGGACCGCGCTCAGAAAAATTAAGACCGCTGAGGCGCCGTCCGCTCCTCGGTGATATTCCGCTGTAGTTCCCGCTGCGTGATCATGCCCTTTTCGATTAACAACGGGGCCGGCACAGGGTGGCATCATGAGCACTCGTATTGACGGTTTGCCGGAAAGACACGTCACCAAACTGTAACAACAATTCCATAATATCAGTTGCAATTGGCAGCAGAACAGCCCTATTGTAATCTCACGTACCAAGGCGGCACCAAATGCCTCACGCTCAGTCGCTAAGAGTTATTGGGCAGTCGCTGGAAGTCGCCAAGCTTCCCGCTTTCGATCTGGCGACGGACGGCCTAAATTATGACCTCAGCAGCGATTTTCTGACCCAAACGAGCGAATGGATTCTGCACCACGCGCTTAGTCCCAATGATATTTCCGATCAGAGCGCTCACCGGTCTATAAGCAATCGCTCAGTTCGTTTCAGTCCCACAAATATCTTACGCCTTGACGATCAGGCACAGAAACAAAGGAGAGTTGATTCCTCTTCGCACGCGCAGATGTATAGTAGACTGTCTCAACTTTTGCGTGCTCTGGGTGATTATCTAGATCAAACTCGGGTGAAGACCTTTCATGTTTCCTGGAACTCCAATTCGGCTTCCGTCGATTTCCAGTTAGCGGACGGCCAGTGCGACTCCAGAACATTTACCGCTGAAAAATTGGAGCAATTAGGATTGCATTCGCGATTTCGACGGTCGAGCCGAGTGAGATTGGATGGTGATTTGTCTGGCTCTGCGCAGCAGTCTCGGCCGCGGAATCGCTAGGTAGTTCTCGGTTTGAACTCGGCTGTGCCGGCGCGCTGATCAAACTTCCCGGGTCGGCCATAGCCGAATAGCAAAGAACGTCATTTCTCTTGTCCTCTTCGAAGACCCGATACCCCTCGCAACTCAAGAAAGCAACAAGAGTTGTGCGGTGGAGCGGATCTTTTCGACGACGATTGCTAACGGAGGAAATCCGCTATCGTTTTGGTCATGATGTTTGACTGGTTACCCTCGCGGGACAACGCGCGCTGCGTATGGGCTCGTCGGTGTATGATTGCCTACCAGCGGAATTGATACGGATTCATCTGATACGGATTACGCTCGTTTGGTCGGCCGCGGTTTTGATTTTCATGCTGCTGCAAGTCGCGATTGAGATCGTCACTCTTCCGGTTGCCCGTACTGGGATGGATGCTTCCCGGATACGAGTAGTCATTGTGCAGATTTCTATATAGACTGCTACGGTAGCCCCGCTGAATCTCTGTGCCATCTCGCCAGACGCCAGGATCAACCCAGAGCTGAGCCTGTGCCGCTGGGATCGAAACAAGGACTAGAGCGATAACGAGTAACACGAGCTTCTTCATGGCTTCACCCGACGCCTCAACTGCTGCATGCTGGAGCAAGCGGCATGCCTATCGCTCCACCAGTAAAATCAATTCCTTTGCTCACGTCGCGGCTGCCATGGCACGGTAACATGCCGGATTTTGGCAAGCAGGAACTCATCCGAAACAGAATCTTCGGAAGTTTTCGGGGGTTTGCGGCAATTCCGTCCGGGCACGCTTTTCGCACAAGTTAGGAGCGTGGAGAAAGTTGCCCAATGAAATGGTTTTTGGTGTCCCTCGTTTTCTTTGCGGCGGCAGCCGGATTAAGCAAGCGTTGGTCGGGTGAAGCGGCCTCGCCGCTACCCATCGCTCAAGACCCTGGTGCCGCAACGGCGGTCGCGACGTATCCTTGCTCCGCGACTCACCCGATCAACCTCCACTTTACAACTGGCAGCGGCGGGGGCTGTATCTTCCATTCCCCGGGCAGTCGTTTCTATGAGAAAACGCAGCCAGAAAAATGCCCTGCGGATGCAATTGCCGATGGCTGTCGGCCCTCGCTCCGCTGAGAGGGCATCATCGCTAAGAGCATGGAACTTTGTCAGTCGTGCAAGCACGATAAGAAATATCACTCGTCAAAAGGCTGCGTCTGCGGCTGCGCTGCGTTTCAGCCCGCGAACGGGCCGATCGCATTGAATGGCATCGCGGCGGGAGAAGAAATCTCAGAGCAGATTGAACGCCTTCGCAGGATTCGAGCCGCCGCCGACGAGCTCGATGTCTGAGCCGATGGAACTCCCGTCGCGTGATTTTTCACCTCGCTCAGGCCGTGTTCGGACCGTTCCAAAAAAGTCTCAACGGGTTTAGCAATTGTCTCCCAAGGGAACCCCCGGGCTCTCGATCCGGGGGATTGAACGACTTGAACGCTCGGAATTCTTGCCTTTCTCCTCCCGCCTCGTGCCTCTTGTTTCCATTGACAGCCGCTCTTTGCCGGCGCTGGCTAGGTTGCCGCGCACAATGGCCTTTTTGGCTGACCGGAAGCCAAGTTTATCCGCGGGCCAAATTCAGCTCGGAAACAGCGGCAGAACCACGGCCCTGGGAGCGGCGGTGGGCAGCTTGGATTTGAAAGTTATAGGCACGTTCACCAGCCATATTCCTTTCGATCTGGTCGTCAAGTCGACCATCAAGAGCGCCCAGGATCTCGGCGACAAACCACTCCGCATCCAGGTCATCGGTGGAACGACCGGAATGGGCGCTATGCTTTGCCTCGAACACTTGGGGCTCGATCCGCGCCGCGACGCTATCCAGATTATCGCGGCCGGGAATCAGACGATGCTAATTCAAGCGCTCGAAAAAGGCGCCGTCGATGCCACAGTGATCGATAGCGCTTTCAGCGGCAGCCTCAAGCAGCGAGGCTTGACCATCTTGTTGGGGCTTTCGAAGACCAACATCCCCTTTCATCGTCGCTACGGCAAGCAATCTTCAACAGCAACCCGATACCGTAAGAAAGGCTTTGAAGTGGATGGAATGAGTCGCTCACACCCGCAGGCCCAAGATGAGAGCTTTGGTCCTCGAAACCATCACCCGATACCTGAAAATTACCGACCCGGCGCTGGCAGAGCGCAGCCATGAGGACTTGCTTCAAACCACCGACCGAAAACCCTTTCCCTCTCTCGAAGGGTTGCGCAACGTCCAGCGCTTGATGAAAGTGCGAAACCCTTTTTTAACTGAAGCCTTGAACAACCTTTAATCGGTTCCTACCGGTGCGAAAGAAAGAGCTTGTTTTTTTGCACGAGTGAGAGACGAATGATGGATCACCACCAATATTGCGCAATAATTCAATGATCTAGAAATGGCATGCTAATTGCGTGTCGTTAATCCGCAAAAATTCAAATTTTTTGGGGAGAACAAGGCATGGAGGTCATTTATAGATCCTGTCACGTGGTCACTGTGCCCGAGCTGAACTTGGACGCAGACTGCTGGGTGCCCAAGGCCAATATTTTCTGGGCCGAGCGTGGCAAGCGGCAGCATCACGTTCTCACCGGCCTGAGCGACTATTTCAAGATCATCGATGAGGCCGAGATCAATGCCCTCGAGATCGCGAGAGCCTGGATTGACGCCAAGCTAGCGGGGAATCTCAAGCCGTAATCGGTTGCCGACAAAGCCGGCGCCGACCAGTTGGGATATAACTTGCGATTTGAATTGGAGCGAGGTTTTTCATGGTCGCAGCAATCCTCAGAGTTATCGTCGGTGTTTCGGTTACCCTATTCGTGGGTTTTTCCGGCTCTCTATGCGCGCAGGAACGCATCAGGGTCGGCTGGGCCGGCGCCAGCCCCGCCAACAGCCCGATCTGGGTGGTCCAGGCTAAAGGCTACTTAAAACAACAGGGGCTCGACGGGCAAGTCATCGCGATTACCGCAAGCCCCATCGCGATCCAGGCCATGCTGGCGGGAGAGCTGGATGTCATCGTGACCTCTGTTACCACGCTGGTCAGCGCGCGGTTAGCAGGGGCGGACATCAAGATGATTTTGGGCATGGTTCCCACCTTCGTCGATCACATTATCACTCAACCGAACATCACGAGCTTTGATCAGCTCAAGGGAAAGCTCGGCGGCGTCAACCGTCTCGGCAGCACCTCCGATCTCGGCCTGCGCCTGGCGCTGCGCCGCAAAGGCATCGACCCGGAGAGGGACGTAAAGATCATCACGGCGGGCGAGAACCCGGCGAGACTCGCCGCGGTTTCAAAAGGTGTTGTGCAGTTTACGATCATGCCGGAACCCTTTGTCCACGAGGCGGAAAAAATCGGCTTGAAAGATTTCTTCAGCATCGGGTCACTGAAAATCCCTTTTTGGTGGAACGCGGTGCTCGTCCAGGAATCAACGTTGCGCGCGAAACGTCCCTTGCTGTTGAAATTCGCCCGCGCGATGATGGAAGCTGTCCATTACATTAAAACCGACAAAGAAGGCAGCAAAGCGATCTTCAGCAAAAATCTCAAACTGACCGACCCCGAAGGCCTCGAAAGGGCCTACCGCGACTACAACGGTATCTTCCCGGAGAATCTGATGCCGACTCCCGATGGCGTAAAGACCATGCTCGACGACCTCGCGCCGCGCAATTCCAAGGCCGCCGCGGCGGATCCCAAGAGCTTTGTCGATCAGAGCCTGGTCCAGGAGGTCGAAGCCTCCGGTTTTCTCAAACAACTTCACAAGCGCTGAGCGAGCGATAGAGGCAGCGAAACATCCATGCCGACAAGCGCTTCTTTGGTACGAAACCCTAAGAGGAATCCGAATCGAGGAATTTAAAGTGACAGCGTCGCTGCGGTTTGGTTTCCGCCTTGAGCTTTCATTCGTTTTGGTCAGCGCAAGTCCGTTCCGTCAAAGCTTATTCGAGGAGCATCGAAATGGCCGAATTTAAACCATCATCGATTTTCCTGGCCGGCGTGATCGCGTTGGTTTTGATGCAAGTCGCGCCCTCCGCGCTTTTTGCTCAAGCCCTCGACGCCGCCGCTGCCAAGAAGGAAGGCAGGGTCGTCGTCTATGGCACGGTCGTGCCGCAGGTGATGGAGCCGATCAACAAAGCTTTCGAGAAAAATTTCGGCATCCGGGTGGAATATTGGCGCGGTTCGGCCACGGCGGTTTTAGATCGCGCGGTCAACGAGTGGAACGCGGGAAGGCCCGGCTTTGATGTGTTGGAAGCGGCAGGCGCCGTTCACGTCATCATCAAACAGAAAGGTCTCACGGCAAAATTCATCGCTCCTTCCACGGAAAAATTTCCGGCCTTAGCCAAAGATCCCGATGGCCTGATCACAGCGTGGCGCACTCTCCCGTTCGGCATTCTCTACAACACCGACCTTGTCAAAGCAGCCGACGTGCCGAGGACCTGGGACGATCTTCTCGCGCCGAAGTGGAAGAAAAAACTGGTCATGCCGGATCCGACGCTGCACACGACCACGGCGCAATTTCTCTGGAACCTGCAGAAGCTCAAAGGAGATAGATGGTTGGACTTCGTCCGAGGATTGGGCCGGCAGGAACCGCGCTTGGTCGAGTCGCTCGCGCCGGTGCCGAGTCAGATCATCCGCGGCGAAGCCGACCTCGGCATTACCTATATTAAGTATGTAAAGCAGTTCAAAGGCCCGCTTGCGTACGCGCCGATGGACAAGTATTTGAGCGAGCCGAGCTACGTTTCGCTCAGCGGCAAAGCGGCCCATGCCAACGCCGGAAAGCTCTACATCGACTATGTCTGTTCGGCCGAGGGTCAGAGGTTCGTGGCGGCAGATGGCGAGTTTGTCTTTTTCCCTGGGGTCTATCCGCTGATCAAGGATGCCGAGAAGATCGCCCCCAACACGATCTTCACAGAAAATCCTGGCGCCGATGAGTTGAAGCAACTGAACAACGAGTTTCGTAAAATCTTCTATCCGAAGTCATAGCCGACCGGTTTTTGCGTGGCCATTCTCCCCACTGCCATCCCTTAAAGTACCGCGATCTCGTGTTGCGGTAAGCTGAGCATTCAGCCAGGCCCTCCAGTTGCCGTCGCACGGTCTGCGCCTCGCGGCGAGTAGGTTGAACCGCAAAACGGACGTCCGTAGAAAAAATGCGGAGGAGGCCGCGATAGGGCGAAATTCATCATTCAGCCGCATGGCAGACTCAACGACTGAGTGGCCGACGAAAAAGGTTATTTCGCCGAAGGTAGGAGCTCGGTCGCCGGATTTCTTACCTCTTAAACGCCTTATTTAACGCCAAAAGTCTCTTGAAACAGTTTGATGTAGCGGTCGAAGTCGTCGTAGATCTCGGGAGCGGTAAACGCCGGCGTGACTCCGTTTAGCAACGTCGGCGGATTGGGCGGCGTATCCGTGCGATCCGGGATGCGCTTGAGTGTGCGCACCACCTCTTGGCCTTTCTGCGATAGCACGTAGTCGACAAACAACTTCGCTGCGTTCGGATGGGATGCTTTCGCGGAGATTCCTATCGGATGAAGATTGGCAAAAGACGGCGCGAGCGGTACCCACTCCACCGGAGCGCCGCCCGCTTTCAACGTATCGAAATTGTGCATATAGGCGGTCAGTGTTCCGTCGAACTCTCCCGCCGCCACCAATTGCGCGAGCAGAGTTCTGCCGATGCGCAGGTCGGGCTTTTGTTTGGCGAGGGCGCGCATGTAAGCAAGACCTTTTTCCCGGCCCATACCGCTGATCGTCGCAGTAAACCATTCGTAGGCCCGCCCCTCCAAGCCAAATTGTCCTTTCCAAGCCGGCTTCAAGAGATCTTCGTAGGACCGAGGAATATTCGCCTTGGCAACCAGCCGCGTGTTGTAGCCGAATACCGCGTAGGTCGTGTAAGTCGAAGTCCAGAACCCTTGCGCATCTTTGAAGCCAGCGCGAAAATATTTTCTTTCCGGAGAATCGTAGGCCGCGAGCAATCCCCGTTTCTTGAGGAGGTAGCCGTAAAAACCCGTGGTCTGGACCACGTCCCAAAGCGGCTTGCCGGCGCGCGCCTCTGTGAGGATCTTCTCCATCAGTTGCGAATCGCTCGTGCGGTCGAAGCGGACGTCAATCTTGGGATAGAGTTTTTTGAACCCGTCGGTGATCGCCTTGGCGTCCGCAGCGTTAGCCGTCGTGTAAAACACCAATCGGCCTTCCGCTTCGGCGTTGTTTTTCGATTCGGCGGCAAATCCATTCTCGGGCACCGCGCTCATTAGCAGCGCGAGCAGCATCAAATTCAGCAGCGATCTTTGCATGACACCCCCAACCTCACCTTCGGAGATGATCAGTAGTTCCGGCGCTCAATTTAGGGTCATATGCCGCCTCCCGGATTTCGTCAACCGCCTGGGTTCAGTTAGACTTCGCGCCGAGCATGTGCGACGAGGAAGGATCGTCGCCGATTCATCCTGAGTTCGCTAAGGGGTCGGTAGGCCCCACTCCCTGGTGAACGCCGATGGTTGAGCTGCCTCAACCGGTTGAGCTTCACGAAAATAATATGGCCGTGAAAGTAAACCGGCCGTTGCGCCGCGAACGCCGTCGAGGAAACTGCTGATCACGCGGGCGGCCTGAATATATGAGCGGCGTCTTGTTTGTTTTTTGAGTACCAGAGGTTACCGAGATGTCCACCGTAGGGATAGAGCATCAGCCGATCACCCAGGGCGCCTTTCAGCGCTTCGATGGATTGTCTCTCGACCAGGAAATCATCGGCGTTGTGCAGGATGTGCACTTTGGGATTGTTGCGCAGCCGATTGACGATGGGTATCAGCGAACCGCTCCGAATGAAATCATCGAGGTCAGCCTGCGAATCGCCGGTGAGTCTTTGCCACCGGGGCACGGCGATATTATGGTTGTATTTCATCAGCGTGAAATCCTTAGCCTGCTCCAGCCGTTTTCTCATCTCCACTTTCGGCGCTGTAAGAAGCTTCTGATCGTGAATGACTTGGGTCACGTAGACGAGCTCGGGAAGTTGACCCTGCAAATTCTCGGCGATCAGGTACTGGAGTTCTTCAGTGGTGAAGCCACGGAGCTTGTTGACCAATCGGTCGAAGACCATGGGATCGTCCTGCGGTTCCTCGGTAAAAGAATCGACGATGGCCAGCGCTTTCGAGACGATTTCCTGAGATTTCTCCAGGCCGAACTTTTCTTTCAGCGCGCTCCATTCGTCGATTTTTTTGACCGAATAGGCGAGATCGACGGGCGGGTTGACGAGAAGATACTTTTCGATGCCGATCTTTTTCGCATCAGCGTCGATTACACTGAGATACGCGCCTTCGAGCGCGCCCAGGCTGACTCCCAGGAAGCCGACCGATGTGGCTTCGACGTCGTAATGAGATCTCAAAGCCTTCAGGGTTTTTTGCATGACATCGTAGAGATCCCGAGCATCTTGCGGCGTGTAGCCCGGCGCGCCGCTCCGGCTTGCCGACAAGGCAAAATTCCAACTCATCGGCGAGGGTAAAATCACCACATGGAAGCCTTCCCGATAGAACCGCCTCGCTAGATATGGCCCGACGCCGAAAAACGGGTTCGATCCGAGTCCTGCGACAACAAAGAGCAGCGGTGCGGGAGTGTTTTGGCGATACAGGGCGAGACTCACGTCACCCCGTCCTTCGAGCGTCGGCAAATGATTTCTGCCGGGAAGTCCGGGGACATGGACAATGATCGAAACTGCGCGCGGCGTGGCGCCATGGTCGCTCAAGATCGCGCTTGTTGCCGTCGCCAAGTAGGGATTGTGATAGGGATAGTTATAGTCGGCAGTGGCGACCGAAGGACTCAAAAGAATCAACGCGGTCAATACCGTGACAGCGAAACAATAGCGCATAGGAAAATCTCCTGTGGACTGCGTCGTGGAAATACCGGCGTCACGAGCTGTTGCTGGTGTTTTCGGGCCGCCGTGAATAAAAACGCCGCTGGCGGCAACTCGATGGTTTGGTGGAAACGGCGGACCGCGCAAACAGCCCATGCCGAAAAACACCGCAATCAGAGAAGGCCCGACGGGGGCGTCGCTGGTCTGAAAAACCAACGAGGCTTGGCTCAATCGTCGTAGTCGTAGTCGCGGTCGCGGTGATTCCGGTTGTAGCTATAGATGTCATACAGCGCGCCCGCCGTACCGCCGACACCGGCGCCGATGGCTGCGCTTCTTCCGATATTGGAGTGGGTCGCCGCGCCGATGCCCGCCCCCGCCGCTCCGCCAAGCGTAGCCCCGGTCAACGTCGCGCAGCCCGGTGCCGCCAACAACAGCAGGACGAGAAGCGCGGGCAAAAATTGCTTGCTCTTAACGCTGATCATGGAACACCTCCGCAAGAGCTAAACTGTTTCGTGACAAACTCTATTCCAGTTTAAAGGCAAGTTCCGTTCCAGGGAAAAAACTCCAATTTTTTCAAGGCAAACCGTCGGAACCAAGCACTCTTGTACGGAAAATTCTTCCGGTGAAAATTCCCTTCTCGCCAGCTGGGAGGCACGAGATTTTCCACAATTAAAACCCATTCGAGTTGCCGCGCGGAGATCGAGATTTTACAACGACCGCGACGAAGCGGTCGCGGAGAGCATGATTAGGTTGCGGGATCGTGATTGCGGCGAGATGACTATTAATAGCGTGTGAGAAAGAGCTGGAGAATTCAAACGGGACCATGAATTCTTTCTTGAATTACGAACCGGCTACGATCCCGTGATCCGTATGCTCTGGTGGTTTTTTTCTATTTCTGACCAACGAGTCAGGGTCATGAGCACGGTAACCGTCGGACATAAGCACGCTCACGACTCACGGTTACGTCTCATTTTTTTGCCCTTTCTCTCGTCGCCTTTCTTACTGTTCTCTATCGCGGTTGCTGTCGCTTCACTCTCTTACGCCGAAGTGGCTGGAAGAGGTTACGGCGTGTTGCGAGCGCGAAAAAGAAAAAGCTGACGGCCGGCCGAGGGCCGCTTATAATGACGGATTAAAGGTTTGGGTTCGACAACGTCTAATAGGCATAGGAGGAATTAACATGGATAGAGAGAACCTACATATCTTTCCCAGAAGCGCGTTTTTCGCGCTAATCTTGACCCTGTCGCTCCTCGGTTTCTCCAGCCGAGCTTGGAGCGATGATTATTCCCGCATGCGCGACGAAGTCGCTCAGTTCCACAGCTTCATGTCTAAACACCCCAGCGTTTCCACTGACTTGCAGAACAATCCGCAGTTGGTGTACGACCGCAAATACCTCGACAAACACGACGAGGTAAAAAACTTCCTTAAAAAGCATCCTGCGGTCAAACAGGAAATCGCGCAACATCCCCGGCGTGTATTCGGACGCTATTATATCGACGACCGCCACGAATACTCAGACAATCGCCCGGAGCATCGATGGGACTATCGGTTTCATGACCGCTGGCACGATCGGGATTATCGCGACCGCTGGCGTGATCGCGATGATCGCGCCCATCGATAATAACTCTCTCGAAAATCCAGTGTCCTGGGAGCGAAGTTCGCAATATACTTCGGACGCCGTTCCAGCAACTTGCCCGAGTAAATTCTTCCCGGCGGCCTCCGGCATAATCTGGAGGCCGCCGCTTTCTCCAGCCCGTTTCGCTAGGTTTGCACCGACTAAATCCCAAGATAAGCGCGGCGCACCTCTGGGTCGTTCGCGAGCTCGGCGGCGCTGCCGACGCGCACGATCGATCCCGTTTCCAACACGTAAGCTCGATCGGCGACGTGAAACGCCGAAAATATGTCCTGTTCGACCAGGAGTACCGTAACTCCATTCTTACGAATTTCGACCAGCGTATCGAGTAGCAAATCTACGACAATCGGTGCCAACCCTAAACTCATTTCATCAACCATGAGCAGCTCCGGTGCAGCCATCAATCCGCGCGCAATCGCACACATCTGTTGCTCGCCGCCGGACAAGCTGCCGGCCAGTTGACGCCTCCGTTCCTTTAGTTTCGGAAACAGGTGATAGACATGATCGAGTTCGAAGGCTACTCTGGCCCGGCCGGAGCGACGGTATGCTCCCATCAAGAGATTTTCCTCGACCGTCATCTGATCGAAGAGCTGTCGGCCTTCGGGAACCTGGACGATGCCGAGGGCAAAAACCTGATCCGGCATGAGGCGCTCGAGTGCGTGGCCGGCGAAAGCTATGTGCCCTGTGCTCGGTATTAAACGCGACAGCGCACGTAGCAGCGTCGTTTTGCCCGCGCCATTGCTGCCTACGAGCGCGACAATCTCCTCCCGCGCAATTTCCAGGGCGATATCGCGCAGCACGGCCATTTCACCATAGCCGGCATTCAGCCCCTCCACGCGCAGCAACGCATCGCTCACGAACGCTTCCTTCCGAGATAAGCGGCAACCACATCGTCATTGCGGAGGACCGCCTCCGGTTGGCCTTCGGCGATCTTTTCACCGTGATGCAATACCAGCAATCGATCGGAGAGACTTTGGATCGCTTTCATAACATGTTCGATAACGAGAATGCTGATGCCCTGGTCGCGTACCCTTTTGATCACCCTAATTACTTCCTCGATTTCAACGTGATTCAGTCCGGCCATCACCTCGTCGAGGAGCAACAGTTTCGGCCGCATAGCCAGCGCTTTGGCGAGCTCCAGTCGCTTTCGGTCCGGTCCGCCCAATGCGTCGGCGCGTTGCGCCGCGCGGTGATCGAGACCGACAAAGTCGAGCCAACGGTGCGCCTCTTCCTGAGCATCCCTGAGCCTGCTGCATCCGTTGGCGGCGCCGAATAGCGCACCGACCGCAACGTTGTCAGCCACCGTGAGACCGGGAAAAGGCCGCATCACTTGAAACGTGCGAGCTATGCCGAGGAGCCCCCGGCGGTACGCCGGAAGGCGGTGGATCGGTGCCCCTTCAAATAGAATGGAACCTTCAGTGACGTCGAGAGTGCCGCTCACTAGGCTGACCAGCGTCGTCTTGCCCGCGCCGTTGGGTCCGATCAAACCGAGAATGCTGTTTCGTTCGATCGTGAAGGTCACGTTTTCAATGGCCACGAGTCCGTGAAAGCGTTTCGTGAGATTGCGGACTTCCAGAATCGCGTCCATGTTACACCCGGTGCACTCTGATGTTTTCCTGAAAATATCGCCAACCTTGCTGTGGAAATCGTCGGATTAAGTCGGCGAGTCCGCGCGGCATAAAAACAATAGCGGAGACGATAACCAGTCCGAAAAAGACGCTGGCCAGACTCGTCACCCGACTTGCCAATATCTCCGAAATCGCCGACAACACGAGCGCCCCCAACACCGGCCCGAATATCGTGCCGGGGCCGCCGAAGACCGCCATGATAATCATTTTAACGTTGAGTGTGATGTCGAAGGCGCTACTCGGATCGAGATAGGTAATCCAATAGGCATGAATGCCGCCGGCGATCGCAGCAAAAACGCTGCAGAGCGCGAACGCGAGAATTTTATACAGCGTGGTGTTGACGGCCATCACCGCCGCCGCCTCTTCGTTCTCTCGGATCGCAATGAGGCCGAACCCAAAGCGGCTGCGCGAAATCCAAGCGACGGTAATCGTAGTGACCACCAGCAGCGCGAGGGATAGCTCGAAAAACACCGTATCCCCTTTGAGAAGGGGCAGAACCAGCCCGACGTTCCGGCCGGCGATTTCGAGATTGGAAACAATAGCGGTCATGACTTCGGCGAGCCCCAAGGTCGCGATTGCGAAATAATGGCCGCGCAATCGCAAAACCGGCAGCCCGAGCAGAAACGCGAACAGCGCCGCGAGGACAACCCCAAACACGAGCCCGACGGCGAATGAGAGCTGGAAATGCACCATCGCAATGGCGACACCGTAGCCGCCCAAGCCGTAGAAAACCGAGTTGCCAAACGACGGGTAGCCCGTAAAACCGCCGATAATATTCCAACTCTGCGCCAGCGTGGCGAGAATCAGAAAGTTGATGCCGAACTGGATCAGCACCGCGGAGCCCCACCACGGCAGGGTCGCAAGGATGCCGACCAAGAGCGCGGTCAGCGCAAATTTAAGAGCAAGATTCACGCGGTTCTTCCGAGAAGCCCCGTGGGCCTTACGATCAACACCAAAACCAAAATGCCGAAACTGACAACGTCTGTGTAGGTAGGGCCGATGTAGAGTGCGGTCAGCGCCTCGATGACACCCAGCAGCAAACCGCCGGCCAGAACGTAAATCGATTTCTCCAGACCGCCTATAATCGCGATCGCAAACGATTTGCCCGTGAGTCCAGCGCCGATGTAGGGATTGATTTGCGATACCACCCCGTAGAGCGTGCCAGCTGCGCCCGCCAGAGCGGCCCCGATGCCAAAGGTCAGGGCATAGAGCTGGCGCGGATTAACTCCGTAGAGTCGCGCTGCCGTTAGATTTTGAGCCGTTGCGCGAATGGCCCTGCCGATACCTGTATGTTCGAGAAAAAGCCAAAGGGCAAAAGTCAGCCCGATCGCGACGCCAAACGCGAACAGTCTGACTAACGGTACTGTGGCCCCAAGCCAGACGAAGTTGTCGCCGGCGTAGCTGGGATTTACGGTGCGGAAGTCTGCGGTAAAGATGATTTGCGCGAGAAATGTGATCACGACTTCGAGTCCGAACGTGATCAGCAGTGTGTTGAACATCGGCGCGCGAATCACCAGATTGAGCACATAGCGCTGAAGGAGATAGCCGAGGCAAAACAACAATCCCATGGACACCGGCAATGCCGCGAACGGGTCCAAGCCAAAACCGGTAAATAGGTAATAGCAAGCGTAGGCGCCCAGCATGATAAGCGCGCCGTGGGCTAAATTGACGATGTTGAGCACACCCCAGACAAGGACGAGGCCCAAAGCCATTAAGGCATAGAGGCCGCCTAGCAAGACGCCGTTGACGAGGATCTGCCAGAGGAGTTGCACCTAGCGCTTGCCCCACTCGGGCATCGGATAGAGTGGCTTCCCGATCAGGCCCTTGGGACCGTAGACAGGCACCAGTTTGGCGTTTTGAATCTGCACGACCGTCTGCGGAAGGTTAATCTGCCCCACCGCATTGAATCGGACGCGGCCATACAGGCTGTCGAAATCGACCCGGGCGATCGCTTCACGCACTTTTGCCGGATCCAGGCTGTTAGCGGATTCTATGGCTTTAGCGAAGGCTTCAACGACCGCTACGGCGGAGGCCGCATGGTAATCAGGCTCGTAGCCAAATCGCTTCTGATATTCTGCCGCGAACTGTTCAGCGTCGCCGAAATAATCGTCTTTCATCGCTGACGACCGCACCCAGGAAGTCATACCAAAAGCAAAGTTGGCGTCTTGCGCCAAAGCGGCACGAAAGTCCGCACTGGGCACGCCCACCGTGAAGGCATACAGCTTTGGATTCACATTCAGGGTTTTCGACTGGCGGATAAAATTTAGAATTTCCGTTTCGTGGCCGGCAACTAGGATGGCTTCGACTCCCTGACTCTTGATCAAGGACAACGTAGAGTTAAAGTCGGAAGCTTTTGAACTATAGCGCTGATCCACCGCTAGCTTGATCGATGTCTTGCCGATGGCTTTGCGCGTGCCGGCAGCGACCGAAACATCGAAGGCATCATCCGCGTACAACAGGGCAACCGATTTAGGAGCCGGTTTCAGTTGAACCATCAGGTCCAGAGTGCTTTGAAAATAGTCGCTTGCCGGCGGCAGCGTACCAAAAATATATTTGTAGCCGCGGCTGAATATTTGATCCGATGCGCCGCCGCCCTCGATCATCGGGATACTATATTTTTCCGATATCGCGGAATCTGCGAGCGTAAAATCGCTTGCGAAGGGTCCCAGGAGGAAATTCACCTTGTCTTGGCTGACCAGCTGCACGTACTGACGCACGCTGAGGTTTACATCGGACTGGTTGTCGAGAATTTTAAGCGTCAACTGCTCTTTTCCCCTGCCAATCTTTACTCCGCCCGCGGCGTTGATCTTGTCAACGGCGAATTGATAAGCATCGCGGTAGTAGCGTCCGGTGTTGGCAAATTGACCCGTAAGTTGAACGGATGCGCCAAGCTCAATCGACGCCGCGAAGAGGGGTGAGCCCCACAGTAACGCCATCGATGCCAATGACGATATTAGTTTTTTCATTGCTGACCTCCTTCACGTGTGCTATCGCCGCTATCGTTTCTACTATGAATAAAACTTTCGTGTTGATAGGCGATCACTCGGGACCGCTTGCGCATCGCTTGAACGGGGCGCCGTTTTTATTCGCCCACCCCCCGGCAGGCGGCTATCCCCCCGCATTTTTCCATCGCCACGGCGAAATTTCTACCCGCCACACGGCGCCGTAAAACTTGGGGTCGCTTTGTCCCTGCGCGGGAAAAAACCGCGTCAAAGATCATCGCCGAACCACAGCGCGCTCGGTCATTGCTGAAGTTGGGCGATGAATTTCGTAATTAATTTTGCTTTCGAAATACTGGCTCGCTCTGGATGCCTTTGTTCTTCGATTGTAAAGATCTCTCCCCAGACCGGCATCTGCCGGTCACCATGGCCGCGAATCTGGCGTCGGCCATCGATGGCGGCCGTAACTCCGTCCGACGGATAGATCCCGTTGTTCCTCTTCTTGATCAGGGTTAGGTCGGGAACCTTGACCGAAAGATAACGGCTCACCGGTCCATTTCCGTGGCCTTCCTGGCCGTGGCATGAGCTGCAGTGCTGAAGGTAAAGCGCCTTGCCCGTCTGCGGTTCGGCGCCAAAACCGATATCGTGGCACGTCCACAACACGAGCAACGCCAATCCGAAGAATGCGAAAAACGACCCTGCGCGCGCAGAAAACATGCTCATTTTCTGCTCAATCCTCGTCGTCTGTTTCCTCCAACACCGATAAATTTCGCCTGTATGGGAAATCTTATATCAATGAAACCCCGCGAGCGGCAACCCCGCGCCGAGGTTGTTTGCGCATGACAGCGATCGAGAGGCGGTCTCTGCAGACTAAAGCCACAACCCTGTAGGTCGGCACTTTCAGTAACGCTGTCCTGTAGGGAACGAAATGCCTGAAAAAGTACCGGCGACGGCGTTGAATCGCGTTGTCACTATGTTGTGCTTTCCCGCCAGTCCCTCGGACGACCCCATTACATCTATTTTCCTGATAGCGTGAATAGCGCGGGCCGGACACGGGGGAGGCGGTCGAAGGGGAGGGCCGGCGCGGATTTCTTGCAAGATCACCGGTGTGCGAGTTGAATTTTTCCCTTCAACCTGTTGTAATAAATCTAATTAATTGAGTAATCGATTCATCACCGCTGCCATCCTCTGCCTCCTGGGCGTCGCACTTTTGTCCAACCGCTTGTTTGTGTTGAGACAATTGACGGGACGACTCAATCAAGATGCGAGTTTTCACCTAACGGTCGACGACAAGACATCGACTCAGGTTAACCGGAGACCATGGCTGATAGACTTACCGAGCGACGACGCCTCCGACTTTCAAGGAACGCAGCCGAACCCTAGCGAAATCATAACCAACCCGGAAGGCCCCGTCGAAAGCTCTCGGGCTCATTTCAGATTCCAAACCAGTCTTCGCTCCAAATGGTCGGTTTATCTTCTCCAGTCCGTTCTCAATCTCTGATCGCGCCGATATTTTATCTGTCCAGCACCTAGAAATCCTCCGGCGCCGCACCAGGCCCCGTGGAATTTTTAGGCGTCCGCTATCGACCGCGATACATGAGTGTGTTCGCACACCGAGGAGATTCAAAATGCTGACCCTGCAAAAACCCCTAACGAAGGGAGTCAGTGAAAAACCACCAGAAAAACCAATTAGAAAAATCTTGCTGATTGATAGTGAAGCCAATGGCGGGCTTTCGAATGCTCTTGCGCGCGACCGATGCAATGTCATTCATTGCAAATGCGTCCAAGAGGCCTGGAACTTTGTCTACCCCCGGCGGCCGGATCTCATTGTCTTCCGCCTTCGCAAGTCCGATCAAACCGCTTTATCTGACCTGCACGAATGCCGAGCGTTGGCGCGAAGCATTCCAATCCTTGTGGCAAGCTCGGCTCACGTCAACGGGGATATTCTGAAGGCTTTGCCGCGTGGAAGAGCGGCCGTGGTTGCAGATTGTGTTCCAGCGGAGCTCGCCGCCGAAATACTCCGCAACCCGGACACCTGGACAACGGAGCATTAGCCGCTTTCCGCATCAGACCTATGAACGTCGCCGCGACTCATATTGCAGCCGGCGCCTGTTGCCTAATTATCCATAAGCAACGCGTGACGCCAAAGTCCGCTTTTCCATTGCGGTCGTTGAACCATCTGCAAGGGTTGGCGGTCTACTCCATTCGGCCCAGATCCTGAATCGCGTCGATGACCATTCCTGTACCGACGGCGATCAGCAGGATGTCGGCAGCCACCCGCACGTAACGGTAACCCGTCGGCGGCGGCCCGAGCTCCACGACCAAAGCCCGAGGCAGGTCATAGAACACGACATCGCGCGGCAGCGGCCGGCCGATGCGCCACCTTTTCGCTTGGCCGGGCGGCATACAGCCGTTGCGCTTTTTTGCCAGACCGGGCGGGCACCGGCCGGCGCGAAATTGCCCTTCGTAGTAATCGCGAATCATAACTCGATGCCGGTCGCTGAAGTGACCCTTGGTCGCGCTGCGCCGCTCGGGGTCACGAGCCGATTCCTTATCGCGCTCGCCCGCGTGCCCCTTTCCTTTGGTCTCCCCTTTCTCGCTGGCTGCTGCCCACGCCGGTTTGTCCGCGAGCATGGGATTCGCCATCAGGCCGCCGACGATAAAAAGCACCAGTCCGTAACTCGTGTGAAAGCTGATTCGCATCATCGTACACCTCCCGGGTAGACTTCTCCTTACTTCAGAAACTGCTCGCTTTACAAGATTTCTCTCAAGGCGGTTTAATGCCATCTAGGTTCGCGTCGAAGCTTTTGGCTCTTCCGAACGTGATTGATAATTCGGCGTGGCGATCCTGTGGGACCGATCGCTCAATAATGAAGCGCAACCTCTGGTCGCGTCCTTTTGGTAATTGAAGACGCAAATTACCGCCACTCTGGTTTTAGTCGAGTCTCAGGCGAGCAACTAGAAAAACGATTCGAGTTCGTTCTTTGCGGGCTCGTGCAACTCGTCAGCGATGGTAAACACATGACCCTGAGCTCTGCTTGGACCGAATTCGTTCTGCCTAGTGCCTGTCGCCTAGCGCCTCCCGCCTATTTGTGAAGGAGGGTATGCTCGTCTAGGATGATGCTATGGTAGACAACTTCCTGCAGATTCTTCCCGAGGTCATTTTCGACGCCGCCGAGACATTGGGCGGGCGTTGCACGGGTCGCTTCTACGCGCTCCATGCGCTGGAAAACCGTGTGTACGATATCGAGATGGAAGAAGGCCCGCACGTCGTCATCAAATTTTACCGCCCCGGCCGCTGGAGCCGCGCCACGATTCAGGCCGAG
>JBLMXG010000145.1:0-3071 GCA_050257635.1 Chloroflexota bacterium
GGAAACTCCGCTATTATATGGCAATCAGAATTCCGCAAGCGCTTGAAAACAATACTCTGAAGCGCTTGGTCAAAGTCGGTCGCGTCAACCAGGAAAAGCTAATCGAACTCGAACGTAGCGCGCTCGATAGCCTACGCGCTTACGATAGAGACGAAATAGGCCTCGAGCAAACGCTTGATGCGACGACCAAGTACGCCGAGATCCTGCTCACCGAGCCCGATCCGGACGCTCGTCCAGTATCTGAAATGAAACTAATGGATCTGCGTCAACGGTACCGAAAGACACTTGAAGAACGCCCCTGGAAAGAATGCAGCTGCGCCATCTGCTCTAAAATATCTGTCGAGGTTGCAATTTTTCGATCGAGTAATCGCAACAAGCGGCGCGGAATTCATAATCTCCACGTCTACCACCATCACATCAAAACAAATGAAGGGTCGGTGAAAAGTGAGCCGCAAGCTAACCTTTTCTGCCATTAAAGCAGAGCAAAGCCCGCAGCACACGGTGTTTTCGTTTGCTGCCTCGGCCACGCAGGTTTTTGAAATGGGACGTATTGAGCGGGCAGGCCGCAGCGATGCCGGCGTCCTTAGTGGTTTTCAAAGACCGCAAATCGCCGCGCACATTCATGAAATCCGCGATTACCTTCAACGCGAGGACGCCGTACTCCCAAATTCGATCGTTGTTGCCTTCACTGATCACGTGAAAATTCATCCCGTAAAAGGAAATGTCGTCACGATCGAAATCGACATAACGGATGGACCGCCGGGTCTGATCGTTGACGGCCAGCAACGTCTGAGTGCCCTAGCCCCGCTCAACGAAAAGTCCTTCGAGGTATTTGTTTCGGGAATTTTGTGTAAGACCGAAGAGGAACTGCGCAGACAATTCATTCTCATCAATAACACCCGACCTTTGCCAAAAGAACTAATCTACGAATTGCTACCGGGCATCTCAGAACTTCCTGAAAGAATGTCATCGCGCTCGATGGCCTCTGCGCTAACACAGCGTCTTAATTTTGATAGCAAGTCTTCGCTTTATCGTCAGATTCATCTCCATACCAATCCCAATGGCACGATTGCCAACAACGCGATCCAACGCGTCATCATGATGTCGCGTTCGCATGGCGCCTTGCGCATTCTTTCTCAATCGCCGGACGGCGACGAAAAATGCTTCCAACTCATGAGCGATTTCTACGGCGCTGTTCAGGCCATATTCAAAAGGGATTGGCATGGTCTTACGCCAAAGACGTCGCGGCTTGTGCACAGCGTTGGCATCATTTCGATGGGGCGCGTCATGGAAGTCGCGTTCCAAATATGCCAAGCGAGAGACTTCAGCGATTTTTGTGGGGTTCTCCAATCGATTCAAGATCAAACCCATTGGACCCAGGGAAAGTGGGTTCTCGGAAACAACGACAATGTACGAGAGAGAGCCTGGAACGAATTCCAGAGCACGCATCCTGACATTCAACTGTTATCCGATCACCTCGATCGGCTGGTAAGACAGAGTTATCGCAAACAGCAGGAATCTTCGGAACCGCAGCCGTTGCGAGCAGCAACGGGCTAAGGGGGCATAGATGAACCTTGATCAAAATAGCGCCCTGGTCCTTTTTTCCGGCGGGCAAGATTCAACGACATGTCTGGCCTGGGCATTACAAAATTTCAGCCACGTCGAAACGATTGGCTTTGATTATCGCCAACGCCATAGCGTGGAGCTCGAATGTCGGCAGAGGGTGCGCCACGAACTCGTGCAGCGGTTTCCCTTATGGGGGAAACGGCTGGGTGAAGACCATAAAATTGATCTCGGGGTGCTAGGTTCGATCAGTGATACTTCGCTAACCCGCGATGTTGAAATCCAAATGCTGGAGAACAAACTGCCGAGTACGTTTGTTCCGGGTCGCAATATTCTATTTCTCACTTTTGCGGCCTGTATCGCCTACCGCCGCGGTCTTAAGCACATTATCGGCGGTATGTGTGAGACCGACTATTCAGGCTATCCAGACTGTCGAGACGATACGATCAAGTGCCTACAAACGGCACTGAATCTCGGTATGGAATCACGCTTCGTCCTCCACACTCCATCGATGTGGATCGATAAAGCGCAGACCTGGGAACTCGCGAACCAACTCGGCGGGGAGCAGTTGGTCGATCTCATCATCGAACACACTCACACCTGCTATCACGGCGACCGAACCCAACGTCATCCTTGGGGATATGGCTGCGGCACATGCCCGGCCTGTCAGCTTCGTGCTGACGGATTTACCCGTTTCCAGCCGCCAGAGGTCAAATGCAAATGCTTACAAGAGGAGCAGGCAGTCAATGAATAACAAGCGGACCGAGGGACTTGTGTATCTCGTCGCGTTTATAGCCTGCGTGCCGATTGCCAATTGGATGATCGGAAACTTAGGGACTGTCTGCATACCGAAAGGACCCTGCCTAGTGCCGGTAGCACCCGGCCTCATGGCCCCTAGCGGGGTGCTCATGATCGGCTTGGCTCTTGTTCTACGCGATCTTGTTCAACGTCGGCTCGGGCGCTCGTGGTCGCTCGGTGCCGTTGCGGTGGGCGCCATCCTGTCGGGTGCTATTGCCCCGGCCTCATTAGTGGTCGCTTCTGCAGTGGCATTTTTCTTCTCTGAGTTTGCGGATTTCTCGGTCTACACGCCTCTCCAGCGCCGGCGCTTTGTAACCGCGGTTGTGGCCAGCAGCATGGTGGGATTGGTGGTCGATAGTCTCATTTTCCTGTGGCTGGCCTTTAGCAGCCTGGAATTCTTTTGGGGTCAGGTAGTCGGAAAAGCGTGGATGGTGCTCATCTCGCTTCCCTTTATCTATTGGCTAAGGGTCCGCGACTCTCGTATGGGTATCACGCAAGACGCGTCTGCTTAGGTGCGTCTCCAAACCGCCCATGACTGAACAATGATTTATTCGGTCAAAGAGATTTTCTATACGTTGCAGGGCGAAGGCGCTCAGGCGGGACGCGCAGCCGTATTTTGCCGCTTCGCTGGCTGCAATCTCTGGTCTGGCCGTGAAGTCGATCGGTCAAGTCTGAGAACTGCTGGATATGTTGGCGTGGGCTGCAGCCTT
>JBLMXG010000146.1:0-5396 GCA_050257635.1 Chloroflexota bacterium
CGTGGGCGCGGCGCAGGCCAAAATCCACCAGGACTTTATCCGGGGCCATCAGCACCGAGCGCGCCGCTTTCGAAGCGATCAGGGTTTCGAAATGAAGCAGGTTGATCAGCCGGCTTTCTACCAGCTGTGCCTGGGCGATCGGCGCGGTGACGCGCAGGATCGGCTCGTTGGAAAAAAAAATTGTCCCTTCGGCCATGGCGTGGACATCGCCGGTGAAGCGGAAGTTTTCCAGATAGCGCACGAACGCGGGACGAAATGTTCCATGCTTGCCGATCCAATCGAGCTCCGCGGCGCTGAATTGCAAGTTTTCCAAAAACTCTAGCGCCTGCTCGAGCCCGGCGGCAACCAGGAAATTGCGTGAGCGCGGCAGCTTGCGAACAAAAAATTCAAAAACCGCTTTCTCCTCCATGCACTGATCAAAGTAGCCCTGGAGCATGGTGAGCTGATATAGATCGGTCAGCAACACGCTTGAAAGAATGTTCCGTTCGCTGATCATCCTGCCCCACTCCTTCACAAAACCTAGCCGGGACCCCCTACGTCGAGAAGCTCGCTGTTATTGCGATCCGCTGTCGACATCGATGGCGCTGCCGCGACGCTCGCCAACCTGAAAAGCAGCGCCGGCGTATGGGACGACTGGGCCTGCACCACGGCGCTTAAAAAAGCCAAAGGCAATCCGAGTTTTTGAGCTTCTTCGCCGGCCACCTTGGCCAAGTCCGACAAGGAAATGATGCCGAGCAGCTTGCCGTCTTTTGCGACCGGCAATCGTTTGATGCGCTTGCGGCATAGAACACTTGCCGCGGTTACATGATCTTCCTCCGGCCCGATGACGACGACGGGCCGGTTCATGTGGCGAGAAATGGCGCAACAGTAAGGGTCGTGTCCCTCGGCAAGACAGGTAAGCAGATCGCGATCCGTAATGATTCCTTTCACGGCGCTGCCAACGGTGACGATCAGACACCCCACGGCCTGATCGCGCATGCGCTTCGCCGCCTCACCGATACTCTCCTCCGGAGCCGCTTGAACGACTTCCTTGATCATCATGTCTGCGACCTTCATGCGGCAATCTCCCTGTCCTGCTGGGCGATGAACACTCGAAGCAAGTCCGTCACCGAGACCATGCCGACCAGGTTTTGGCCGTCAACGACCGGCAATGAACTAATTCGATAGGTTTCCAGCACCCTGGCAGCGTCGACCAATGGCGCGTCGGGTGCGATGGTCATCGGATCGGCGGTCATCGCCGCGGTAACTTTTAGGCTCTCGTTGTAGCGCCGGATCTCATCCTCGTCGCGAAACAATGGATAGGCAGGCGCCACTTGGCGAATGTCTCGGTCGGTCACAATTCCTACCAACCGCCCATCATCGACGACGGGAACCGAGCGAATATCGCGGCGGCGCAAAAGCTCGATGACTTTTTGCAGGGAATCGTCAGACGCGACCGTTGCGGGGTCGATGCTCATGCAGTCGCGCACCCTCAGCATCGATTCGACCATAAACGCGCTCCCCTTTCCGGGTGGAATTTAATGACTTTTGGCCAAGCTTCATTTTTTTAGTGGCGCAATTGATCGCTGTACTGCGTAGAAGACGCATTTGGTGTGCCATGATCCATCCAGCCCGCGACCGGCAAAGATACACCAACTGAATCGAGAGACGATTTTCAACCTTCGCGGTTTCGGGAAAACTGTCGACACTACCCTTGCAGAAGTGGAAATCTGATCCGCAGGCTCAACGCTCTTATCAAGACCCGGACCGTGGCTTGACAGGGATGGGCATCATCCTTAAGATGATTTTAGTAGTTCTTAAGACGTCGTCGCACCTCTGGAAATCCCTGATCTAGTTGAGTTATCGAACAAAGCGTCGATGGCCTAACCGGCCCTAAGCCGCTTTGGCCCTGGTTTTGAGAAATATTTGCCGCGGGCGTGAACCGATGTCGCTTCACGCCCGTCTAACTCTCTGATGCGGCATGGGTTTTGTGAGTGTAGGTTTACAATTAGGGTGAATCGATCAAGGAGCATAAAAGATGTTACCGCCGTATGACAGTGAACGAACGATGAACGAAAGACTTGAAAATGAAGAGCTTGGCGGTGCCAACTTCCAAGATCAGGACGCTGATTCGGTTGCAGAAATCGAGCCGGAAGAGGCGTTCCGCGAGGAAGAGGAAAGCGCAAGTGAGCCAACTGACACCAATCTAGGCTCGGTGCAGCAGTACCTGCACGATATCGGCTCCGTACCGCTGCTCAGCCGCGAGCGCGAAGTCGAACTCGCTAAGGAAATCGAAGACGCGAGTAAGCAAATTTTCGAGGCGTTGTTTTCTACCCCCTTCGCCTTACGCCGTGTCGTCGAGTTGGGTCATGCGGTCGCCAGCGGCGAGCTCGAGATGCGTGAAGTGGTCGCCAAATCGGACGACGAGGAAAGTAGCGAAATCGCGCTCGATCCAAAACCGTTTCTCAAACAGATCGCAAAATTAGCTCGCTTACTGAAAGCTCGCGACACAGTTCTTCGGGAATTGAGAAGAAGCCGCCTATCGCAGCTGCGGCGCGCGCGGCTGAGCCGCAACGAGCACGCGAACAGGGAGAACATTTACGCCGCGATTCGAGCCCTTCGTCTAGCTCCCGACCGTCAGGAACGAATCGTCCAGCAAATTGCCTCCCTCGCCGACCGTCTCGCCAGCTTGGAACAACAGGCAGTCTCCTTTCCAAGAAAGAAGAGCGCTCTGCTGGGCGAAATTCAGAGCGTTGAAAAAACCGTAGGACTGACCGCCGCGGAACTCACCGAAGAGGTGCGCCTCATTCGCGAAGGCGAGTCTCGTGTCAAGACCGGCCGGAAGGAATTTACCGAGGCCAATCTGCGCTTGGTCGTCAGCATCGCGAAGAAATACATCAACCGCGGCCTGAGCTTTCTGGATCTGGTCCAAGAGGGCAATCTCGGCTTGATGCGTGCCGTGGAGAAATTCGACTACCGGCTCGGCTTTCGCTTCTCGACTTATGCGACTTGGTGGATTCGGCAAGGCATCACACGGGGCCTGATCGATACCGGCCATACCATCCGCGTCCCCGTGCATCGGGTGGAATCGCGTAACAAAGTGCTCCAAACCGCGCGCGAAATGCAGCGCAAGCTGGGGCGCGATCCAAAACCGGAGGAACTCGCCGCCGAG
This sequence comes from Chloroflexota bacterium, assembly GCA_050257635.1. Classification (GTDB taxonomy): domain Bacteria; phylum Desulfobacterota; class Binatia; order UBA9968; family UBA9968; genus DP-20. Next base: position 3,152 of record JBLMXG010000146.1, read on the forward strand.
CTTCGCTTGCCGGTGCCGGAGCTGCTTAAGCTGATCCAAACTCACGGCGAGCCTGTTTCGCTGCAGACACCGATCTGGGAAGACGGCGACGAGCTCGGTGACTTCATCGAAGACCGAGTGCGCCCGATTCCGGAAAGCCAAGCCATGGAAGGCGTGTTGCGTACGGAAGTACGGAAAGCGCTGGCCGTTTTAACGCCGCGTCAAGAGACGGTCCTGAGAAAACGCTTCGGAATCGAGGAAAAGCGCGATTACACTCTCGAAGAGCTGGGTGAAATGTTCGCCGTCACCCGGGAACGCATCCGGCAAATCGAGCAGAGATCGCTGCAAATCTTGCGCAATCCGAATCGGCGCAAACCATTGCTACCCAGTGGCAAGCAGGTCGAGATTGATCCTCTGTTGAACTAGACGGCGGTTATAAGAGCCCAAGCAAAGGGGGCGCGGGAGACCGCGCCCCCTTTTTGTTTCAACCTTCGATACCCAGTCTCTCGATTTTGCGGTAAAGCGTAGAGAGGCTCAAGCCCAACAATTCCGCGGCGCGCACTTTGTCACCTGCCGTCTTACCCAAGGCGCGCTCGATATGGCTCTTCTCATAGAGCTCGATAGCCTTGCTCAGATTATCGTCGCTGCCGACCTCACTGTCGGTCAGCGGTTGCTGCCCTGGTAAGTCGGCCGGAGAAATCCATTCGCCGTTGCCGAGAATCATCGCCCGTTCCAAGACGTTGTCGAGTTCCCGGATGTTGCCCTTCCACGGCAGAGACATGAGGATTCTCATGGTGGCGCTGTCGACGCCTTTGTAATTGGTTTTCATCTCGAGGTTGTGCCGATGGATCAGGTACTCGACCAAGCCTGGCAAATCCTCCAGCCGTTTGCGCAACGGCGGTATATCGATCTCGAAAACGTTCAATCGATAGTAGAGATCCTCACGGAAGCGACCCGCGTCAACCTCTGCCTTGAGGTCGCGATTTGAAGCCGCGATGATGCGCACGTTGACCTTGACCGGCATCGTCGAGCCCACCGGTAGAACGGTTTTTTCTTCGAGCACGCGCAACAGTTTCGGCTGCAGGCTCAAAGGCACCTCGCCGATCTCGTCGAGAAAAATCGTGCCGCCGCGGGCGCGCTGAAACAGGCCTTCTTGGGAATTTACCGCCCCGGTGAAGGAGCCCTTTACATGGCCGAACAGTTGGCTTTCGAGCAGATTTTCCGGAATCGCGCTGCAATTGACCGGCAAGAAGACGCTTTCCTTCGATAAACTGTTAGCGTGGATAGTCCGCGCCACGACCTCTTTACCGACGCCGCTCTCACCGCTGATTAGCACGGTTGTGGGCGTCGGCGCGACCTTCCTAATCATGGTGACGATTTCTTGCATCGCCGCGCTGCGGCCGAGCGGCCGATCCGGACTGAAATGGCCGTCGATCTCACGCCGCAGGATTTGATTTTCCCAAGCCAGTTGCCGGTGGGAAATCATCCGCTCCACCCTGCGCAAGACATCCTCGAAGATCAACGGCTTGAGCAGATAGTCCTGTGCGCCCAAACGCAATGCTTCCACGGCCGTCTCCACCGAGGCGTGAGCGGTCATAAGCATGATAAGAGATTGCGGCGAGACCTCGCGGGCATGCTTGAGGACTTCGATACCGTCGGCTTCCGGCATCATCAAATCGGTGAGAATCACATCGAGGTCGAGCTTGTTGACTAGCTCTTTTGCCACGTTGCCGTTTTCGGCCTCATGGACCTCGTAGCCCTCGCCGCGCAACAGCTCTGCTAAACTTGCGCGCGCGGTATCCTGGTCTTCAACGACTAGGATCGTGCCTGGCACCTGAAATAACCGTCCTTTTCAAAGCTGGGAACGAACTGTTGGGAGTTTCTCAAAATCGATAATCTGGCCTCATAACTCCCTCGTTTTTTCCTGCCTGTGTCAAGGAAGCAATAGCGAAGCCAGAGGCAAAAGGCCACCCCAGAGTTAGGTAAATCTGCCGTTCCGGCGAATTTGTGATCTTGTGCGATGGGCGGGGCTGAACATCGAACCCTGCCCGGTGCGGCTGTCCGAAATAGCGACGCATTTTTTTCGCCAATTTGGCTGATTGCGACTGTCAGCTCGCCGCCGTCGACCGTAGCGGGCTGTGAGGTGGCGGCCACCGCAATTCGCGGCGCGCACACCCACAATCGGTTTACCGCGATTCCAGTTCCTGCGAAGGCGGTCCCAACAGTGAGAAGTCCGTTAGGCTCTTTATTCCCGCGCCGAAGCGTT
>JBLMXG010000147.1:0-51758 GCA_050257635.1 Chloroflexota bacterium
GCGGCGATTCAACAACCGACGCAACGGTCGGCGGTGCAGGAACATTGAAAGCAATTGCAACAACGTTCAATCCTTTCGTCGCGAACCTTCAGCGCGGCTTTAAAAACATTGCCAATCTCTACGAGCTGGAATAATCGCCGGCAAAATAGTAAAGGGACTTCGACGAGTCTTTAGCGGGAGAAAATCGTGCGGTACGATTGCTGGCGCGGGATGGTTGGGACGATCAAGCCGACCAAAGGATCGGGGTCGCTTGTGGAGTCGATCAAGATGCTGCCGGACGGGATCGGCGTAATTTCGCTGTTCAACAACGCGCGGCACGGCTGGATCGAAGAGTTCCTCTCGGCGATTCTGGCTTACGAAGAGAAAATCGCCGAATTGGCCGAAGATAGGGTCGATCTGATTCATCTGGCGGGAACGCCGCCGTTCATGCTGCTCGGTTACCAGAGCGAGACGGAGCTCATCGCGAGGCGGGACAAGCAGTGCGGCATTCCGATCTTCACTTCCGGCACCAATCAAGTCGCGGCGATGAAGGTGCTCGGCGTTAAAAAATTTGTCGGCATCGGTTACGACTTCGACGATACCAGCATCGTCGCGCGCTACTTCAGCGACGCGGGTTTCAGCGTCTTGGCGTTGGAAAAATTGCCCGGACCCCGGGAGAAGGTTGGGAGACTTTCCTCCAGGGAGATTTACCACCAAGCGCGCAATTAATTTTATTTTTGCGCCATCGCGATGCCGACGGGATCTATTTCCAGGGCGGCAAGCTTCGTATCCTCGACATCATCGAGCCGCTAGCGCAGGCCCTCGGCGTACCGGTGATCCATCCGGGCGCGACGCAGTGTTGGGAGGTTCAAAAGCGTCTGCATGTGCGCCAACCGCTTGCGGGTTATGGCCAGTTGTTGGCCGAACTGCCGTGAGTCTGTGCCTTACATCGTGTGATCCTCGGCTTGGAACCAGCCGCCCGTGGGGTTGCCAACCGAATAGACCAAAAGCATAGGTGGACTCTCGAAGCCAAGCCGGTGATGAGCGAGGATAAGCCGTTGCGCCGAAAGGCAATGACTCAATCCATCGGGAAAATTCTTTTGCCGGTTTCCTCCTCTTCCAAAATGATCGCTTTGGTCGGGCAGATTTTCGCCGTGAGCAGAATTTTTTCGTCGGTGTCGGCCTTGGGTTCAATCACCTCGGCAATCATCTTGGCGTCGAGCCTGAACACTTTGGGCGAGGCCTGAACGCACTTGGCGTAGCCGTCGCATTTGGTTCGGTCGATGGTAATTTTCATAGATTCCTCCCGGGGATGAAGTCATGGGGTGACAGGTTCTTTACCTTCGCGCGGGGTTTCGTTCGTCAGGCGCCCAGACGATAAAGTTTCCCGACGTTGTCGCGATTCAATTTTTTCGTCAGCTCGGGGTTGAGCCCGACGCAATTTCGATCGACGGTCGCCTGTGAGTTCGGCCAGGTCGTGACACCGTGGGGATAGTCGCTCGCCCAGAGGAAATTATCCTCGCCGTAGACGGACGCCGTCAACACGCCGGCGCGGTCGTCCTGATAGGTGAAGAAAACATTGCGCTTGAAATACTCGCTAGGGCGAAGCTTGTTGATATTTTTCTCCGCGTCGTAGGTGCTGGCGCGGCCGAACCAGTAATCGACCTGCTGCACGAGATTGGCGACCCAGCCGACATCGAACTCAGCGCAGACGACCTTGAGCCGGGGGTGGCGGTCAAAGACTCCGGACAGAATCAAATTGCCGAGGAATTGCTGCGCCGGAGCCTGTTTGGCGGCGAAGCCGAGGCTCTGTTTTTTCGGATCGACCTGGCGCGGCCCTTCGTAATGGGTGCGGGCCACGCCCTGGGTCGCGCTCGTATGGACGTTGACAACCATGCCGGTTTCTTCAAGCGCTGCCCATATGGGCTCGTATTTCGCTTCATAATAACCGCTATCACGGATGCGAGTCGGAATCTGCACGCCGCGGAATCCGAGCTTGGCATATTCCTGAATATCGGCGACCGTGTGCTCGTTGTCCAAGATCGACAGCGTCGCTAGCCCGATGAGTCGATTTGGGTTGTGGCTGCAAAATTCACGGAGCCAGGCGTTGTACGAGCGAAAGATAGCGCGCTGAAACGCTTCGTCGGCGATGCTATACAGCTGGCGTACGGCGCTGGAAAAAAGTATTTCCGCTTCGATGCCGTCGGTATCCTGATCTTTGAGCCTTGCCGCGGGCTCCCAGCCGCCGGGATAGTCTTCGTATCGGAAGGTTTCATTGAACCGAATGGTCTCGAAATGCTTTTCCTGTTCGACCTCGGAGATGCCTCGATTCTTGCTGACCACAAGGCCCTTGGAGTAATGCGATAGGCCGACCGGCGGGAGGCCGTCGATCAGGAGCCAGACGCCCTTCGGAACCCCGGGGGGATCCTTGACGACTCTGGGGGCGCGCTCGCTGTATTGCTTTTGCACCCGTTCCCAGGCGGCCGGCGGTTCGTTGACATGGCTGTCGGCGGATATGAGCTTAAAATTAGGCATGGATATTCCCTTCGGTGATCAAGCGCAGCGGATGACGGCGCAGCTGTCGCGCAGTTCGAGACGGGTGCCGTAGGGTTCGGACAGGCGCGCAACGCGATCCAGAATCGTCTTACCCGACTCGACGCCGGCGAGCACGGGCCGTCCGTGCTGTGCGCGTGGCCGGCCGTAGCCCATCTCGACGGGATAAAGAGTGATCTCTTCGAGGCGGTGGCTTTTATAGCGACAGATTGCCACCACCGACTGCCAAAATTCTGCCGATGCCGGATGCCCCTTAGTCTCAGCCACGCTGCGATGGTCGAAAAAGTCGGACGGCGTGGAACGGGGATCGAGACCGAATCGGTCGTAGGGATACGCGGGGACATGGCGCAAGGTATCGTTTTGCAGGATCAGATTGCCGAAACTGTAAAAAATCGGCTTGCCGCGATAGATCTCAATCCCCATGAGAATATGCGGTCCATGGCATGCGAAGCCATCGGCGCCCGCGTCGATGCAGCGGCGCGCAAAGTCATGAACGAAATCGGGCTGAGCCGTGAGCTCCGTGCGTTTTTTCGCGGTGAGCCAACCACGGCCGACCAATTCTTGGATATGCAGGCTGACAATCACCCAGTCGGCTTGGCGCCGGGCTTCGCTCACCTGGCGCGAATTCTCGCGGACGTCATTCTCGTCGCACTTGGTGCAGATGTCGAACCCGTCGCCGAGCGCGTAATGGTCCCCGCTTTCTAAATTGGCAAAACAGGCGTCGGTGCTGTGCAGGAGTTCGCGCAGCGTGAGGAATTGAGGTTCCCGAAATACCGCCAGACGACGCGACGGCATGATATCGCCGCAAAATGCCGGGTCGATTCGCCCCCGTTCGGCTTGGTAATGTATCGACGCGTCACTCAAAGCGAAACACCGTCCTTCAGTCGCCGACCATAAGAAAGCGCGGCCTCGTTTGTCAAGTTAACCTGCGCGCGCTGACTTTTCGATTGACTTAGCAAAGCCGCGGAGGGGATACTCGGCGCGGTAGCGACAGAAGGAGGAAATTTATATGAGCCATCGAGCGCGCGCTCCGGTCATCCTCGGAATCTTGTCCTCGTTGTTCATCAATTCCTTGCTATCGGCTTCCGCCGGCGGTGCCGGACGGCAGGAGGTCGTGGAAGCAGCGAAAAAAGAAGGCCGGCTGGTTCTGTATACCGGTATGGATACCGTGGAGGCCAATTTATACGCCAACGAGTTTTCCAAGAAGTATCCCTTTATCAAGACGGAAATTTTTCGCTCGAGCGGCGAGAAGGTCCAGGCTAGGTTTCTCATCGAACATCGCGCCAACGTTCATAGCGCCGACATCTTTCAGACCAGCATCGTCCAAGTCTATCAACTGAAGAACTCCGGTCTGCTTGCGAAATATGTTTCGGAGGAAGCTTCTATCTATCCGGAGGGGTTCAAGGACCCGCAGGGGCACTGGACGGCTTTTTACCAGATTCCTTACGTCATCGGCTACAACACCCATATGGTGGCGGCTAAAGACGTGCCCACGAGCTACGAAGATCTGCTGCGGCCGAAGTGGAGAGGACTGATCGCGCTGGAGACCGAGGAATACCAGTGGTTTTACCACCTGATACAAATCATGGGCAAAGACAAGGGGCTCGATTTCATGAAGAAGCTCGCCGGGCAAAACCTGCAGATGCGCAAGGGACACACGCTGTTGGCGCAGCTGGTGGCGGCCGGTGAAGTGGCACTGGCGACGGTGGTCTACTCCAATCGGGTCGAGCGCATGAAGGCAAGCGGCGCACCGATCGATTGGGTGAGATTCCGGGGACCGACGATTACGGCGCTCAACGCGATCTCGATCCCACAGAAAGCGCCGCACCCAAACGCAGCCAAGCTGTTTGTCGATTTTGCGCTGTCGAGGGAAGGTCAAAACTCGTTGCGCGGCTTGCGGCGCATTCCAGCGCGCCCTGACGTGTTGCCCGACCCTCCGTCGCTCACGAACGGATTAAATCTCTACCCGGCGCGGCCGGAGGGTATGATCGAGAAGTATAATGAAACGGTGGCGCGCTTCGATGAGATCTTCAACCGCGGGAAATAGCCTGCTTCGAGTCCTTGACGGCTCCATCCTCCTGGCGCAGCCGAACCAAACGGGCAAAGCGGCTTCCGCTCGGGAGTGAAATTGATCCGGCTCGACCTGCCGTAGAGAACGGCAGATCCGTCACACCGTTCAGGATCGCAGCCTCACCGAGACGGTTATTTCAAAATCTCTTTTAGCTTGGCGACCAGGGCCGGTTCGAGCTTCAGGATCTCTTTGACGTTCTGTTCCAGAGTGGCGCCGTCCTCAGGATTGATGTCGAGATTGGCTTTCTTCGCCTCGGCGAGAAGTTCAGGATCTTTCATCGTATCCATGAACGCTTTGCGGAGTATCTCGACCCGGTCCTTCGGCGTGTTCGGCGGCAAAACATAAGGCCGCACCGTCGAGCCATGCACCCGGGCGACGGTAGAAATAAGCCGCTTGGCCTCTTCAGTCTTGGCGTAGCTGAGCGCCATCGGTAATTTCGCGAGTTCCGGGTGGGGTTTGAGTGTCACCTGTAAAACCAGTTTCAGGTCGCCGCTTTCCAATTCTTTGCGCCAGGTGGATTTGGTCGACTCCCAGGAATTGCTCAGGCCGGCGACCTCGCCGCTGTTAAAAGCCAGGCGCACGTCGGCCGTGCCTTTGTAGCCGGAGACCAGCTGGATCGGCAGGCCGAGCGTCGCTTTGAGCACGTTCGGTATATCGTCCGACCCGGAACCCGAGGCAACGCCGCCGAATTTGACCACTTGCTTGGAGGCGAGCCAGGAGTCGACATCGGCGATGCCGGTGGACTTGGCGATGCCGATGACGAAATTATCCTGCCCCGGGACGCCGACGTATTGAAATTTGGCCGCGTCGAACTCGATTCCGGGTTTGCCCAAGAGCTGCTGCAAGAAAAGACCGCCGATGAAATGACCGATGGTGAGCCCGTCCGGCTTCGCGGCCTTGTAGATGTAATTCGCCGAGATCATGCTGCCGGCCCCGGGCATGTTCTCGACGATGATCGCCGGATGGCCGGGGATATGTTTGCCCAGGTGGCGGCCGACCGTGCGCGTGTAGGCATCGTAGCCGCCGCCGGCCGTGAAGCCGACGATCATGCGGATGGTTTTGCCCTCGTAAAAATTCGACTGCGCGTGGCCGGTACTCCAGCCGCCGCAAAGTGTGGCGCCCATTAGTACCGCCAGCTTGAAATACTTGTGCATACATCCTCCTTGACTGTGACGGGTCGGTGACTCGGAAACCGGATCGGCGTGGCATTGGCCATCATCCGCGCATGCGCGGCGATGATGCGAACGGCTTTGCTCCGATCTTAAAAAGTGCGTAGGTAAATGTTTCATAAGGGGGCCTTTGTCGGCGCGAAGCTGCGCGAATCTAAGTAAAAGCTCTGTTTGTGTCAAGATGAATTTGCGCCGGAAGCTGGTTGATTCTTTGTCTTCGCTTTGTTCTATCCCGTATGCTGCTGGGCGTACTTGAGCGGAATCCGGTTTGACAGGTCAGGCGTACCGCTGTAAATTTCCAACGATTATCCGTTGCATTGGCTATGAGGCCCGTCTTGATCAAGCCCGTCGCACTTTCCAAGACTCACATGGAATGCCGCAATTTATGCGAATCGATGGCGGTGATGACCGACTTGCTGGCATTCGAAAGGATCTCCGAGCGGCCCGGCGAAGCGATGCTCAAACACCCCAACTCTCCATGGGTGCTGGTGCTGCACGAGGCGGGGCCAGACGCTCCAGCCAAACCGATGCACAATCACTGGGGCGTGCGCGTGATGACCACAGAGGAAGTGGACCGGGCCTATGAGTATCTCAGCGCGCACAAGGCGCAGTACAAGCTCGGCGCCATCGGCAAACCCACCTGGAGCCACGGCTCCTATTCCTGCTATTTCGTCGAGCCGGGCACCAACGGCTGGGAAATCGAATGCTACGAAGATTTTTCCCGCAAGGAAGCGGCGGCGCAAAAGTTCGGCGGAGTAAAAAAGCCGCACTGGGAAGACCGCTATCCCGAAGAGCGTTTCTCCGGCCGCGGCTATGTGCCGCAGGCTTTCACCCACGGCACTTTGGTCTCTCGCGATATGGAGGTCAGTAAACATTTCTATACCCAAGTATTGAACCTCGAAGTGCACCGATTCAGCAGCCACGTGATCTATGTGAAGCACCCGAGCACGAAAACTTACATTGTCTGCGCCCTGCGCGAGGATCCAAAAGTGTTTTCACCAAACTTTCGCAACACCTTGACAGTGGAATCGAAAGACGCCGTGAAAGCGGCTTACGCTGAATTCAGTGCGGCGGGCAAGCAACTGGGCGTAACCGAGTTGTTTCCGTTCCAAGAGTCGAAGGGCTCGGCGTCGTTTTGTTTTCGCGATCCCGGCACCAACTGCTGGGAAATCGCAGCGACGAACTGAGCCCTCAATCTTCCCGCTCCTGGAGGGCAAGGGTTAAGCGTGACAGAGGTGCTATGCCAACGTTATGGGATTCGCGACCGTGTATGAGTTGCGAGTGAGAAATTTATGACCGAAAAACCGCTCGAGCAAATGGGCTTGCGCGATCTGCAAAAGATCATGCGCCGGAAGGCGCCGGCTGAAGCGTGGAAGCATTTCAACGGCGCCGCCGAAACCCGGGCGACGTTCCACCGCAACCCGCGGGCGTTTCGCCGCTATCTGTTTCGCCAGAAAATATTCCACGACATTGCCGAACCCGATATTTCCGTCGAACTGTTCGGCTGCAAATTGCCGATCCCCGCGATTACCGCGCCGGTGGGAAGTTTCAGCTTGATCGGCGATGACGCGGAGCGGCAGGTGGCCGAAGGCACCGAGCGGGCCGGCGCGATGATGTTCGTCAGCCAGGCGGCCAAATTCAATCCCAAAGACTGGCGCGCCGCGGCCAAATCGCCGCTGGTGTTCATGGCTTACATGAATCGCGGTAAAGAAGAAGTTTCCGAATATGCCAAATGGTGCGAGGACCTGGGTTACGCGGCCGTGGGCATCACCATGGACACGGTGCGCCCGGTCAAGATCGGCGATGAAGTGCCGCTCTCGACCAAAGACGGCAAACCGCGCAAGGGCCATAAATCGACCGTGAAGGATATCGAGTGGATGAAGCAGCAGGTCAAGCTACCGGTGGTGGTCAAAGGGATCATGGGCGCGGATGACGCCCGCGCGGCAATTGCCGCCGGCGCCGACGCGTTGGTGGTTTCCAATCACGGCGGGCGCATTCTCGACTTCAACCGTGCGGCGCTGGAAGCGTTGCCGGAAGTCGTCGCTGCCGCCGGCGGCAAGGTGCCGGTGCTGCTCGACAGCGGGATTCGCAGCGGCGGCGACATGGTCAAGGCGCTCGCCCTCGGCGCGAAAGCGGTGCTTGTCGGCCGGCCGGTGGCTTGGGGCGTGGGCGCGTCCGGCGCGGCGGGCGTCGAACGGGTATATGCGGTTCTTGCCGAGGAGATGCAGAGGGTCATGACCATGACCGGCGTGGCGCGGGTGCGCGATCTGGGCCCGGGCATCTTGTTCCGCGACGACAGAGGGGAAGCGCGCGCTTTATGATTTATGTCATCTGGGCGATCATCTTCGTGCTCGGGATCTTGATCATCTCCACTTATAACGCGCTGACGGCGCTGCGGCTAAGGATTCAAAACGCTTGGGGGCAAATCGATGTGCAGCTCAAGCGGCGCTACGATTTGATCCCCAACCTTGTCGAGACTGTCAAGGGCTATATGCAGTACGAGCAGGAGACGTTGCAAAAAGTTATTGAGGCGCGCAGTCAGGCGATGGCCTCTAAGGGCGTGAAGGAGACCGCTGAAGCGCAGAACGCGCTGACTCAGTCGCTCGGTCGAGTGTTCGCTCTGATGGAAAATTACCCGGAGCTCAAGGCGAGCAAAAACGTGCTCGACCTGCAGGAAGAATTGACCACCACGGAAAATCAGATTGCCTTCGCGCGCCAGTACTACAACGATCTGGTGACGCAGTACAACACCAAACAGCAAGTCTTTCCAGCGAACATGTTGGCCGGCTTTTTCGGTTTTAGGCCGAGTGAGATTTTCGAGGTTGCGGCGGCGGAGAAAGCCCTGCCGCGCGTGAATCTCACACTCAACCGGTAAGCTCGGGGGCCTCGCGCTGGACTCGCCGCAAGCCTTGGACTTCGTCGCCCGCCAGGCGCACAACCGGCGCTGGAGCGCGGCTCTGGTGGCGCTGTTCATCCTGATTTTTCTGCTGATTGGCGGCGCCGTCGATGTGCTCTATTTTGATGCCTTCACGCCGGCCGGACCCGTAGCGCCCATCGCGACGATTTTTTCTCTTTCATTCGCGAGTGTCGCGACGCTTACGGCCTATTACGGCGGCAGCGACATCATTCTGTCCTCCCTGGGCGCGGAAAAGCTCAATTTGGAAATTCCGGAGCACCGCGAGTTGCACAACATCGTCACCGAAATGGCGTTGGCATCCGGAACGCCGATGCCGCGGATATTTGTCATCTACGATCCGGCGCCCAATGCTCTGGCAACCGGCACCAACGACAAAAATGCCGCAATCTGCGCGACCAGCGGGCTATTGACGGCCCTCAATCGAGAGCAAACCCAGGGCGTAGTGGCGCACGAGATCTCGCATATTCGGAACAAAGACGTTTTACTCATGACCCTGGTGAGCATTCTTCTGGGCGGCATCGCCATCCTCGCCGACTGGGGCAGGCGCGGTTTCTATAGCTCGCGAACGGGGAGCCGCTTCGGCCGTAAGAATCCGCTGCTGTTTATTCCGCTGTTAGTCTTGATCGCCTTGTCGCCGCTGGTCGCGCGGCTCTTGGCGATGGCGGTGTCGCGGCAGAGAGAATATCTCGCGGATGCCACCGCCGCCCAGTACACGCGCAACCCGCGCGGTCTGGCGCGGGCGCTGGAAAAAATCCGCGATGAGGCGATGCCGTTTTACAAGGCTACGCGCGGCACGGCGCAGCTGTTTTTTGTCAACCCGCTGCGCCGCCGAGTGGACGAACGGGACGGCAAACTGGCGGATTTGCTCGCCAGCCATCCGCCCATCGAGCGCCGTATTGCGCTCCTGTATCGGATGGCGGGGGTCGCTCGGCCCTCGGTGGAAAGTTCAAGCTTTCCAGGCGTTGTTTAGGCAGGAGTGTGACACTTGGTACGATGCCCTCAGTGTGATCGCGAAATGGCCGAAGTGGTGGTGTGGGGCAATCCCGGCTCGCTCATCCAACTCGACCAATGTGCAGCCTGCGGCGGGATTTGGTGCGACAAGTGGGAGCTGTTTCCCGTCGATGCGGCTGAAGCCGACCGGTTGGATCCGCTCGACGAAAATCTCTTGCGCGAAAAAGTTACAAGGCCGCAAAACACTCTGTACTGCCCGCGCTGCACCGACGCGATGCATATCTTCGCCGACCCGATCTTGCCGAAAGAGATCCAGCTCATGCGCTGCGTGCATTGCGACGGCATCTGGCTCAATCGCGGCCAATTTCGTCGCTACAAGAATTTTCAAGCCACCACCCGAGAGGCGAAGATGGACAACGAAGGGATCGTCGGCAAGCTGCCGGCCGTCTACGTCAACCCAAAGTCTTGGGTGCTCACCGGAACCAAGGGCATTTTTGCCTATCCGCGTGACACCGAGGAAGAAGACGATCTTGCTGGCAAGAGCCTCACCGGAGCAGCGAAGCTGGTGCTGCAAACCCTGGTGCGAATGATTTTGGGAATTTGATCGGCGCGGCGGTTTATGCCAGAGCGATCAAGTCGACCTCGACCAGCGCCCCGCGCGGTAAATCCGCCACCGCGACGGTGGAGCGGGCCGGTTTAGCCTTGCCGAGATACTCCGCGTAAACTTCGTTCATCGCTGCGAAGTCACCGATGTTTTTCAAAAACACCGTCGCCTTGACGACGCGGTCAAAGGACGAGCCGGCAGCCTCGACGACCGCTTTGAGGTTCTCCATCACGCGCCCGGTTTGCACGGCGATGCCGCCTTCGACGACATCGCCGGTTTTCGGATCGAGCGGGATTTGTCCGGAAACATAGATAAACTCGCCGACTTTGACTGCCTGTTCGTAGGGGCCGATGGCTCTGGGTGCTTTGTCCGTGCTGACGACTTCTTTGTTCATGGTCCAAGTCTCCTTTGGAGTCTTGAAACAGCTATACCAAGATTTTCCACGGGTGCAACGCGGCGCGCATGCTCACGCTTGCGCGAGGTAGACCGATTATGTTTGATTATAAGACGATGAAACTGATCACGGCGCATAAAATCCTGATCGGCAGCGCGACGCTGTTTTTTATCTTCTTCGCCTTTTGGGAATGGCAAAACTATTCCCAGAGCGGCGAAGCCTGGGCCGCGGCGCGAGGCGGCCTCTATCTCCTGGTTGCTGTCGCTTTCGGCGTTTACTTTAAGAATTTAAGACGCCTGTACAAATTAAAATAAATTCGTTGTGCAAGCCGAATCCTTTTTAATCGAAGTTTCCGATGAACATATTCGCCGCGAGCGGCAAAAAGCGCGCGAGCTGCGCGCCAGCCAATGGTGGAAGCGCAAGCGTGCCGCGGGATTCTGCCACCACTGCGGCGCGAAGTTTGCGCCAGACGACTTGACCATGGATCACCTGTTGCCGATCATCCGCGGCGGCAAATCCACCAGGGGTAATGTGGTGCCGAGCTGCAAGAACTGCAACTCCGCGCGCCGTCATCGCTTGCCGTTCGAAGCGCCCGGGAAGGCGGGCTAGAGCGTGCCAGGTAAATATTCTCATACCACATTCTAAAATCGCCGGCCGGATGGTTGTGGACATTTGAAATTTTCCACCCTTGCCTAGCGGGCGTCGCTTGATTAGTATTCTTTCCTTGGGAGGGCAGCGCCATGGCGGTTGAAACTTTCTTGGTGCGCACAATGTCCGACACGGTGGAGACTGATATCCGCCGCGTCCACGTGATCGCCAACGAGATCTTGCCCCGTTACGGTTTAGCGCCGCTCGCCTTCGAGCAATTGCGAAAAGTCGCCGACGGCCCCTTCGATCTGTTTCTCATCCCGCTGATATTCGTCAAAGAGTACGAGAGGGATCGCAGTCTTCCGTTCAACGAAGCGAAGCGGGTCGAAATCCGCCGCCAAGCCCTCGAAATCGCGCACAAGCATGGCTTCGACGTCAATCCGCCAGAGTTCGTTCCGGGCATCGAACAGTCTTTGAAAGAAACCAAAGCAGCGGGCTTGCGAAACATCCTGATGACCACGGGCGGGCGGCGCTATAAGCATCAGGCGATGGAGAAGGCTGGCATCGGTGGCTATTTCGACGAGATCGTCGACCGCGACGAAACCTACTACGCCAAAGAACAGGGGATTTATTACCTTTACCGCAAACACCGCCCCAAGCATATGCGCGTCGTTTTGCTGAGCGGCACCTTGGCTTATTTGAAAGCCGGCAACAATGCCAACGGCTGCAAGGTCGGTGACACGTATCTGGAGGTACTTCCCGTAGCGCTTGCGACCGAACACGCCTACAACGACGAAGAAACCCTGCGGGCGGCAAAGCCAAAGGCGGTGATCCGAAGGTTTGACGAGCTGTTGCCGGCGCTGCGTGATCTCGCGCCGCTGGGCTAACTTGGCCTTTTCGTTGTGTGACGCGCTGCGCGCATTTCCCGCCGCTCTTGGAGGCTAAAGCCAGCGGGCTCGGCGAAAGCGAAAGAAAAGGTAGATAGCGATCCCGTCCATCACGTTTAGAGTCAGCGGATAACCCCAGAGCTCAATTCCGGCATGTTTTGAAAATTCATGCCGTAAACGCCCGCGATCAGCGTGGGCACGGCGACCAGCGCAGGCCGCGAGCTTCTTGGTTACTTCGTTTTCCTGAATCGAAATCAGCGAGAACGTCACCGAAATGGCCGTGGTCAACATGTCGCGAAGGCTGTCGACCGCTTGGTTGAGTCGGAGCAGGTGATCGTAGACGTCGCGATAGTAATCCTACAGATTGACGCAGATCATCTGCGGCACGCGGCCGCCGAAGAGCTGGCCCGTGGCCTCCAATAACCGCTCGGTGGCGTGTTTGAGGATCATCAATCGGCGCTTGAGGCCGTAGAGCACCTCGATGCTTTCGCGCGCCGGCTGATCGGCGAAAATGCGTTTTTCGACGTCTTCGATAGCGGATTCGATGCTATCGAGCACCGGAATATAGCGATCAACGACCGCGTCCATTAGCGCGTAGAGCACGTAGCCCGAACCATGGCGCAAGAGCCGGGGATCGCGCTCGCAGCAGGCGCGCACGTCGGTAAAGCCGCGCTCGGCGCGCGAACGCACGGAAAGCACGTAGCCGACAGCGGCAAAGATCGCGACTTCGCCGACGCCGAGCTCGTCGTTGTGCATCTCGATCAGGTGCAGGACGGCTAACAGCGAGTGATCGTATTCGTCGAGCTTGGGACGCTAGTGGCCGTGCTGTGCGTCTTCCACGGCGAGATCGTGCAAATCGAACTCGTCCCGCATGGCATGGAGCTCGGCGGGTTCGGGAGATTCTTGAGCGCCACCCAGACGAAACAATCGAGACGTCTGGCGTAAGATCGAATTTCATCGACGGAAATGTCGGCGAGCTTGCGGCCGTTCTGATACACTACACAGTTGATGATCATGGAAAGTCTCGCGACCTCCGGGTTGATGCCGTTGCGGTACTTTGTCGTGAATCTCGCTGCGAAGTCAAGGGAATCGTCGCGCGGTCGCTGGCAAAGCAGGAAAGCGGCCTGCTCGAAGCGCAATTCACAGCGCGTCTAATTTTCGCTACAATGCGATCTGATTGCAGCAAGCGGGGGTCCGCAACGCGATGCCATCGTTTACCAACGCCCGGACAAAATGAAGCCGTTACGGTTAAAATTCCGTTTGAAGTCCCAATTGCAAGCTCCGCATTTATCGGGAAGCGAGAAGGCGGCCACCCGATTCCGTTTCTTCAAATTGGTCTTTGTTCCGCTCTTGATCTTCTCGTTACTAAGTCAAATCTCGGTAGTGTGGACGCAATTGGACGATATCAAGATCGGCCACTTCGACTTCGTGCTTTACTATAGCGCGGCAAAGATAATCGACGACGGCAAGCGAGATCAGTTGTACGATCTGGCTTTGCAGAAAGACTATCAAAAGGGCTTCGGTCTCGCCTACCGCAACAGGGTGTTGCCTTACAATCATCCGCCCTACGAATTATTGGCGCTTTTGCCTCTGGCCAACTTCTCTTTTCCAGTGGCGCACGCGCTCTGGACCGTAATCAATATTCTATTGCTCGTCTTGATGCTCTATCGTCTTTCGTACTTCGTCACCGCTGAATTTCGCGCGCTGTTTGGCCTGATGCTCTTTGCCTACTACCCAACCCTGACGGCGCTTAAAATGGGGCAGGATTCGATTATTACCGCCTACTTGTTGGTGGAAACTTTCGTGAACCTCAAGCGGCGAAGGTTTGCCGTCGCGGGCGCCGTCCTGGCGTTAGGTTTATACAAACCGCAGTTTGTCCTCCCCCTCGCCGGGATTTTGTTTTTCCGGCGTTGCTGGCCCGCGGTTCTCGGTTTCCTCTCCGCGACCGCTTTGCTTGCCGCTGTTTCCCTGGCGATGGTCGGTAGCAGTGGCTTGGCAGCGCTTTTCTCCATGTGGCTGTCGATGACCCATCGGGGGCAAGTCGTGTGGCCGGAGCTCATGGTCAACCTGCGCGGTCTGGTTTACATGATCTTGAACCTTGGCGGCATGGCCGGCGCGACCAACGTTCTGAACCTGCTACTTTCCGCACTCGTTTACGTGGTCGCCTTGCGTCTCTGGCGGGTGCCGGCGAACGATCGCGACGAGTTGTTCAATCTGCGGTTCGCGCTCGCCGTGACGGCTACGGTGTTAGTGAGCTTCCATTTATATTCCTACGATGCCACGCTATTGATATTGCCGATGGTACTTATGCTCGATCACGTCCTCAAGGGACGCGCGCGATCTACCGTCGTGCGGCCGGCGCTGTTTGCTCTGCTAATTTTCTTGTTTTTGCCCTTGTTGCCGAATTGGTTGTTGAGCGTGGCGGTGCTCGCCTGGTGGGCGTTGCCGATTCCAATATTGTTCGGTTTGATTGCGGTGGAGCTCGTCAAGCACGTGAATTCAGCCGCGAAACCATTGGGTACCGAAGCGATTGCCGCCGTCATTTAAATTGCGGCGCTCGGCTAATTACCGTTTGCGTCAGTGCTGCTATTTGAAGAGATAATTTTATGGAGTCATCGCGAAATTTTCTCCACGGTCGTGTTTGCGTCAAAGTCGGCGACATCACTAAAGAAGATGTCGATGCGATCGTCAATGCGGCAAACGGCACATTGATGGGCGGTGGCGGCGTCGACGGCGCGATTCATCGTGCCGGCGGCAAGGCGATCTTGGAAGCGTGCAAAGAAATTCGCCGCACGCATTATCCCGATGGTCTCCCCACCGGCCAAGCGGTGATTACCACCGGCGGAAATTTGTTGAGCCGCTATGTCATTCACACCGTAGGTCCTGTCTATAGCCACGGCGGCCAGGAGAAGGCAGATCTCCTGGCGGCATGTTACCGCAATTCGTTGGCACTGGCGGTGGCCAAAGGGGTGCGGACGATCGCATTCCCGGCGATCTCGACCGGTGTTTACGGCTATCCGATGAGCGAGGCGGCGGGTGTCTCGTCCGGCGCCGTCCAACGGTTTCTCGCCCGTGACCAGAGCCTTGAACAGGTCCGGTTGATTTTTTTCGCCTCGGCAGATGCCGAGCTGTTCTTGAAACATCACGCTTTTACGGGTTAGAAACGGGCAGCAACCGTGAGTCTTGCCGATTGGGATTTTAGATTTTCGATTTTGGATTAACGATGGCGGCTGTGGCGAAACCAGTGCGGGTTGGAATCGATGGGGTTTTTTATTCGCTGACCCATGTGCCAGATCTCGTCCGCTACGGCTCGAAGCCATTGCGGGAGCTGCAAGCGCGTCCGGAGCTGAAAGAGCAATTGTCCCAGCGGCTGCGGAATTTCGCTGCCGCCACCGCTTACGCGCCGCACCAGGTTTACATCGGCAATTTTGCGCCGGAGCGGTTGGCCGACGTTGCCAAGCCCTGGTACGAGAAACTGATCGAGGGGGCGACAGCGCAGGGGCAGTTCGGCGACCTCGTCGACCAAAAGCAATTTTATGCTTTGCTTGCAGGCGCGGATCAGTTCGATCTGGTGGCATTCGAAGACCGATGGTTTGGCGAGCATTGCGCGCGCAACGCGATCGGCCGCGTGCCGCGGCTGCGCTCGCATCAGGAGATACAATCGCTCTGCGACAGAGGCGCGCTGCCGCTCTACGACGGCGACGCTGTAGTGGGCGCCTTCGAGCCAGGCCACAGCGAGGACGCCAATCTCGTGCCGGAAGTGTTGCTCGAAAATCTCGCCACCAAAGTTACCGCGGCCCATTCTCTGCGCCTAGCGCTGCGAGCGCTCAAGCTTAGGGCGGAGGATATCGATTTTGTCATCAGTTGCTCGGAAGAAGCGGTTGGGGACCGGTACAACCGCGGCGGCGGCAATTTGGCAAAGGCGATCGCCGAGGATGTCGGCTGCGTCAATGCGTCGGGTTGCGATACCAAGGCGTTTTGCGCCGGGCCGATGTACGCGATGGTGCACGGCGCCAGCTTGATTCAGTCTGGCATCGCAAAAAAAGTTGCGGTGGTTGCCGGCGGCTCGCTGGCCAAGTTGGGCATGAAGTTCGAGTCGCACCTAAAAAAAAACATGCCGGTTCTGGAAGACATGCTTGGCAGCTTCGCCGCGATCCTGGCGCCAGCCCAGCCGAGTCAGCCGAGCCTACGCCTCGATTCCGTCGCTTTTCACCCGGTTGGCGCCGGTGCTTCGCCGCAGGCGATGGCGGAATACCTGGCGGAAAAACCCCTGGCCAAGCTCGGCATGAAACTGACCGACGTGGATCGTTACGGTGTCGAGTTGCACAATCCGGAAATCACCGTGCCCTCGGGCAGCGGCGACGTGCCGCGCACCAATTACTTGACTCTGGCGGCGCTGGCGGTCATGCGCGGGCAGATTCAAAAAAGCCAGATGGAAGATTTTGTGCGCAGCCGGGGTATGCTCGGCTATGCGCCGACCCAAGGACATATCCCTTCGGCGATCGTTTATTTGGGTCACGCGCTCGACCATCTGCGCGCCGGCCGGATTCGCCAAGCGCTGTTGATCGCCAAGGGGAGTCTTTTTCTCGGCCGCATGACGCAGTTATCGGACGGCTGCTCTTTCTTAGTGGATCTCAACGAAGAGTAACGGAGGTCTAATGCAAAAAGGTAAAAAAATCATCGCCATCGGCGAGCGCGACGGCGTGCCCGGCCCGGTGATCGCGGAGTGCCTCGAAGGCGCCGGCTACGAGGTGGTCTTCCAGGCCACCGAGTGTTTCGTTTGAACCGCCGCGGGCGCGATGAACTTCGAAAATCAAGGAGTCATCAAGCGCCTGGCGGACCAGTATGGTCCGGAAAATTTAACCGTGGTGTTGGGCAACGGCGAGGCCAACGGTGTGGAAGTTTTCGCCGAGACCGTGACCCAGGGAGACCCGAGCTACGCCGGGCCGCTGGCGGGCGTGGCGCTAAAAATCCCCGTTTATCACGTTCTCGAAGAAGAAGTGATTGCCGCGGTACCGGATCGGCTGCGCGAGGAGAAATTGCAGCTCTCCGCGCTGGTGATTGACGTCGAACCGATGCATTCAGTGCTGCAAGCGGCGCGGGACAAAATCTAAAAGGGTTTCATTAGTTCCAGTAGTTTCAATCGATCCAAGGGTCCTTAGGGAGCATTCTCCCAGCGACTGGAACGATTGGAACCTTTGGAACTAGAACCCCCGTAGAATTCTGATACTGCTATTTTCGTGACAAGTTTTTGATAAATCCCGAGTCTTCCAATTCCTTGACGAAGCGGGTGTCGATGTAGTCTTTGATGTTGGCCTGCGCGGCCTTGGGATTTTTCTCGACCATGTCTTGGAGCACCAATTGATAACCCTCCGCCGGCGGATAGGGCGCGTCGGGCATGAACTTGGCGTGCCAGTCCCATGCGTCGTCGAGAAATTTTCGATCCGTCACGCGGGAATATTTGCTCATGATTTTAATCGTCTCTTCTTTGTGGGTTTTAAAGAAGTGGATCGCCTCGACGTAAGCCCGCATATAACGGCGGACGAAATCTGGTTTTTCACGAATCAATCTTGTCGAGGTAAAAATGCCGTTCTGAGGAAACGGTATCTTCAGCGCCACCATGTCGACGATGGTCGGATAGCCGAGCTTTTCCGCCATCGCCTTGCCGGCTTCGGTAACCACGGTGAAATTGACAATACCTTTTTGCAGCGCCACCATGCGCTCGATGGAGCCGCCGATGACGCGCAAGTTGACATCCTTGAACGGGTCGATACCAATTTTCTTCAGACCGACTCTGACCGCGAACTCCGCCGTCGTGCCGGCGATATGATTGCCGCCGATCTTGCCGCGCAGGTCTTCGTATTTCTTGATGCTCGGTTGAGCGACCAGATAGTAAGGTAAGACGTTGACGTTGCCGGCGATAGCGACGACGTCGCCGCCGGCAAGACGCGCGCTCGCCAGACCCGGTCCGCCGCCTTCGCCGATCGGGATTTCGCCCGCGAGGATCGATTGAATGCCGCGGATGCTGCCCGAGATAAAAATCACCGTTGCGTCGATGCCGTTCTTGTCGAAGAGCTTGGTTTCTTTTGCCACCCAAACGACCGAGGAGGAGCCCGGCGTGGTCGAAATGTAAGAAGTATTGATTTTATCGACGCCATAGGAAACCTGAGCCGCCGGCCAGATAAGAGCGGACGACAAGATAAAAACAAGAAATGCGAAAATTCGCATCATGAACCACCTCCGCCTGAGTTGTTTCGAATCGACCCAATGGCGCCAAGCTACAACAATCGACTGTTTCGCGCAAAGAGTTTCTGCCGCCGCGTTGACTTCGCCGGTGATTTCAAATTCAATCATCCGCTATGAAGAGGCCGGTGGAATTGATTATGTTCGACCTCGATGGCACGTTGGCGGATACCGGCCACGATTTGGCCGCTGCCGTGAATTATACCCGAGCGCACTTCTGCCTCGCGCCCTTGGCCGAACGGTTGGTTTACAATCATGTCGGGCGCGGCGTGGAGCATTTGCTCCGGCACTCGTTGCCGGAGGAAAGCCCCGAGCAGCTTCACGAAGTGATGCGCGTATTCCTCGAACGATACGAAAAACATCTGCTCGACAGGACAGTGCTCTACCCGGGCGCGCGCGAGACGCTGGCGCACTTTCGCGGCAAACGGCGCGCCGTGGTCAGCAACAAGATCCACCGGTTGACTATGGCGGTGGTGCGCGGTTTGGGCGTGGAAAAAGAGTTTGACGTGATTTTAGGCGGCGACAGCGCGGCGGAGAAAAAACCGCATCCGGCGCTTCTGATCACGGTCTTGCGGCGTTTCGATGTGCCGGCTTCCGCCGCGGTTATGGTTGGCGATGGCGACACCGACGTGGAAGCCGGGAAGCGGGCCGGCGTGGTCACTTGCGGCGTGACCTTCGGCTTGGGCGATAAAGACGATCTGATCGCGGCGGAGCCGGATCTGTTGATCGACGATCTGCGCCAACTGGCGGAAAATTTTTGCTGAGACCGTCGCTGGTTTTGAAAGGAGATGGGTTATGGCGAACGCTGCTATTCCCGATTCGTTCACAGACCTTTTCAAGAAGATCGCGTTCGCCCACGTCGCCACGCTGATGCCGGACGGCAGCCCCCAGGTCACGCCGGTTTGGTGCGATTATGACGGCGCGCTGATCTGGCTCAATTCGGCGAAGGGCCGGCTGAAGGATAAGAACATGCGGCGCGACAACCGTGTCGCTCTGTCGATCCAGGATCCGGACAACCCTTATCGCTATCTGGCGATCCAAGGTGAAGTCGTCGAGATCACCGAGAACGGCGCGGATGCGCACATCGACGCGATGGCAAAAAAATATCTCGGCAAAGAAAAATATCCGTATCGCGCGCCCGGAGAAGTCCGCGTCGTCTATAAAATTCGCCCGCTGAGAGCTTCCACGACGGGATGAATCGCTACGCCGCCGGACTTGCCGGGAAGCGTAGCGACAATCTCATTCCGGCGCGAGCTTGCAGGCCGCGTTGTCGAGCGGGAATTTGTTCAGCGCTGCGAGCGCCGCAACCTTGTAACATTCCGCCAGCGTCGGGTAATTAAATACCGTGTCGATAAAATAATCGAGCTTGCCGTGATGGGCAATCACGGCTTGGCCGATGTGCACCAATTCGGTAGCACCTTCGCCGATCACATGGACGCCGAGCAGCTCGCGGCTCTCGGAGTGAAACAGCAGTTTGAGCATGCCCACCGTGTCGCCGATCAGCTGGCCGCGGGCGATCTCACGGTAACGGGCGACGCCGATCTCGTAGGGAATGCCGTCCCGCGTCAACTCGTCCTCGTTGCGTCCCACCATGGAGATCTCCGGAATCGAATAGATTCCGTAGGGCAACAGGTGGTTGGAGGTATCGCAGTTTAGGCCGAAGGCGTGACAGGCGGCATGGCGACCTTGCTGCATGGAGGTCGAGGCGAGCGCCGGAAACCCGACCACATCCCCCGCAGCGTAGACGTGCGGCGTCTCGGTACGAAAATTTTCGTCCACTTTGATCCGGCCGCGCTCGTCGGTGCGAATGCCGACGTTTTGCAAATTTAGATCCTTTGTCGCGCCAACTCGGCCAATGGAATAAACCAGTAGCGGCGCACTGATTTTTTTGCCGCTTTTCAAATGGATCCAGACCGCCCCGTCGGCGGATTTTTCAATGCCGGTGACGTCCTCGTTGAAGCGCAATGTAACGCCGACGCTGCGCATTTGGTATTGCAAGGCTTCGATGATTTCGCTGTCGACGAAATCGAGCAGCCTGGGCCGCCGCTCGACCAACACCACCGGAATGCCCAGGGTCGCGAGGATCGACGCATATTCACAGCCGATCACGCCGCCGCCGACAATGGTCAGGGACCGCGGCAGCTGCTTGAGCGAGAGCAGGCCGTCGCTGTCGATGATGCTTGCGCCGTCGAAGGGAATGTCCGCCGGGCGAGCGGGCTCGGTGCCCACCGCGATCACAATGAAATCCGCCGTGTGTTCGTTCGATTCCTTTTCTTGCCGGACGAGGATTTTGTGCGGATCGAGAAGAGAGGCGGTGCCGACGATGAATTCGACGGAATTGCGGATCAGTTGGCTCCGGATGATTTCTTGCTCGGCTTTGACCACATGATCGCAGCGCTGCGCGAGATCCTCGAAGGTAATATCTTTTTTGACCCGGTAGCTTGCGCCGTAGAGGCTTCTCTGGCGGAAGCCGGAGAGAAACAGGACTGCCTCGCGCAGCGATTTGCTGGGAATCGTTCCGATGTTGATGCAAACACCGCCGGCTACTTTCTTCCGTTCGATGATGCCGACCTTTTTGCCGATCTTGGCCGCTTGGATCGCCGCTTTCTGTCCGGCGGGACCGGAGCCGATCACCAACATGTCATAGTGGGCCATGGGCTGCTCCTGCCTGAGAGACCTTACAGTCGTTGCGCCAGGTTGCCGTCTTTCAATTTTTCGTAGGCGCGGCGACCGACGGCCACGTCCATAATGCCGGTGCCCTGTAGCTTGAATAAGGTAATCTGTTCGTCGTTTGTCCTGCCCGGCGCTTCGCCGAGCAGCAAGCTCGACATTTCGTGCACGCGTTCCCACGAGATCAATTTGTCGCGCACCGCGCGAAAGACATCGCTCTCATTAACGCATACAGTCGCTTTCGACGTAACGACGATCAGATCGGCGCGCTGAATCGTGAGTTCGTCGATCTCCTGTCTCGTGCGCGTCTTGTCGCCGTTGGCAATTGAAGTCACATGGGTCCCCGGCTTAAGCCATGCGCCGTCGATGACCGGGGTCTTGGCGTCGGTGGCAGCGATAACAATATCGGCGTCTTCGACGGCTTCTTGCGCCGACAATGTCGGCGCCACTTCGATCCCCAGCGCACGGCTCATTTTCGCGGCAAACCGGCGCCGGTGTTCGGGCGTGGGGCTGTAGACCCTGACCGCCGTCAACGTTCTGACGGTGGCAGCGGCGGCGAGCTGAGTCTCCGCATGGATCGCGCTGCCGATGACGGCGGCGCGCGCCGCATTAGGCCGCGCTAAATGTTTTGCTCCAAGCCCGCCTGCAGCGCCGGTTCGATACTCGTTGATCGAGCAGTCTTGAAACAGGATCAGCGGCTCGCCCGTTTCGACGCTATAGAGAATGACGGTTTCATGATGCAAGCGTCGATCGAGATCGGTCTGCAGGTAGGCGCCCATCGCGCCATGGACCGAACCGGGCAACAGGCCGAAAATCATTCGATTGGGGTGATGGATTCTGCGCCGCGGCAAGTCGAAACCGCGGCCGAGAGCGATTTCCTTGAGCGTATCTTCGATCGCCTCGATCATTTCTTCGATCGAAAGGATCTGATTGATCGGCGTATTTTTTAGGAAAAGCATGGGACCGCCGTATGAGAAGCAGCGTCACAAGCGACCACGTTGGCCGCCCTCGTGTCAATCAATCCGTAGGGTTCGTCTTCAAAATTTAGCCCACAGGCGCGGATTGCGTCAACCATCTGTGCGGGTAAAATTGTCACGCGCTCCACTATGGCGCCGTTGCGCTCACACCGCGCCTTGACCTGGGCCGCGTTCCCACCGGCGCGCGTACCTCGACATCGCATAGCTGCACATCCAGTAAATCACGGCGATGAAAAGATAAAGCTCGAACGGACGAATCTCGCGGTTGTTGACGATTTGCGCTGCTTTGGTGAGATCGACGTAACCGATGATCGAGGCGAGCGAGGTGTCCTTGAGCAAGACGATGAATTGCGTAACCAGCGCGGGGATCATGTTGCGCAGGGCTTGGGGCAAAATCACGTAGCGCATCATCGGCGCGCTGCTCAGTCCAGTTGCGGTGGCGGCTTCGACTTGGCCGCGCGGCACCGATTGGATGCCGGCGCGAACGATTTCCGCCAGGTAAGCCGCTTCGAAAACGACGAAGGCGGTCAGCGCGACGCTATATTCAGGCAGGGATCTGCCGAGCAGCGCGGGAACGATGAACCAGAACCAGAAAATCACCATTACCAACGGCACACCGCGAAAAAATTCCACATAAATTTTTGCCGGCAGACGGAGCCATGTCGACTTCGACAGGCGCGCAAGGCCAATAAACATTCCTAAGAGAAAACCCAGCACGATGGCCGGCAGCGCTAGGCGCAGCGTGCCGCCAGCGAAGGCGCCAAAACCGATAAAGCCCTGAAGCATGAGAAACGAAAAGTTATCGACGATGACCCGGAAATCCATATCATGCCTCGCCGCATCGGCCCTGAACGATCATGCCGGGTATCGCCACACGGCGCTCTACCCTTGCCATGACGGCGGCGATAGCGAGGCACAGCGCCAGGTAAATCACCGTGCCGGCGGCCAAAGATTCGAAGGCCTTGGCGGTGTAGGTTTCGATCTGGCGGGTTTGGAAAGTGAGCTCGGCCACGCCGATGGTCAGAGCGACGGAAGAATTTTTCAACAGGTTTAAGGTTTCGTTGGTTGCCGGTGGAACGATCAGCCGCAGCGCAATCGGGACGAGGATCAAGCGATAGGTTTGGATCACCGTCAATCCGGTCGACAGGGCGGCCTCGAGCTGAGTCTTTGGAATCGAACGGAGGCCGGCGCGAATAACTTCGGAAAACCGCGCGCCATGGTAAACCCCGAGGGCGCACACGCCGGCCCAAAACTCGGCGCCATGATCCAAGAGCCACTCGCGCAGTCCGGTCGGCAACAGCGGCGGCATGCCGAAGTACCAAAAAAACATCCAAACGAGTAGCGGCACATTGCGAAAAAATTCGACATAGGCGGCGGCAAGCCAGCGCAGCGGCGCGAACGGCACGGTGCGCAGCGCGCCGGAAGCAATGCCGAGCGCAATCGCCAATAGCCAACCAAGCCCGGAAAGCTCTATAGTGATCAAAACGCCCTGCCAGAGCCATGTGCCGGTTTGGCCGCTCCACAGAACGCTCCAATCGAATTGGTAATTCATTTTGCGAGAGAGGCATGAGTTGGGAGGCGATAGGCGAGAGTATGAAAAGAAATTGCAGTTTCCTACTCGCGCCCTATGCCTTTTGCCTCATGCCTTCTTACTTCGGCACGACCTGCATCTGTAAAAAGCGCTTGATTTCGCCGGATAGGGGGTAGGGAACCTCGCCTTTGGGGCCGAACCACTTGTCGTAAATCTCGAAATAGAGGCCGGAAGCGATGGCGTCCATCAAGCCGACGTTGACCACCTGGCGGAAGTCTGAGTCGTTTTTCCGCATCGCCATGCCGTAGGGCTCGTAGGAAAAGAACTCACCGACTACGGACCACTCGCCGGGGCGAGGCGCCTTTGCACGCAGCCCTGCGAGCTGAATACCGTCGTTGGTGTAGGCCTGCACCTGTCCCTGGGCCAGCGCTTGAAACGCCGCCGGTTGATCGGGGAATTCGAGCAGCTTGGCGCTGGGCACACGCTCGCGAATAATTTTTGCGTTGGTCGATCCTTGCTGGGCCGCGATGCGCCGGTTGGCAATCGATTGAATGCCTTTGATCGGACTGCCCTTCTTCACGAGAAATTGCGCGCCGGTGACAAAGTAGGTGAGGCTAAAGTCAACGCTCTCACGGCGCGATCGGGTGTCGGTCATGGTCTCGGCGATGAGATCGACGGCGTTCGCGGTGAGCAGCGGAATGCGCGTCTGCGGCGTCGATTCTTTTTTATCCAGTTTGATCTGCTTGCCGAGCTTTTTATTGAGTGCCGGAAGAATTCCCTTCTCGACCAAATCGATGGAGAAGCCGACCCAGTCATTTTTTTGGTTGACATAGGCGAAGGGTGGCGACCCGCGGCGTGTGCCGATGGTCAGAGTGCCGCTTTTGTCGATTTTCTCGAGAGTATTCTCGGCGTGGGCGAAACCCGAGCTGCCGAGCGAGAGCAGTGCGGCAAGCCAGGCAAAAAGCAGAGGGCGTTTCATTTCGATCTCCTCAGTGTGAAAGGATTTTACTCAAAAACTGCTGCGCGCGCGACGATTCCGGGGCGGCGAAAAACTTCTCGGGTGGGTTGGCTTCGATGATTTGCCCCTGATCCATGAACACCACCCGATGGGCGACGCGACGGGCAAATCCCATCTCGTGCGTCACCACAACCATGGTCATACCGTCGCGCGCTAGGTCGGTCATCACTTCCAGGACTTCATTGATCATTTCCGGGTCGAGGGCCGACGTCGGTTCGTCGAAAAGCATCACCTTCGGCTTCATCGCGAGAGCGCGCGCAATAGCGACGCGCTGCTGCTGCCCGCCGGAAAGATTGGCGGGATACGCGCCGGCTTTGTCCGGAATCCCGACTCGATCCAAAAGTTCGCCGGCGATCTTTTCGGCTTCGATTTTGGCCAGGCCTTTCACTTTGATCGGCGCCAAGGTGACATTTTGCAGCACGGTCATGTGCGGGTAAAGATTGAACGATTGAAAAACCATGCCGACGTTGGCGCGGAGCTTTGCCGCGTCCAAGCCGGGGTCGCAGAGGGATTGGCCACCGACGATGATGTCGCCGGATTGAATTGTTTCGAGGCGGTTGACGCAGCGGATCAGAGTGCTCTTGCCGCTTCCGCTCGGGCCGCAGACCACCACCACGTTGCCCGCTTCAATCTTGAGCGCGATATCCTTAAGGACGTGAAGCGGGCCGAACCATTTGTTAACCTTGCGAAATTCGATCACGGCTTCCGGGCGCGAGTCGCATGATAAGATTGCAAATTTCTGAACGGCATACTATATGAACAACGGTCTTTTGCAACCACGACGGACGAAGTGGGGGCGCAAGCGTTTGCGGTTGGTGAAGACCGAGCACGGCAACGCCTTTCGCCGCAGATCGCATCCGAATTCCCACGGCGCGGATCGCGAGGGTCTTAACCAGTTGTGAATTGTTATTTAATGCGTCACGGCGACGCGGTCGCCGCTACGGAGAATCCCGAGCGTCCGCTCTCGCAGCGCGGCCGTCAACGAGTCGAACAAACCGCCCTGCGCGCGCTGGCGCACGGAACCCAGGTTGCTCGGATTTTTCATTCCGGGATTTTGCGCGCCCAAGAGACCGCGACGATCATGAGCGAATATTTAAATCCGCCGGCTGGCGTCGCTATCCTTGCTGGTTTGGCGCCGGAAGATGATCCGATGCTCGCAACGGCAGAACTGGAGGTCGCCGAGGAGCCGATTTTGCTGGTCGGCCACTTGCCGTTGTTGAGCCGGCTCGCCGCAGGACTGGTCCACGGCGATGCGGAGCGGCCTGCGGTCGAATTTCTCGCGGCGACTTTGGTGTGTTGCCGCAGGACGCCGGCGCGCTGGGAAATCGATTGGTCGATCGCGCTTTGACCGCGGTGAGCGGAGTTGACCGGGGCAAGGCGATGGTCTAAAAAAGAGACGTGCCAAGGCAGAGGTGAAAGGTCAATACGATGGCTTCAGATACATTGACGATAATTGATAACCGGACCGGCAAACAGTACGAGATTCCGATCAAGAACGGCGCCATCAAGGCGACCGATCTGTTTCAAATCCGAGTCGGCGAGGACGACGGAATCGTCAGTTACGACCCGGGTTTCATGAATACCGCCTCTTGCCAGAGCAAAGTCACTTATATAGACGGTGATCGCGGCATTCTGCGCTATCGCGGCTATCCGATCGAACAGATCGCCGAGAAAAGCACCTACTTAGAAACCGCGTATCTAATTCTCTATGGCGAGCTGCCGAACAAGTCGCAACTGGCCGACTGGACGCACAATATCACCTATCATTCGATCATCCACGAAAATATCAAAAAGCTGATCGACGGCTTCCACCATGATGCTCATCCCATGGGAATCCTGGTCAGCACAGTGGGCGCGCTCTCGACGTTCTATCCTGAAGCGAAGAAGATTTTCGATGTCGGTTCACGGCGCGACCAAGCTTACCGGCTAATTAGCAAAATGCCGACGCTGGCGGCTTTTGCCTATCGGCACAGCCTTGGCCTGCCCTATTCGTATCCCGACAACGATCTGAGCTACACCGGTAATTTTCTCAACATGCTGTTCAAGATGACCGAGCTCAAATACAAACCGCATCCTGTGCTCGAGCGGGCCCTCGACATTCTCTTCATTCTGCACGCCGATCATGAGCAAAACTGCAGCTCCAACGCTATGCGTAGCGTTGGTAGTTCCCATGTCGATCCGTATTCCTCCGTCGCGGCGGCGGCTGCTGCGCTCTATGGGCCGCTGCACGGCGGCGCCAACGAAGCGGTGCTGCGCATGCTCATGGCGATCGGCTCCAAGGACAAGGTTCCCGAGTTCATCAAGAAGGTTAAAGGTGGGGAGGGGCGCTTGATGGGCTTTGGGCACCGGGTCTATAAAAACTACGATCCGCGCGCCAAGATCATTAAAGAGATCGCCGACCAGGTCTTCGATGTCAAGGGGCGCAATCCGCTGCTCGATATCGCCCTGGAGCTGGAGCGGATTGCGCTCGAAGATGAATATTTCATCAAACGCAAGCTCTATCCCAACGTCGACTTTTATTCGGGGCTGATCTATCAGTCTATGGGCTTGCCGATGGATATGTTCCCGGTGCTGTTCGCTATACCGCGCACCTCCGGCTGGATTGCCCAATGGGAAGAGATGTTGACCGATCCCGAACAGAAGTTGGCGCGTCCCAAGCAAGTCTACCTGGGAGCGCCCCCGCGGGATTACGTGCCGATGGAGAAGCGGGTCTAGGGTTTAGTCGAGGGTTCGTCGAAGGCCTTCCAAGAGAATCATTAGCTTCTGCCCGATTCGCAGCCGCGAGGTGGTCAAGCCGTTGAAATTCATCAGCGTGCGCACGTTGAGGCCGTAAAAACGCGCGATGGAAAAAAGCGTCTCGCCTCGTTTCACTTTGTGCGTAACGATGCGGTGATTTTCGGGCTCGTCTGCGGGTAGTTCCTCGTTCATCTTGGCGAGCAATACCGCTGCCTTGTCCCCGGGTAATTTGATCCGATAACTACTTTCCCAGGGCGGTGTGACGTTGCGCAGCAAGGCCGGATTGAGTCTTCGGATTTCCGAGAGCGGGGTTTCCGCAAGCCCGGCAAGCGTGCTGAGACTCATCGATCTGCGCACTTCAACTTCTTCATAGTCCATCGGCGGCACATACCGCACTTCGTGGAAGCCGTACTTGTGCGGATTGGTGGCGATCAACGAAACGGCGATAAACTTCGGCACGAAGTCACGAGTTTCGTCGCTGAGTGAAGCCTTAGCTTTGATGCTCCAAAAATCCTTCGCGTTACTCTGGCGCAACGCCTTATCGATGTTTCCCGGTCCCGCGTTATACGCGGCGGTGGCAAGAAACCATCGTCCATAATAATCATGCAGGTATTTAAGGTAGGCCGCGGCCGCGCGCGTCGATTTTACCGGATCGCGTCGCTCGTCGACCCACTGATCGATGCGCAGGCCGTATTTTTTTGCGGTCGGCGCAATAAATTGCCATAGACCCACCGCGCCGTTCGGCGAAGTCGTGTTAACCACGAACTCGCTTTCAATCAAGGCCAGATAGCCGAGCTCAGGCGGCAACCCTTCTTCGTTGAGAACCTTGGCGATCATCGGCATATATTTGCCGGAGCGGGTGAGCACTTCTTTAAAGTGGCTCTTCGCGGAGGTCGAATAGTACTTGATGAAGTGGCGGACCTTCGGGTTCTCGACGATTTCTTTGGAAAACTGTATGCGTCGCCGCTCGGGAGGCTGCTCGACGGCTTCATCCAGATCCTTTTCGAGCAAATCGAGAAAACGATGATCAGGTTCTGCCGAACTGTCGGCTGTTTGCGGCGTTGGAGTTGGCTTTCTTGGTGAGTCGGTTTGCGGAGGATTGGCAATCATTCCGGGCGGTGCCTCAACGCGCGGGATGACAATTGCCGGCGTCAGTTCCCCGGGCGCCACAGACGATTCCTGCGCCGCGAGCGAGGGTTGAGCAACAGGGGGCCGGCTTACGGGTACACCGGAAAAATTGTCAGAAGCCGTGCTCGTTGGCGAACCCTTAGGTGCCGTCGGCGTGTAAAGCTGCGCGTTAGACGAACAACCCAAACTCCCCGAAAATGCCAACAAGAGCGCAAAAATGATTTTGAACGCTCGCATGATGTGTAAGCCGCGAACCGGCCAATAGTAAGAGAATCGCTCGGGCGATGCAAGCAATTTCTGGTCAAGTGCTCGGGTGCCGCGATCGCTGCTCGCGCGAAATTCTCGGGTTGAGGTTACGAATGTCTGTGCGTTAGCGTCAGCGATGTTTCCTTGTTCGGCCGATACCCTTTCATTCCAGTTGTTCTGGATTCATGCTAAGGCAGTCCGCTAGGGATATGATTGTTTGCATTACAAGGAGAGCACAATCATGGCAAAAAAAATTCGCGAATTTATGACCCACCGGGACCCCGACGAGCATATTTGGGTGGAGCGCGACGAGAGCGCGGTGATCGGCACAGCGCGCATGGGCCTAAGGACCATGCCGAAGATTCGCCCCTTCGACCTGCTGCGCGGCGCAGCGCGCCTCGGCGGGCGCGCGCGGGTAACGGTTTGGGAAGGCGATGCGCTGCGCATCGCGACGGAATCCATCGATGGGGTGGAAGAGCAGCTCACGCGGGCGGCGGATCACGATGTGATACTCTTGCAGTTTGCCGGCCATTCCAAGGTCGAGAGCGAGTGTGGTGTCGTCGAGCTCGACCCTGGTGAAGCGCTGCTGGTTCCGGCGGCGATTTCACATCGCTCGACCGGGAGCGACGATTGTCTGAGACTGCGGGTGGCCAGCCACGAGCTGGTTAGCCTGGGAGTTGATCCGGAGAAACCCCTGACGCAAACCAGATTCAAAGTGGTGCCCTCGGATCCGTTCGCCTCGCAGGGCAACGATAGCCGTCAGCTCTCGAACGGCCGGGTGCTTGAGCATGTCAGCTTTTGGGACCCGCAATCGGATGTTTGGATTGAACGCGATCCGAGCGCGTTGATCGGTACCGTGACCGGCGGCGCCCGGGTGCTGACGAAGATCGCGGCGTTCGATTATTTCACCGGCATGACCGGCAAAGGCGGTGCCAGAGCGCCGGTGCTTTACACCGGCAAGCAGTTCCGAGTCGACGTCTACAATCTGGAAGAGGAACAGCGCGGCTTTCACCGCGGCTGCGACGAGGACGAGATCTGGTTTCAATTCCGCGGCCACTCACTCAATCACACCGAATGGGGCGCTATGGAGCTCGACGCCGGACAGACGGCGATGGTGCCGCGCGGGATCGCCCATCGGATCACCGGCAGTCCGGGTTTTTTGCGGATAGTGTTTTACAGCCGTAGCGTGGTTCACCCGAAAATTTTCAACAACGTGTCCGAGCGCGAGACCCGTTTCGAAGTGCAATAAGGATAGTGAATATGCCATGAGTTCCTGACCTCCGGGTGAAGGTTCGCGGATGATTCCGGCGGCACCGTAGGACATCGGGCTAAATGATCCAACGGGCTGCCAGGGTCAAATGTTTATAATCATGGCCTCCTCATCACGTCTTAAAATTCGGATAGCCTGATTTCGCCGCTTTTGCTTTGTAATCCGCGACCAATTCTTCACGCGGCTTTGCACGGATCCAGACCGCTTCGGTGAAGCTCCAAAGCGTAAACGGATGAGCGCCGAGGGCGTAGAGTTTACCATAGTCCTTGGTCGCGAGCGCCTCGCGCTCTTCCAAAGTGAGCTTTAGCTTTTGCGTTTTTTCCCACTTCTCCACGAAGGCGCGCGGGTTCGCCGTATATTCTTTTTCGGCCTCTTCATTCATGTTGACTCGGTGAATCAGTTTGTTCATCAGATATTTGCTCATAAGCCATCCTTTAGGCCTTCCACAGCGTCCAGACTCCGATCGCAACAAAACCGATGCCGGCAAGGTAGTGCAGCGCTTTTTCGCTGACGTAGTGGGATATAAAACTTCCGGCAATCACGCCCAGCGCAGACGTGACGATCAGCGCCAACGAAGCGCCGGCGAAGACGGTAAGCTTGCTCGTGTCTTTGTCCGACGCAAACAGCATGGTCGCGAGTTGAGTTTTGTCGCCCAGCTCAGCGATAAAGACGGAGGTGAACACGGTCACAAGAACTTTGAAATCCATTCGTGTATCCGATCTAAGCTTGTTTATCCCAGCTAAAAAACGGGATTGCCGGGAAGCCCGCGTCCAACCCTTCGGCGTAGGCGGGCCTGGTCGCGTTGGCCACTCCCATCATCATCAAGAAATTCAAATAGCCGCTGGTCATGTTTCCCGACGCGATCATCTTCTCCGGCGTGCAGCCTTGCGCAGCCCCTTCGATGTCGCCGTTGACGATCCAGCCGACGGCAGCGGCGTCGAAATCGGGATCGGTTAGATGGCGCTCGAATTGTCTAGGGCCGCCGACTTCTAGTGAAAGATGGCCACTGACGAGAACGCCGACACGTTTGCTGGTCGGCAGGCTATCGATGGCTGCGCGAATCGCTTTGCCGACTTCGAAATAGCGCCTGGCGCGCGGCATGGGCGGCGCGATGCAGTTGGTCAAAATCGGCACGACGGGAATGTCCATTTCGGGCCGAACGAAAAGCATCGGTACGATGATCGAGTGGTCGATGGTGAGCTCGTTGGAATAGGCGAAGTCGACGCCACGGTCGAAGGCGCCTTCCATGATGGCATCGGAGACGTCCGCGTCACCGGGCAGTTTGCACTTGGGCAAGCCGAATTCGCGCTCTTCGTCGTAAAAAGTGCCGTCGTACTCTTCCATCTTGCCGATCATGAACGCCGGCATGTTGTCCATAAAAAATTGGTGCAGGTGGTCGTTACCGATGCAGATGAGCACGTCGGGCTTCGCGGCCGCCAGTTTTTGCCGCATCATGGCAATTCTTTCTTTGACCTTAGCGGCGCCGGGTGGCTGCTGGGGTTGCTGGAAAAGGCGCGGCATGAACGGATTATGCGTAATGCCAATGATCGAAACGATCTCTGCCATGGGTTACCTCCGAAATTTTATCGAGAGATGTTTTTATCACGGCCGGTTTGCCACTGTAAATGGCAAGTATTTTCACGTCATAGCATTCATTCCGACGAAGCGCTGACGACGAAGAATCTGCTTGAGGCAGACGTGTTCGGCAATGCGGCCTCCAATCGAGTACAAGCGGGAAAACAGATCCTTCACTTTGTTCAGGACGACGTCATTAGGGGACCGACTTTGCGTCGCGTTATTGTCGGATTTTCTCCACGGCGGATATCAATCAATCTAGTCTCGGATCTAGAATGATTTTCGTGGCAATCTAATTTTCTCCGACAATACGACTGCGCACATTTGGACGTAGGCAAACCTTCGACACGTATCGCTCCCCGGCCGAGAAATGTCCCGAGAACGATCGCGTTCAAGACAGGATTGTGATTTCACCTCTGCGATCGAAGGCACAAAGCAATCGACTCGCCGCGAGAGGCTTGGAATTGCTGCGATCCAAAGATACTACCGGCCCAGCGACTTGAAGAAGCCGGACTTTTCCAGCTCATTGTAGAGCGATGCGTCGAGAAACTCTTCGGCTTTGCGGCCTTTCGCTCTGGGGTCGGTTTCCGCCATTGAGGCGACGATATTTTCCGTCGCCTTGAAGGGCAATCGAGGCGGCCTTTCGATGAAATTGGTGGCGTACTCATAGGATGACTCCAACGTTTCACGGTCTTGAGTACGCGTCCACTTTCCGATGACTTTCATGCCCAGCTCTTTGTCGCGAAAAAGACGATCGACCGCTTCGCTGTAGGCCATCAGAAACCGCTTCACGGTATCGCGATCGTTTTTGATGGTCGAACGAGTCGAGACCAGACTCGTGGTCGGATAGTCGATACCCTCCTTAGCGAAGTTGGCGAGCATGGCGAAGCCGGCTTTTCTGGCCTTGAAATCGCCGGGAGAAGAGAGAATTCCTCCCTGGATGACTCCGGCCTGCATGCCGGCGAGAATTTCAGGCTGCCCGCCCATTTGAAGAATCTTTACGTCGCGATCGGGCTCCAGGCCCGATTTTTTTAGATAAGCACGCAAACTGACATCGGTCGAGGCGCCGTAGCGTGTGATCCCGAGGGCCTTGCCTTTCAGCTCTTCCCGCTTTTTGAGCGACGGATGAACGTAAAGATAGAAGGACGGGACGTTGACCACGCCGCCGATGATGACGATGTCGCCTCCGGAAAGATTGACATTGACGATATTGCCGCCAGCCAAAGCCATTGCGAACTCTCCGGCAATGATCGCCTGCGCCATGCGACTGCCGCCGGCAATGTAAACTGGATCGACGTAGAGTCCGTATTTATCGAAAATCTTTGCGTCCTTGGCAAGGTAGAAACCCGTTTGCGTTGCGCTGATAGCACTATAACCTACGGCAATCCGCTTCGTTTGTGCCTGAGCCGCGGTGTGCAGCGCGAACAGCGTGAGGGTCGCAAAAATGAGCGCGCGTTTCATGGCAACTCCTTGTTGAGTTTCTTTTCAAAAATCATCATGCGGTAGCCAAGAATAGCGATGCGATAATTCTAATACAAGGGATTTAGTTGACTTTGAGGCGATGGGAGTATAACAGAACGAAGCGCCTCCCGAAGGTGGCCAGATTGAAGTTTGATCAGAGAAATGAGGGGGCTTATGTCGGTCGCGGATATCCAGGCGAAGTGCGAGAGTTGGAACATGCGCATTGTCGGCCATCACAATCTCAATGGTCATGGCGACGGCATGCAGCTGCTCAAACAGGGGCGTTACGTGTACCTTGCCCATCTCGGCACTTCACCCATGGCATTGAGCATCATCGACGTGGACGATCCGCGTGATCCGCGCGTAGTCAACCAAATCCCGCACGCCCCCAACACGCACTCGCACAAGGTTCAGATCGCCGGCGATATTTTGATCCAGAACCAAGAACGGCCCTATTTTGATCGCAGCTTGCCGGCCGGCACGCCCAACGAGGCGGGCATAAAAATTTACAGCATCGAAAAACCAACGGAACCGCGCGAGATCGGTCAATTGAGACTTCACGGCAAGGGCGTGCATCGCATGTGGTTCACTGACGGTAGGTATGCTCATGTCGGCGCGATGCTGCCGGGCATCAAGGAGCGCGCCTACTTGATCGCAGATATTTCCAACCCGAGCAATCCACGGGAAGCCGGTCGTTGGTGGATTCCCGGAACAAAAGAAGGGGAAGCGATGCCGGCCGATTGGACGCCGTTCGAAGGCGAACATTTCCATGTGCACGGGGCGATTCCGCACGGCGATCGCTCTTACGTCGCGCTGGTCGACGCCGGCATGGCGATCCTCGACATTTCCGATATCAAAAACCCGAAAACCATTAGCCATATCGACTGGAGCCCGCCTTTCGGCGGTTACGCCCATACGACACTGCCGCTGCCTGGAAGAAAATTGGTCGTCGCCGTGGACGAGTCGGTGAAGTACGACTGCAACGAAGGCGAAAAGCGAGTTTGGTTGATCGACATTCGCGAAGAGCGCAACCCGGTGATCGTCAGCAGTTGCCCGGTGCCGGAAGGCGACTTCTGCAAACGCGGCCTGCGCTTCGGCCCGCACAACGTGCATGAAATGCGTCCGGGCTCGTTTCAGAGCGAGAACATCATCTTCGTCACCTACTATAACGCCGGCCTGCGCGTGTTCGACATCAGCAACAAGTTCCGGCCCGAGGAAGTGGGCTTTTTCATTCCGCCGGCGCCGGAGGGGCAGAAGGCGCCGATGTTCAACGATCTTTACGTCGATGCCGATGGTCTGATTTACGTCAGCGACCGGATCAAGGGCGGCTTGTATATTTTGGAATACACCGGTCCCAAGGTTCAGTAACGTGTTCAGGAGTGCGGATTTTCCCTGCTCCAACTCTCTTCGTCGAGGGAGTGAGGCTGGACTCGTCGAGGGCGGAGCTTCTCCGGACCGCAGGCAATGAATCGACAGATTGTATATGCCTGATCGCCTGCTCCTAAATGTTTTCAACGTCGATGCCGCGCTGGCCGTCGGACGGGCGCGGGGTATTTTTTCAGACCAAGGTCTCGATATCGACGTGATGGTAACGCCCAACTCCACCGATCAGATGCGCGGGCTTGGCAATAACTCCTGGCAAATCGTCTCCACCGCCTTCGATAACGTGCTCGGCTGGTCGGGCCGCGAGGGAGCGGAGATTATCGCGGTTTCTCAGGTGGCGTTGGGGAATGCTCTCCCAGTTTATGTACGGCCGGAAATTAAAAGCTGGGACGATCTCCGTGGCAAGGCGCTGGCTGTCGACGCCGTCGATACCGCCTACGCGCTGGTCTTGCGCCGGGTGCTTTTAGCCCATGGATTGGAAATGGAGCGCCGCGACTACTGGCTGATCGCCAAGGGAACCACGGGATATCGATTGGACTCGATGATCAGCGGTGAGACTTTCGCCGGCGTGCTCAATCCGCCCTGGAACGTGAAAGCAGAGGCGGCAGGAATGGTCCGCTTCGCCGATCAACGCGACGTGCTGCCGGATTACCCCGGCGGTGTTTATGCCGTCGATCGGCAGTGGGCGAAAAAACAGCGCGAGCTCGTCATTCGCTTCCTTAGAGCGTGGAACGAAGCAGCGGCCTGGGCGCGCAACGAAACAAATCGCGGTGCAGCGGTGGCGCTGCTTGCCCAGGCGGAAAAGATCGAGGAAAAAGCCGCAGCCAATCGATTGAGGCTATTGCCGCAGAGCGGCGCGCTCAACCTGCCGGGTCTCCGGTGCGTGCTCGATCTGCGCGTCTTGTTCAAGCTTACGCCGCCGATGGGCGAAGATTTGCAAGTGTATTACGATAGCAGCTTCTACGAAGAAGCATCGCGCGGATAGAGATCGGCCGAACCACATCGTGGTATGTCTTGAATGGGATTGCCAATGCGGCGAAGAAAATCATGCGCCTGCGATTGACTTAGAATTTTACGATGACAAAGTAACCCGCACGGATCGGACGTGCCGTACCCGCCGTCGGGAAAGATTTCAATGGAGGTCAAAGCTAATGAAAAAAAATAAAATGATCGGGGTTTTTTTAATCGCGCTCATGACGGTGTTTGCATGGGGCGACGCGGTGCGCGCCGGCGCATTGGACGACTTGATTGCGGGCGCCAAAAAGGAGGGGTCGATCGAATTTTACGGTCCCTCCACGCTTGGCCCCGAGGGTGCGCAAGCGCTGGCCGCAGGCTTCAACAGGAAGTACGGCCTCAATATCACGCTTCACTTCAACGCTTCGGGCAATATGACGCGCGACACCGGCAAGGTCATCGGGCTCTCCGCCTCGGGCCAGCCGCCGGAGTGGGACGTGATGGTGGTCACCGATGCCCATCACGGTTCGCTTTGGCTGAGAAAGCTGCATAGAACGTTTGACTATGCTTCGATCGGCGTGCCCAAAAACCGTGTCGAGTACGACGGCGGCACGGTTTCGGTGGCGAACCAGTTCGCGCTCCCGACGTACAATAAAAAACTGTTGCCGGCCAAGGATGTGCCGACCAAATGGGAAGATCTCCTCGATCCCAAGTGGAAGGGGAAACTGGGTGTGATCAACTCGACGCACCATTTCGCGCGCTTGGCGGCAGGACCTTGGGGTGAAGAGAAGACCACGGATTTTGTCAAAAAGCTCGCGGCCCAGAAGCCGATTCTCGGCCGGGCCGGAGAAATGGCGCAACGGCTGATCATCGGCGAAGTGCTGCTGAGCGCGACGATGCAGAATAGCCAGATCCACGAGGCGGAACAGTCCGGCGCGCCGCTCGCTTTCGCCGATAAAGTACAGCCGGTAATTTCTCCCGAATACCATGTCGGTGTATTGAAGGGGGCGCCGCATCCCAATGTGGCGACGCTTTTTGTCGCCTACATGGCGTCGGCGGACGTGCAACCGATCTGGAAGAAATACACCGGTCATGACTCGGCCTACGTTCCGGGCACCGATGCATACAAGTTCGCGCAAGGAAAGCAGGTCGTCTACATGAAACAAAGCCAGGCGAAGCTGGTCGACAAGCTGACGCGCGAATACGGCAAGATCCTCGGGTTTAACCGATAGTGCCGCACTCAAACCGAAAAGCTGGAGCGATCCATGAAAGCTGAAGCGCGCTATGAGGGAGCGCTCGCGGACTATCAAGGATTAAGCCGGATCAAGCAACATGCAACGACGCTGTTTGCCGGCGGCCTATCCGCGTTTTTGCTGATCGTGATCGGAGTGCCGGTGGCGATGGTCGTTCTGATGAGCCTTCGCACCGGCTTTCCCGGCGAAGACGTGCCGCTCACACTGGAGAATTTTGCCGGCGTTTATCTCGATCCCGGCACCTATGAGATCCTTTTCAATACGTTGATTTTTGCACTTTCCAGCGTCGCCGTCACGCTGGTTTTTACCGTGCCGCTGGTCTGGATCTTGATGCGGACGGATATTCCGTTCAAAAAGACGATCTATGTCTTGTTGACGGTCGGCATTCTCATCCCGGTCTTTCTTCGCACCATCGCTTGGATTCTCCTATTAAGTCCGCGCATCGGCTTGCTCAACAAGTTCCTTCAGGGGCTTTTCTCTTTGAGCGGGCCGCCGTTCAATCTTTACAGCATTGCCGGCATGGCGTTTATTCAGGGCGTGTCGTTCGTTCCAGGCGCGTTTTTCATGCTGGCCGCGGCCTACCGCTCGATGGACCCGTCATTGGAAGAGGCGGCTTATACCTCCGGCGTCGGCAAGCTGCGGACGTTTTTAAAGATCAACATACCGATCACCATGCCCGCCATCGCGGCGGTGATGGTCTATCTATTCATGACCGCGATCGCGGTGTTCGAAGTGCCGGCGATCATCGGCATGCCGGCGCGCATTCTGGTCTTGAGCTCGCTGATCTACAGCGCCACGACGCCGGCGACGGGCATTCCCGATTACGGCATGGCCGGCGCCTACGGCGCGATCATGCTGATCCTCGGACTGGTTTTGGCTTTCCTTTACGTGCGCCTGGTGAAGCAAGGTAAAAAGTACACCGTCATCACGGGGCGCGGCTATCGCCCCCGCGAGCTCGCCCTCGGCCGCTGGAAGTGGGCGGCGGTGGTGTTCGTGTTTTTTTATTTGTCGATCGAAGTCTTCATTCCCTTTTTGGTTTTGGTTTGGGCATCGATTCTGCCATACCTCCAGTTGCCGAGCGCCGCGGCGTTTTCCAACATGACTCTGAAACACTACTGGGAAATTCCGTCCCATGTCGGCGCGCAGCCGTTCATCAACACCCTCATTTTAATGTTCGCGGTGCCGACGCTGACGATGATTTTAAGCGTGCTGGTCTCATGGGTGGTGATTCGGACCCAAGTTCCGTTTCGTGGCTTGCTCGATACCTTGGCGTTTGTGCCTCATGCCGTGCCGGGAATTTTGATGGCCGTGGGACTCGCCTATTTGGGCCTAGCGTATCGCAGTATTTTCCCCATCTACGGCACCGTTCTGATCATCATCGTCGCGCACACGATCAACTGGATCGCTTACGGCACGCGCACCACCAACAGCGTGATGATCCAAGTCCATCGGGAGCTCGAAGAGGCCGGCCGGGTTTCCGGTGCTTCGGCGCCGCGGGTGTTATGGAAAATCGTCTTGCCTCTGATTGCCGCCGGCGTGCTGAACAGTTGGATCTGGATCGGCATGCTCGCCTATCGGGAGGTGACCATGGCGTTGACGCTTTACACGCGTCATAACGTGGTGATCTCGACGGTGGTGTGGCAGTTCTGGGGCAGCGGCTGGGTGCCGCAAGTATCGGCGCTCGGCGTTCTATTGATTCTCTTCGCCACTTTGGTCGTCGGCACCGTGCGCGTTCTGCTTTCCCGCGTCGGCGAGATCGGCAGCGCGTCTTAGCGCGATGCGCCGACTCTGCTTCGCGATGGCAAATTTCAAATCCCAGATTGCCTATCGATGCGGGGCATGGTTCGCGGGCAGATGTGGAATTTGACATACCGAACGTAGCGAGTCGAAATGATCGGCATTCGCAAACTGCAAAAATCTTTTCGCGCGCAGCGGGGTCGCGTCGATGCGTTGCGCGCCATCGACCTCGAAGTCGCCGAGGGAGAATTCTGTGTTCTGCTCGGGCCGAGCGGTTGCGGCAAGACCACGACGCTGCGCTGTGTGGCCGGGTTAGAACGGCCGGACGGCGGCGAAATCGAAATCGCCGGTCAGGTGGTGAGCTCGCCGGCGCGCCGGATTTATGTTCCCACGGAGCGGCGCGATCTCGGCATGGTTTTTCAATCCTACGCGATCTGGCCGCACATGAACGTATTCGCCAATGTTGCTTTTCCACTGACCCAGGGACAGAAGCGCTTTTCCAAGGCGGAAGTCGCCGATAGGGTGCGCATGGCGCTCAAGCGCGTGCAGCTCGCCGGGCTGGAAGATCGCCCCGCCACGGATTTGAGCGGCGGCCAACAGCAGCGCGTGGCGATGGCCCGCGCGATGGTGACCGAGCCGAAGATTCTGCTCATGGACGAGCCGCTGAGCAATCTGGACGCGCGCCTGCGCGAGCAGATGCGCGTCGAGCTCAAGAAGATCACCAAGTCGATCGGCGTGACCACGCTCTACGTCACCCACGATCAGGCCGAAGCGCTGAGCCTCGGCGATCGCGTCTGCGTGATGAACGCGGGCGAGATTCTCCAAATCGCGCCGCCTAACGAAGTGTATGTGCGGCCGGCGAATCTCTTCGTCGCCCAGTTCGTCGGCGAGATGAACTTTGTCAAAGGTAAAGTCGCCGGCCCGGGGCAGATCGAATCGCCTCTCGGCTTGATCGCCGCGCCGCTGCCCGACGGCATTAGCACCGGCGCGCCGGTGACGTTGGCGATCCGTCCGGAGCATGTCAACGTGACAGCCCCGACGAGCCAAGCCGACCCAACCACGGTGGGAAAAATTGCCACGAAAAATTACCTCGGTGACTCTGCGCTGCTCGAAGTCGACGTCAACGGCATTACACTCGTAGCCAAGCTCGCCGGCGATTGCGCGCTCGGCGTGGGCGCTCAAGCGACAGTCGAACTGCCGGCGCATCGCTGGCATGTGTTTCCGTGAAGCAGCTGTCAAGAGTCAGTGGTCAGTTGTCAGCAACTGGGAAACTCGCGAGAAGCGGCGTAGTTTTTTATGCGCTGACATCTGAAAACTGATAACGGGCGACCGGTCTTCCGCCTTGCAGTCCCTATTCCTCTGTGACATAGGAAAATGATTCGACAATTTAAGGGAAATGCTATGACGAATTTTACCGCAAAACCGGTGAGCAATCTTTTGCGCGCGAAATCGGTGGCGATCGTCGGCGCGTCGCAAAAGGGCGCCTGGCCGCAGGGGATTTATCGCAATCTGAAAGGGGCGAAATTTCCCGGCGGCGTTTATCTCATCAATCCGAACTACCAGGAACTCTATGGCGACCAATGCTATCCCAATCTCGCGGCGCTGCCCGAAGTGCCGGAAGAACTACTGGTGCTCATCCCCACTCGAGCGGTGCTCGGTGTGTTAGAAGAAGCGGCGAAGCTCGGCACCAAGGCCGCGACGATCTACACCGCCGGATTCGGCGAGGGCGACGATGAAAAGGGCAAGGAACGGGCGCGGGCGATGAAAGAACTGTGCGAGCGGACGGGCATGGTGCTGTGCGGGCCGAACTGCATGGGTTCCTATTCCGTCGGCGAAGGGCTGTGGACGTTCCCGACTGCGACGCCGCTTTTGAAAAAAGGACCGGTGGGATTGATTTTCCAGAGCGGCGGCTCGCTGGGCAACTGGATCAAGGGTGCCACCGAGCGCGGCATCGGATTCACCTACGCGGTATCCAGCGGCAACGAAGTGAGCCTCGACCTGGTCGATTATTTATCTTTCTTGGTGGACGATCCCGAAACCAAAGTGATCACGCTGATGGTCGAGGGCATTCGCCGCCCCGAAGAATTCATGGCCGTCGCCGAGCAAGCGCTGGGCAAAGGCAAACCGATTCTCGTCGTCAAGCTCGGCCGCTCGGAGATGGGCAAACGCCAGGCGATCTCGCATACCGGTTCGCTTGCCGGCGCAGACGAAGTTTTCGACGCGGTTTGCAGCCGGCTGGGTTTAATTCGCTGCCCGACCCTCGAGGACTTGACTGAAACAACGCTCGCGTTTATGCCGGGACGCTTTCCCAAAGGCAGCCGCGCGGCGATCGTCGTCAACTCCGGCGGCATGAAGGGACTCATCTGCGACCATTGCGATGAATTGAAAACCAATCTCGCCCAGCTCAGCGACAAGACTAAAGAGGCGGTGCGTCCACTGATTCCGCCCGAGTTGGCCGTGGAGAATCCGCTTGAATGCGGCGTGGCCGGCTTCGGCGATGAAGCCGGATTCATCAACATCGTTAAACTGCACGCCGAGGATCCTGGCGTCGATCTGCTCGCTATCCACGGCGAGTTACCGCGTGGGCAGCAGAGAAACGCCGGACTGTTCAAGAGCGTGACCGAGGCGACCGGTAAACCGGTGCTCGCCTTCGCTCGCTCGACGTACAGCTGCACGGACGAGAGCCGGGCTTTCCAAGAGCAAGCCGGCATGCCGTTCTTGCAGGCGATCAAGCCGACACTGCGCGCGCTCGCCGGCTTGGGCTTGTACGGCGAGCGCAGACAAATCGGCGCGCCGAAATTGGCGGCAGCGACCGGTGATGCGGCGAATCTCTCTGGTGAAAGCTTAAATGCGCTCTTGCAGCGCCACGGCATCGGCTTGCCGAAACAAGCTATGGCCGGCACCGCGGCGGACGCGGCAGTGAAAGCGAAAGAAATCGGCTTTCCGGTAGCAGTCAAATTGATCGCCGCGGAGGTCGTGCACAAGACCGAATCGGGCGCGGTCGTTCTCGGCTTGAAAAGCGCGCAAGAAGTTCAAGCCGAAGGGCAGAAGCTCCTCACCAAGACATTGGGCCGGGGCCATCTTTTAATTCAAGAAATGGTGCAGGGGACCGAAGTATTGATCGGCGCGCGCACTGACCCGCAATACGGGCCGTTCTTGATGGTCGGTCTCGGTGGCATCTTTGTCGAAGTTCTAAAGGACGTGTCGATCCGCTTGCTGCCGGTCGACGAACGCGAAGCGCGCGCGATGCTCAACGAGCTGCGCGGCTATA
Organism: Chloroflexota bacterium; assembly: GCA_050257635.1. GTDB lineage: Bacteria > Desulfobacterota > Binatia > UBA9968 > UBA9968 > DP-20. Next base: position 41,567 of record JBLMXG010000147.1, read on the forward strand.
AAATCCTCGAAGGCGTGCGCGGCCATAAGCCGCGCGACATCGACGCACTGGTGAAAGCGATGATCGGACTATCTGAGATTTTTTCCGCTCATCGGAATTATCTCTCCGACTTGGAGATCAATCCGATCATGGTGCGGGAGCAGGGCAAAGGGGCGGCGGCGGTGGATGTGAGATTGCTTCGGAAGTAAGAACTGATATGATTTAGCCGCAAAGAACGCAAAGCTCTCGTAGGAGCGTATGACATACGCCCCTACGAAGATTTAGGCAACTATTTCAGCTTTTTCAAAAATCCTTCTTCGTCGATCGCCTTGATAATGCTCGTATCGACCATCGTCGACGCGTCGTATTTCAGCACTTCCGGCCGAGTCCGACCCATTTCAGCGAGGATAGTCTTCATTCCTTGAAGTGTCGGATAGGGCATGTCCGGTATCGCATTTTTTAGGTAACTGTAGGCGGAGTCGAGAGTCGAAAGATCGCTCTTGGCGTATTTTTTCAAGATCGAGATGCTCTGGGCTTTGTTGTTCTTGAAATAATGGATGGCTTCGACGGTGGCGCGGCCGAAGCGCAGCATCGCATCACGTTTCTCGTGGAGTATCCTCTCGCTGGTGATCACGCCGCTGTGCGGGTAGGGAATTTTCCTCTTGGCGAGATCCGCGAGAATTTTAAATCCCAACTTCTCCGCCTGCGCCCGCTCCGTGACGCTGAAAACGCTGAACTGCGCCTGACCTTGCTGCATCATGATCATGCGTAAATTGGTCGCGCCAACCACTCGCAGATTCACATCGCGTTCCGGGTCGAGGCCGATGCTTCTCAGACCCAAGCGCATGGCGAAGTCCGCCGAAGTTGCCGCGGAGTGATTGGCACCCACCTTGCCCTTGAGATCTTCGACGCTCTTGATCGCCGAGGTAGCGATCAGGTAATAGGGCAAATACACTTCGAAGCCCATGATCATCGAAGCGTCGGCGCCGCGCACTCGGGCACTGGCCACGGCGGGGCCGGTGCCGGCGATGACCTGCAGCTCGCCGGCAAAGAGCGACATGAGCGCTTTGGGCGTGCCTTCGATATAGATGACATTGACGTCGAGGCCGTGCTTTTTAAAAAATCCTGCATCTTTGGCGATCCAAAGGACCGACGATGATCCTGCGTTCGGCGATATGTACGCGAAGTTTAGCCGATCATCGCCGAGAGCCAAGCGGGTCGTGAAAAACCATCCTGCGACGACAAGCAACCCGACGAGTTTTAACCAACGCATAGCGGCGAATTTCCTTTCTTGAGCAAATTTTAATTCCGCGAAGATAGCCGAAAGCACGGAAGCTTGCTACTCGGTCACGAGGCGGTTAGGAAGCTCATCCGTGTCATCGGCCCGGCGCGGGAAGTGCTTGGCGAGAATCGCGCCGCAGCGCTCGATGGCGGCGCAGAAATTGTCACAGGCTCGGTTGGACTTCAATCCTTCGCTGACTAAGCCGACGATTTCCTGCCAGGTGTCCGGCTCAACCTTATCGTTGATGCCGCGGTCGGCGAGAACCTCGACGCGGTGTTCGAGCAGAGATACCAGGATCAAAATTCCCGTGTGTTCGCGGGTGTAGTGCAAGCCTTGCTGAGTAAACTCGGCGAGGGCACGGTTATGGACGGCGTCAGCGATCCGACGTTTGGTTGCAACGAGGCGCTTGGCCGCGGAAAGCTGAGACAGAAAAAAGCCGGCGAACGCACCAACGACCGGCCAAAGATTGACGTAAGCCGAGGCCCAGGGATCGCTCCAGAAAAATTCTGCGATCATGCCGAGAAAGAGGCCGATGATAAGGCCGAACAGCTCGACTTCGGTGTAGCGCGCCGATGCAGTGACAACCATCGGAACGATCTCTCCTGCCGTTTTGGACTCAGCTTCGATGATCGCCTGGCGAATGCGCTCTTGCTCGTCCGCGCTAAAAAATTTCTCTGCGTTCATGTCTACCAACTGCTCGAAGCGCCGCCGCCGCCGAAACTGCCTCCGCCTCCGCTGAACCCGCCACCCCCGCCGAAACTCCCCCCGCCAAATCCTCCTCCGCTCCAAAAAGTCGGCGGCCGCCGCCGGCCGCCGCCGGCCCACATGCTGTTGCGCCGCCGGCCCGCGGTCGACCCGAAAGCCATCAAGCCGAGCACGCCGAAGGTTATCGCGAGCATGGCAAGAAAGTTCAAATTGGCTCCTTGCCGCTGGTTTTGCCTGCGCGCCGATGCGGGCAAGGGTTCGTTTTTAATAACCTTGAGGACGGCATCGATGCCGACGGTGATGCCGCCGGCGAAGTCCTGAGCGCGGAAGCGCGGCACGATATAATCGTTGATAATGCGGCTGGCAATGGCGTCGGGGAGCACGCCTTCGAGACCGTAGCCGACTTCGAGCCGCACGCGCCGATCTTTGACGGCGACCACCAGGATCACGCCGTTGTCAAAGCCTTTTTTGCCGATTTTCCAGTTTTCGGCGACACGGATGCTGAAGCCTTCTATATCTTCGCCCTCAAGCGTCGGTACGGTCAAAACCACGACTTGGTGGCCGGTTTCCGCCTCGAATTGAGCGAGTCGGGACTCCAAAGCTCTCGCCGGTTCCGCACCCATCACGCCGGCGTAATCATTCACCCGGCCGCGAAGCGCGGGGATTTCGAGGGCCGAGGCTGTTTTGACGCTGGCTAAGAAAAGAAAAACGGCCGGCAAGAACGTTCGAATAAGTTTTCCGCTCACGTCCCGTCGCTTTCTATGCGCGAGACTTCAGAGCGAATTGCAGGGCGAAAGGTGACCATCGCTAAAACTTTACCGCGGGCGGCTTTTGCGCGGCTTCGTCGGCGCTGAAGGTTTGGCGCACTTCCAGACCAAGCAGCCACTTGGCCGTCAAGTTTGTCGGGAAGAATCGCACCGCTTTGTTGTACTCGGCTACCCGCTCGATGTAGCGCCTGCGCGCAACCGCGATGCGATTTTCAGTGCCTTCGAGCTGGGCTTGGAGGGTCTGAAAATTTTGGTTGGCTTTCAATTCGGGGTACTTTTCGACGACGACCAAGAGGCGTGACAGAGCGCTCGACAGCTGGTTCTGCGCTTGTTCGAACTTTTTGAACGTCTCCGGATTATTCAAGGCGTTGGCGTCGAGCTTGACCGAGGTGGCGGCCGCCCGCGCCTCGACCACTTTTTGCAGCGTTTCCTGCTCAAAGTTGGCTGCGCCTTTGACCGTGGCAACCAGATTCGGCACGAGATCGGCGCGCCGCTGGTATTGATTCTGGACTTCGGCCCAAGCGCCTTTGACCTCTTCGTCCAATCCTTGCAGTTGGTTATAACCGCAGCCGGCGGCCGTGAGCAGGAGCATAATCAGAAAAAGGCGAAGCTGTTTCGAACCTCTTGTAGGTGGGTGCATGGTTGGAGTTCCTTTCCGATAGCACGAAATCTAAGGCGAAGAGTAGGAAAGGGCAAGAGCTGCATTAACCGGGTGCCCATCTCGCAAAGAAGGCCCGGCCATGGAATCGGAGGTTAGAAAAATCAAGGGCCCATCCGTCGGATGGGCCCTTGGTCCGTAGAGCTTCGAGACGCGTGTTTTTTGGGTAGAGGCTACCCCTCCGCTTCCCCACCCACCTTTGGCCGCCAAGTATCGAAGCGTTTTTCCACTCTTGTCAGCAGCTCCATGCCGATCATGCCGGTCAGGGCGAATATGAGAACGCCGACAAAGACTTTATCGGTTTGGAAGGTGGCGCCGGCAACAGTGATCATAAAACCGATGCCCGCGGTCGCGGCATAGAGCTCGCCCACCATCACGCCCACGATCGCTCTGCCCAGCCCGAGTCTTAACCCGCTAAGGATGAACGGAATTGTCGAAGGGAGAACGACGCTCTTGAACAGTATCCATTCCGATGCGCCGAAGCTGCGCGCGGCGGTGAGTAAATTAGCCGGTGTGGTTTTAACGCCGTCCCGGGTGTTGATCAACATCGGAAATACCGCGCCTAAAAAGATGATGCCAACTTTGGACAAGATTCCGATTCCGAGCCAGATGATGACGAGCGGCAAAAGGGCGACGCGCGGCGTCGCATTCATGGCGTTAACAAAGGGGTCAAAGATATAACTTACCCGTTTGTACCAGCCAATCATGATCCCAAAGGGGATCGCGACGACGGCTGATAGGATATAGCCCCAGAAGAGCTCAATACCGCTGACGTACAAATCGTTGAATATTTCTCCCGAGCCAAACATCTGAGCCGCGGCCTTGAAAATGAGCGAAGGCGCGCTCATGAACATGGGATTGATCAGTTGAAAAATATTGCCGACCAGCTCCCACGTGATCAGAAATAAAGCGACGGCGATGGAGCCGAGGATTTTCTTCTCCTGGTTGAGGTAGAACTTGTATAGCTTGGAGGCCTCGGCGACCCGGACATCTAATAAAATTTCCTCTGCGGCATTTCCTCGCTCAGCCATGGTTAATATCCTTTCTATGGTTGGATGACGCCTCTATTTCGCTCTTTGCGGAAATTTCTTCGGTTGACGCGGACTCTTCGGGGTTTTCGATCACGCTTTGAAGCAGCTTCACGAACATCGGACCGGCGGATTGCCACTCTTGCAAATGATGCAGTGTGAGTTTCTCGAGGAATTGCTCACCCTCTTGAGTGAGCTTTACGAGAACCTGTCTGCGGTCGTCGGTCGCTCGCAGCCGGCACAGAAAGCCGCGCTCGGCGAGATGATCGATGAGCTCCACGGTACTGTGATGCTGCAACTGCATTCTTTCGGCAAGAATTCGGATGTTCGGTATGGTGCCAGCGGGTAGGCCCTTAATTGCCATCAAAAGTTGATGCTGCTGCGGCTCGATGCCAGCTTGCCGCGCGGCATTTTCGCTGAAGCGGAGAAAGCGCCGAATCTGATACCGGAGCTCCGCCATTGCTTGGTAGTTGGGGTGCACAGGTTCAATTGTCATGTCTATCGTACTACGATATTATCGAGTAACGATATATATGATAAGCCTTGAGTCTGTCAACACTAACTAAAACTCGAACTCTCGCCGAATTTCGCCGGACCGGATCTACGCTGATTTGACTTATTGAAAGCTTCAAAGCTCTCAGCGACATCCGCCATCACTAAGTCGGCTTGCTTGGCTCGCGACGGTAGACGTCGAGGCCAGTCGCAACTGTCCAAAGAGTTCTCGTTTACAGGGTAAAGTTAACTTTATCGATTTTTTGCTTTACAAAGTTTGCTTCAGGAAAAACCTATGAAATATGCAGTAATTAGAACGGGCGGGAAGCAATATCGCGTATCCGAGGGCGGTCTCGTCAAGATCGAAAAGCTGGCCGGCGAAGTGGGCGAAAAGGTAACCTTGCCGGAAGTCCTATTTGTCGGCGGCGACGAGGTAAAGATCGGCGCGGCGCTGATATTGATTCTGCACTTCGGCCCAAGCGCCTTTGACCTCTTCGTCCAACCCTTGCAGTTTGTTGTAACCGCCGCCGGAAAAGATCAGCAGAGCGGCGATTAACAAGCCGCTGACGATACTAGAGCGCGGTTGGCGGAATAGCATGAGTTTTGCCCCCTTCGTTCTTGGCAACCTAAGCAGAACAAATGTCGATGGCAAGGGTCGCCGTGGTTTTGCGCGGGATGAAAGAGGCGTCAATGCACCGCAAAAAAACGGGCCTGCCGTTAGGCAGGCCCGCGTATTACTCACAATCGACAGCCGTTGGCTTACTCTTGCGCGCCGACATTGGGGCGCCATTTGTCGAAGCGCCGCTCGACGTTGCTGAGAGCTTCCATTAGAAACATGCCGCTGAGCGCGAAGATCAAAACGCCGACGAAAACCTTATCGGTCTGGAAAGTCGCGCCGGCGACCGTGATCATGAAGCCGATGCCCGCCGTGGCGGCATAAAGTTCGCCGACCATGACGCTGACCAGGGCGCGTCCCACGCCCAGTCTGAGGCCGGTAAGAATGAACGGTACCGTGGACGGCAGCACCACGGACTTGAAAATCTGCCATTCGGACGCGCCGAAACTGCGCGCTGCGGTGAGCAGGTTGGCCGGCGTGGTCTTGACACCGTCGCGGGTGTTGATCAACATCGGAAAGACCGCGCCTAAAAAGATGATGCCGACTTTGGACAGGATGCCGATGCCGAGCCAGATGATGACTAACGGCAAGAGGGCGACGCGCGGCGTCGCGTTCATGGCGTTGATAAACGGATCGAAGATGTAGCTCACCCGTTTGTACCAACCGACCATGATGCCGAAGGGGATTGCGAAGATGACCGAAAGTATATAGCCCCAGAATAATTCGATGCTGCTGACCCGTAAATCGTTCCAAATTTCACCCGAGCGGACTAAATCGACCGCCGCCTTGGCGATGAGCGAGGGGGCGCTCATGAACATCGGGTTGATCAGTTGAAATACATTGCCGACCAGTTCCCAGATCGTCAGAAAGACAGCCACGGCGATAAAGCCGAGAACTTTCTTTTCCTGGTTAAGATAAAACTTATATAGCGCTGACGCTTCAGCGACCCTGACATCCAATAAAACTTCTTCCGAGGCATTTCCTCGTTCAGCCATGGCTACTGTCCTTTCTATGTTTTAGATAGCGCCTCTGTTTCGTTCCCCTGGGAAATTTTTTCGGTTGAAGTCGACTCACCGACGGTTTCGATAACTACCTGAAGCAGCTGCACGAACGTCGGACCTGCGGATTGCCACTCTTGGAGATGATGAAGGGCGAGTTTTTCGAGAAACTCCTCGCCGTCATGAGTGAGCTTAACCAACACTTGCCTGCGATCGTCGGTGGCGCGCAAGCGAAAGAGCAGGCCGCGCTCGACCAGACGATCGACCAACTCCACTGTGCTGTGATGCTGAAGCTGCATGCGCTCGGCCAGGAGGCTAATATTCGGCTTGGCGTTCGTCGGCAAGCCTTTGACCGCCATCAGCAGCTGATATTGCTGAGGTTCGATGCCGGCCTGCCGTGCGGCCGTTTCGCTAAAGCGCAGAAAGCGCCGGATTTGATACCGAAGCTCCGCCATTGCTTGGTAGTTGGGCTGGGTAGACTCATCTGCCATAGATCAGTCGCTTAACGATTATATCGACACACGATATATCGAAAAAGGCTTGAGCTTGTCAACGCTATTGCAATATTAAAATTTTTGGCCGTTTCGGGTCGTACTGGGGCCGCTGCTGTTAATAAGTTGGCAGTGACGACGTTTGACAAGGAATGGGCATGGGGCTAGCTCGAGGTCACACTGCCCGCGTTGGTAAAATGCGGCAGTAGGAATGTCCAAAGAGTCCTCGTTTACGGGGTAAAGTTGACTTTATCGATATTTTCCTTTAAAAAGTTTGCTTCAGGAAAAACCTATGAAATATGCAGTAATTAGGACGGGTGGGAAGCAATATCGCGTCTCCGAAGGCGACCTCCTCAAGATCGAAAAGCTGAGCGGTGAAGTGGGCGAAAAGGTTACCTTGCCGGAAGTTCTATTTGTCGGCGGCGACGAGGTCAAAATCGGCGCTCCAGTGTTAACCGATGCGAAAGTTATCGGTGAGATCGTCGGGCAAGACAGGGCGAAAAAGGTTATAGTTTTTAAGAAGAAAAGAAGAAAGAGCTACAGCCGGCAGCGGGGCCACCGACAGTATCAGACGACGCTCAAAATCACCTCTATCGAAGCGTAATTATCGAGGAGTAGGCAATGGCACACAAAAAGGCGGGCGGCAGCTCTCGCAACGGGCGCGATAGTCAAGGGCAAAGACGGGGAGTAAAAGTTTTTGGCGGAGAAACGGTGCGCGCCGGAAATATTCTCGTGCGCCAGCTCGGCACGAGAATTCACCCGGGTAAGAATGTCGGCATGGGGCGGGATTTCACCTTATTCGCTTTGGTCGACGGGGTCGTGCGCTACGAGCGCAAGGATAAAGAACGCAAGCGCGTCACGATACTGCCGGCCCAGTAGTGCAGTAGGGTTGAGCGTTCGCGATCGAAAAGCCCCTCTCGGGGCTTTTTTTTTGTCCGCTGGAAGGCGATGATGTAAGAAAGACAGAAGTAAAATGGAAAAGGGTAAGATTTGAGACGCGACGATGCTGAGAGATACCTGCGGCGAATCGTTCACCTCCGACCAACGACATTAGAATTAGCTCGCTCATGAAATTCATTGACGAAACCAGGATTCATGTTCTCGCCGGTGATGGCGGGAGGGGCTCTGTGAGCTTTCGCCGGGAGAAGTTCGTTCGTCGCGGCCCGCCGGATGGCGGCAACGGCGGTGCCGGGGGCAACATCGTTGCTGAAGCCGACCCTCAACTGACCACGCTACTCGATCTGCGACATCAGAAATTGGTCAAGGCCGGACGGGGAGGAAATGGCTCGAGCAGCGACTGCCACGGGCGGCGAGGCGAAGACCGTGTGATCAAAGTTCCGGTCGGAACGATCATTCGAGATCATGAAACCGGCGAGCTTCTGGCCGATCTGAAAAAGGCAGGCGAGCAAATGATTATCGTCGCCGGCGGGCGCGGCGGCAAGGGGAACGCCCATTTTACCTCATCGACCAACAGAAGCCCGCGTTATGCTCAACCGGGAGAAGCGGGAGGGGAACGGGAACTCGAGGTCGAGCTTCGGTTACTAGCGGACGTCGGTATCATCGGTTTACCCAACGCCGGCAAGTCGACGTTGATCGCGACGATATCGGCCGTGCGACCGAAGATTGCCGACTATCCATTCACCACTTTGGTGCCGAATCTCGGCGTGGTCGGCTACGGCGACGGCAAGAGTTTCGTCGTCGCTGATATTCCCGGCCTGATCGAAGGAGCGCATGAGGGACATGGACTCGGACATAAATTTTTGCGCCATGTGATGCGCACCAGCCTGCTGATTCATCTGCTCGACGCATCGCAGATTGATGCGGACGATCCGCTGCGCGACTGGCGCATGGTCAATCGTGAGCTCGCGCTGTTTGACCGGGGACTGGCGAAAAAGCCGCAGATCGTGGTGGCAAATAAAATCGATTTACCCGAAGGCCGAGAAAAGGCGCAGTGGTTGGCGCGCAAGCTGCCCAGGGAATTCAAGCCGCTCTATTTGATTTCGGCGGCAACGACGGAAAATGTGAGAACGCTGGTGCAAAAGGTTGGCGAAAAGTTAGACAAGACCAGGCGCGAAGCCGAGGCAATCCGTGACGCCGCTGGAGCATAAGCGAAATATCCTGCGCCGCGTGCGCCGGGTAGTGGTCAAGATCGGCAGCCAGATTCTGTCCTCGAGCGCCGGGATCGAAGAGTCGCGCCTGCGCGGGCTGGTGCGTGAGCTGGCCGGCCTGCACGATCAAAAAAAAGAGCTGGTCGTGGTCAGCTCGGGCGCCGTAGCGGCGGGCATGACGCGGCTCGGCCGCAAGCAGCGTCCGAAAACCATTCCCGAAAAGCAGGCGCTGGCCGCTGTCGGCCAGATCAAGCTCATGGCGCTCTACGAACGCTATTTCTCGAAATTCGACAAAAGCGTCGCACAGGTTTTATTGACCCACGCCGACCTGGCCAACCGCCAGCGCTACATCAACGCCAAACATACCTTTAAAATGCTGCTCGACTCCTCGATCGTGCCGATCGTCAATGAAAACGATACGGTCGCCGTCGAAGAGATGAAGTTCGGCGATAACGATCATCTGTCGGCGCTGGTGGCGACGCTGCTGGGCGCGGACCTGCTGGTGATCTTGAGCGACGTCGAGGGAGTTTACGATCGCGACCCGTGGGTGTATTCGGATGCCGCCCTGATTTCGCTTATCGATGACGTCAAAAAAGTCAAAGCCAATCTCGCCGACACGAGCCAAAGTCCTTTTGGCACCGGCGGCATCGGGACGAAAATCGCCGCTGGCGAAGAAGCCGCCGTGGCCGGCATTCCGACGATCATCACCAGCGGTCTAAACGGGCGCGCCTTGGAGCGAGTCTTCGATGCGCAGGATCCGGTGGGCACCTTGATTTTGCCCGATCAAAACCGCTTGACTCACCGCAAGCACTGGATCGCCTACAATTTGAAACCGGCCGGCGACATCGTCGTCGATGCGGGAGCGCGCGAAGCATTGGTGCAAAAGGGTCGAAGCCTGCTGCCTTCCGGGTTGAAGGAAGTGCGCGGCAGCTTTGGCGTCGGCGAATGCGTGCGCTGCCTGGATTTACAGGACCGCGAGTTCGCCCGCGGACTGGTCAACTACAGCGCCCAAGAGTTGAATCAGATCAAAGGATTGCATACAAGCAAGATTGAAAAAGCCTTGGGTTA
>JBLMXG010000148.1:0-8154 GCA_050257635.1 Chloroflexota bacterium
GTCTCACCGCCACCCTCATTCTGTGGCAAGCGTTTATTGCCTCTGATAATGCGAAAATTCGCCAGCTCATAGGCAGCCAAGAGATCAACGTCCATAACCGCATTACTTCGACCGTCAACTCGATCATGTTCGAGTTGATGCGCGGCGCCACCCGCTGGGAGCGCTACAATCTCGAATCGCCCGAGCGCATCCAAGACGAAGCCGCCCTGCTCCTTCAGTGGCTCTACGGGCTGCACGCCATCGCGTGGCTCGACGAAAACAACCGTGTGCGCTGGATCGTCCCAAAAGGTAGCTATCCGAGGCTCGTGGGCGCCGATTTGAGCGCGGACCCCCATCACCTGGCGGCATTGGAAACCGCGCACGCCGACGGCATGGCCTTGGTCGCGGATGACGACGCGATCCCCGGCAACGATCGTTATTTTATCTATGCGCCGATCTCCGACAAGAGGAAACCGCGCGGGTTCTTGATCGGCATTTTCCAGGCGCAGGAAATGTTGGATCAGTTGATCGACGATGAGGCCTTTATCGGCTATTCCATCGTACTGTACGACGGCGGTCGCGAAATCTACCGGCGGCGCGGCTCCGACCCGCAATATGTCAAATGGGCGGAAGAGTCAGTGATACCGCTTGGCAACGCCACCTGGACGGTCCGGGTTTGGCCGAAACCCACAGTGATGGCCGCTATCAAATCCCATGCAAATTGGCTGGCGCTCCTGATCGGGCTCTTGGCGACTTTGCTGCTCACCGCCGTCACCTATCTGGCGCAGACGGCGCGCTGGCGCGCCCGGCAGATCCAGGCATCCAACGACCAGCTTGAAGATGAAATCGCTGAGCGGCGCCGTACCGAGCAGGAGCTGCGCGATTCCGAGGCGCACTACCGCGAGCTTTTTGAAAAAGCCGGAGATTCCATCTCGTTGATTTCGCGCGACGGCCAGTTTATCGCAGTCAACCCTGGGTTCGAGGCGATGAGCGGATTCACAAGCGCGGAATGGATCGGCGAGCCTTTTGTGGAAATAATCCATAACGACGACCGGCAGCGCGTTCTTGCTCACTTTGAGAAGCTGCTCCGTTCCGAAGCTGTTCCCAACGTCGAGCTGCGCTTTCTGACCAAGAGCGGCGAATATCGCGTCGGCGAAGTGAGCGCCAGCCCGCGCGAGCGCGACGGTCAAGTCATCGGGGTCATGGCCGTGGCGCGCGACATCACCGAGCGCAAGCGCGCCGAAGAACAAATCCAATTGCAGTTGGAGCGGATCTCGATTCTGCGGGAAATCAATCTGGCGGCGACCTCGACGTTGAGCCTGCAGTCGATGTTGAACCTGCTGCTGGAAACCATCCAGCGCCTGCTGCCCTACAGCGCGCTGCTGGTTTGGCTTAAAGATCCGGCGAGTGGCGACTGGAAACGCGCGGCCTGCCGCAACCTGGATGAAACAAACTGGACCGGCAGAGATCTCCCCGCGGTGCCCCAACTCGTGCTCGCCGCCACGGAATCGAAGAATCCCGTCGTCATCAGCGACCTGCGGAGCGATCCGCGCACTCTCGATCGTGACTTTTATCAACGCAACGGGTTGGTTTCATACCTCGGCGTCCCGCTGCTGACTAAAGGCGAAACTCTGGGAGTGCTGATCTTTCTGACCCGCACCGCTCACGAATTCACCGACGACGAAGTCCAGTTTCTTTCCGCGGTGGCCGGGCAGACGGCGGTCGCCATACACAATTCGCAGCTCTATGAGAAAATCCAGAAACAAGCTCGCGAGCTGGAACAGGCCAACCGGCTGCAGGCCGATTTCACCGCCATGATCGCCCACGATCTGCGCTCGCCGCTCTCCAACATCATGGGTATCGCCGAGATGATGCACCATGGCCTGTTCGGCGCCGCATCGGAGGAGCAGAAAAAATGGCTTGACCGCATGCGCAACAACGCCAAAAACCTAGTCGACCTGATCAGCGATTTTCTCGATATCTCCAAAATCGAAAGCGGCCGCATCGAGCTGCACTGCGACCCGGTCAATGTTTTCGAGCTTGCCAGCGCGATCGTCGCGAATTTCAGGCCGGTTGCAGCCAGCAAGATGATCGCCTTGACCTGCAGCGGCGACCCGTCGCTCCCGTCCACCGAGGCAGATGCGCGCCGCGTCGACCAGGTGATCACGAATTTGATCACCAACGCCCTCAAGTTCACCAATGAAGGCGGCCGAATCCAGGTGCGGGTTCTGCCCGGTCAGAGCGACGAAATAAAAATCGAAGTTCAGGACAACGGCATCGGAATTCCGCGCGCCGAGCTAAGCAATCTGTTTCAGAAGTATCGCCAGGCCGATAACAGCCGGGCGCTCGCCGATAAAGGCACCGGCCTAGGCTTGGTGATTTGCAAGATGATCGTGGAAGCCCACGGCGGAAGAATTTGGGTCGAGAGCGAGGAAGGACGCGGCACGACGTTTACGTTTACCCTGCCCGTTGTCAAAGCCGCGCAAGCTACACGCGGCGCCGGCATCCGTGGCGTCGCCGGGGAAGGGTTGCGACCATAGCATGAAGATCCTCGTCGCCGACGACGACCCGGTCAACCGCAGACTGCTCCGCGCGCTGCTCAGCCACGAGGGCCACATGGTGGCCGAGTGCGAAGATGGCGCGGCCACTCTTGCCTGGCTTGAAAACAACCCATGCGATGCGGTGATTTCCGATGTCCTGATGCCGCAGATGGACGGCTACCGGCTGTGCTATGAAATCCGCAAAAACAAGAAGCTCAAAGATACCCCGGTGATTCTCTATACGGCGACCTATCTCTCGACCGCCGATGAGAAAGCCGCTATGGCGATGGGCGCAGATAAATTCGTGCGCAAGCCGGCTCCCCCGGAAGAAATCCTCCAAGCTCTCAATGAGATCGTCGAGAACGGCCATGCCAACCACAAGACCAGAGCGAGGAAGCCCGTCGACTCGTCGGCGCTGCGGGAATATAGCGAAGCTCTGGTGCGAAAGCTCGAAGAAACCAATATCGAGCTTTCGGTCGCCAACGCCGCGCTGGCAGAAAACGAGCGCCGCCTGCGCGCCGTCATCGAATCGGAACCCGAGTGCGTCAAGATTCTTGCTCAGGACGGAACGCTGCTCGAGATGAACCCGGCCGGCTTGCGCATGATTGACGCCGACTCCCCAGCGCAGGTCGTCGCCAAAGAAGTCTATGGCTTGATCGTGCCCGAGCACCGGCGCGCATTTCAAGCACTCAACGAGGCGACTTTTCGCGGTGAATCGGGCAGGCTCGAGTTTGAAATTGTCAGCCTCAAAGGCACGCGCCGCTGGCTCGACACCCACACCGCGCCTGTGCGCAATTCAACGGGCCGGGTCGTCGCCGCCCTCGGCATTACTCGCGATATCACCGAACAAAAACGCAACGCCGCCCTTCTGGGGGGGCAGATGCGCGTGCTGGAAATGATCGCGCGGGGGGCGCCCTTGCACTCGACCCTCGACGCTTTGCTGCGCGTGATCGAAGCGCAATCCGACGAGATGCTTTGCTCGATTCTTTTGCTCGATGCCGACGGCCGCCACTTGAAGCATGGCGCCGCACCGCGCTTGCCCGTTAGCTACATCCAAGCCATTGACGGAGAAACGGTCGGCGAGGGCGCGGGCTCTTGCGGCACGGCCGTCCACCGGCGTGAATCGGTGATCGTCGAAGACATCGCCAGCGACCCATTGTGGCAAAACTGGCGCGCTGCTGCGCTGAGTCATAGTTTGCGCGCCTGCTGGTCGACGCCGATCTTCGACGCCCAGCAGAACGTCTTGGGAACCTTCGCGATCTATTTTCGAGCGCCGCGCCGGCCCGCAGAATCGCACTCTAAACTGATCGACATCGCCACCCACACGGCCGCCATCGCGATCGGTAAACAGCGCGAGGAGGCTGCGCTGCGCGAGAGCGAAACACGCTTTCGCGAAATGGCTGATAGCGCGCCAGTCATGATCTGGATCACCCAGCCGGACGGCACCTGCACTTATCTCAATAAGCAATGGCAGGATTTCACCGGCCAGACCGATGAAGCCGGTCTGGGCGAGGGATGGTTGGACGCAGTTCATCCCGACGATCGCGCCCGCGTCGCAGCCGATTTTACCGAAGCGAATCGGCAAAGAGCATTGTTCCAGAGCGAATATCGTTTGCGCCGTTGCGACGGTGCATACCGTTGGATCATCGACTCGGCCCATCCGCGGATGAGCGAAAGCGGCGAGTTCCTCGGCTACATCGGCTCGGTCTTCGATATCAGCGAGCTCAAGCAGGCGGAAGACGAGCGGCAGCGTAGCCTCGATCGGGTCCGCGCTCTCCACGAGATCAACGTTGCGATAACCTCGACGATGAATCGGCAAAGCCAACTCGACGTTTTGCTGGAAAAGATCGAGAGGTTTTTCCCTTACCCGATCGTTTCGTCACTGCGGCTGTTCAGACCCGACGCGGGACAACTGGAGTGCGTCGCCCAGCGCGGCATCGAAGTCAATGAATGGAACAGGCGCGAGGTGGGGCGCACCCTCCATCGGGCATTGCAAGTTGTCAGGAGCAAAGAGCCGGTGATCGTCGCCGATGTCCGCAGCGACGCGCACGCGAAACACAGACCCATGCCTGCGCGTTTCGGCCTGGTCTCTTACGCCGGCGTGCCGCTGATCGCGCGCGACCAAGTGATCGGCGTCCTCGGCGTCTATGCCAAGGAGCGCCACGAGTTCAGCGCCGAAGAGGTCGAATTCTTAACGACTCTGGCCGGCCAAGCCGCCATCGCGATCGAGAACTCGCGCCTCTTCGAAGAAAGCGAGCAACGGCGGCAGGAAGCCGAACAGTTGGCAAATATCTCCCGTTCGCTGGCAGAGACGATGGATACGACCGTAATCGGCGCGCGCGTCGTCAGCAGCGTGCTCGACCTGTTCAAAGTCAAGGGCGCGACCATACGGCTGCGCCAGCCCGACAATTCTCTACGCCGCTTTGCCGCCAAAGGCGCGGTATATTCCCAGAATGACGGAGCCCAGGTACTGCCGGCTGGAGTCGGTCTGGCGGGTCACGCTTTAACCGAAGGGAAACCGATCTGGTCCGCTGACACGCTAAACGACCCGCGCGTCAAATTTGACGCTGCGATGAGGGAGCATGTCACCCGGTCTGGGAGCGGTTCGATGATCGCCATGCCTTTGCGTGTGCGCGACAACGTGATCGGCACACTCACGCTTATCGACCGCACCGGCCGGGAATACACGCTACGCGAGGTCGATCTGCTGCAAGCCTTCGCCGATCAAGCTTCGCTGGCGCTTCAAAACGCCCGGTTGTATCAGGAGAGCGAGAGCCATTTGAAACGTATCGAAGCGCTGCGCGACATCGAACGAACCATCGGCTCCACCCTCGACCTCGACTCGGTTCTGAATTTGCTGCTCGAAAAAATGGGCGACTTTTTGCCCTTCTCCGCCGCCACCACTATCCGCCTATTCAACCCCCTCAACCGAACTTTCGATAACGCGGCGTGTCGTAACATCGATGAAAAAGACTGGCACGCGAGGGTCGGGCGCAAGACCGGCAAGTATTCCGGGCAGATTGTGCAGACAAAACGTCCCGTAATCGTGCCGAACATTCAAGAAGTCGCGGATGATGGGGCCTTTTCGCTGTATAGTCAACACGGCTTGGTCAGCTACCTCGGCGTGCCGATGATCGCAAATGACGAGGTGCAAGGTATCCTTGGATTTTATACCCGGGAGTTTCATCCGTTCACGGAGCAAGAGATCGATTTTCTATTGACGGTCGCGGGCCGCGCCGCCATCGCCATCAAGAACGCGCGGCTTTACGACGAAATTACAGTCGGCAAGAAGCAACTGGAAATCACCAATCGCTCGCTCGACCACTCGCTCAAGCAGCTCGCAAATCTCTATTCGATTCTAGCCCCTTTGAGCCCCGGCGCTTCCGATCAGGAAATCATGGATGCGATTATCGGCCGGCTTATCGATAGCACCGGCGCGGACGCCGGCCTGATCCGTATCTGGGATGCCGAGACGGGGAATTACCGGATCGTCAGTCAAAGCGGCTACCCCGAGCCGTTTCTGACGCGCGTGGAGAAAATCCCGGCAGGGGGGTCTGCCGACTGGGTAGTACAACACGGCGAACCGATCTTGGCCCCGGACATTGCCGCCGAGGAGCGCTTTCAGGGCAGGACACAGCTCGCTTATGGTTTTCACTCCGCTGCCATGCTGCCCTTGATCGCTCACGACAACGTGCGCGGCGTTATGCAGCTATCGAGCAAACGACCGGGCCATTTCAACGCAGAGCATAGAGACCATCTCATGGCGATCGCGAGCCAGATGGGCACCGCTTTGGAGAACCGCCGGTTGTATAACGACCTCGAGCGCTCGCGTGACGACATCGAAAGAACCAACGCAGCGTTAACCGAGAGCAACCGCATGCTGACCGCCCTCCATGCGGTGGCGTCGGCGGCAAGCCAGTCGCTCAATCTCAATCAAATCCTGCGCGCGGCGATCGAAAAGATCATCGAGATTTTCCACTTCGATGCGACGCGCATTCATCTTTTCGACAAACAACGACACGCGCTCATCCTCCGCGCCTCCTTCGAACACGACCAGGAACACTTCTCGCCGAAGCGGACCTTTCGGAGCGGCGAAGGCGTTGTCGGTGCCGTCGCCAATTCCGGCGAAAAACTGATATTCATGGACGCTCCCAACGATCCCCGTTACCGGACGGTGAGCAGCAAACTGACTTCGGGCAAACATAGCCATCGCTTCCTCGCGGTGCTTCCGATCAAAGGCAAAGTCGCGTGCCTGGGCACGGTCACCTGTGTAAACGACGCGCCGCGCTCCCTCGCCGCGAGTGAGATTCAGCTATTGGAAGCGATCTCCGACCAGTTGGCCGTAGCCATCGAGAACAGCGGGCTCTATGAAGACGTGCGCTCAAAAGTCGATGAGCTGCAGCTTAAAACCCTCGAGCTTGAGCGCGCCAATCGGGTCAAAGACGAATTTCTCGGCGTGGTTTCGCACGAGTTGCGCACACCGATCAACGTCATCATGGGATACACCTCGCTGTTCAAAGAGGGCATCCTCGGCGCGATCGAGCCGGCCCAGGACGAGGCGCTCGCAAAGATCGCTCGCGAATCTCGGGAACTGCTGGCGATGATCAACACGCTTTTATTCACGACCACCTTGGAAACCGAAGCGGTGGCGATCGACGCTCAGGAACTCAGCCCAGAAGATTTGCTGGCGGAGCTGCGTGCCAACTATGCCGTGACGGCTCCCGGCCACGTGATCCTGGAATGGCGTTACCCGCCGAACTTGCCAAGCCTCAATACCGACCGGAGAAAACTCAAGCAGATCCTCGACAACCTGCTCGGCAACGCCATCAAATTCACGGAAGCAGGCACGGTAACCGTCGCCGCGCGGATTCTGGATATCGACGGCAATGGGGCGCGCGACACGGCAATTTACCCTGGGCTTTGCGGGCTCAGTGCGCAGCCCGCGGCCCTTGAATTCTCGGTGAGCGACACCGGGGTCGGCATACCGAAAGAAAAGCTCGATCAAATCTTCGACAAATTCTACCAGGTAGACAGCTCCGGCACGCGCCGTTTCGGCGGAGTCGGCTTGGGACTTTATATCGCCAAAAAATTCACCGATCTTCTCGGCGGCCGTCTCGCTGTCGCCAGCACCGAGGGAGTCGGATCGACTTTTACGGTAACGATTCCGTGCGAATCCAGGGCAGCGAAGAACTGAGTATCACCGTTTGCCGCGTTCCTTGCGTTGGCCTGACGTCCTCGTCGGGTGGCGAGCTTCGCCTTGCCGGGGCAGCGACACTTGACTTGCGGCTTATCATTCGCGGCGATCCATAGCCGCAACAGTTCATTTTTGGCGAAATCTTTCAAAAATATCCCGACCTGTTGGTCCCGCAGCTTTCACCCCAGAGCTAAGTGGCGATAATTACGCCGATCTATTGATTCTAGCAGGTTGGCATGTTTGCTGCTTTGGCTCGCTCCTAGCTGGATATACGAAATAACCAGGACGGCTTGTTGTGCGCCCCGATGCCACCCCGCGAAAGTGACACCCCCAACCTTGGTGATCGAATCTTTGCTGTAATGTCCGATTTAAAAAAGCGCCGACTCAAGATCGACTGCACCTCATTCCGTCGAGCAGGTACGCAGCGACGGCCCGTCGGCT
>JBLMXG010000149.1:0-32985 GCA_050257635.1 Chloroflexota bacterium
AGATCGATGCGCCATTCACCGGCGAGCTTGCTCCACGCCATCTGCCGCGCGCGCATGGGAATCTCTACCGAATCGACGCCGAGCAGGCTCACGCCACGCAAGATGAACGGAAAGACGTTGATATTGAGCTCGGGAGACATGGCGTTGCCGCAAGCGGCGACCAGGCCGCCGTATTTCGTCGTCTTGAGCGCGGTCGCGAGAATGTTGCCGCCGACGGTATCGATGACGCCCCCCCAGCGCGGCTTCTGCAGCGGCCGGCCCGAGGTATCGTTCGCCTCCTCCCGGGAGATGATCGTCGTCGCGCCCAGCGCCTTGAGGAATTCATGCTCGCCGCTTTTCCCGGTGGCGGCGACGACGTTGAACCCGAGCTTGGCCAGAATCGCCACGGCGATGCTGCCGACGCCGCCCGAGGCGCCCGTTACCAGCACCTCGCCGGATTCTTTCGTCAACCCGCTGGCCATCAGACGGATGAGGCACAGCGCCGCGGTGAGCCCCGCCGTGCCGTAGCCCATGCTGTCTTTGAGCGATAATCCTTGCGGCAGCTTGGTCGCCCAGAGGGCCGGCACGCTGATATACTGCGCGAAACCGCCGGAGGTGTTCATACCCAGATCGAATCCGGTGACCGTCACCTGATCGCCGGCGCCAAACATTTTAGTCGTCGAGTCCGCCACCACGCCGGCCGCGTCGATGCCCGGCGTATGCGGATATTTTCGTGTCACGCCTTTATTGCCGGTGGCGGACAGAGCGTCTTTGTAGTTGAGCGATGAATATTTCACTTCAATGATCAATTCTCCGGCCGGCAAGTCGCTCAAGGCGCGGTCGCGGATCTCGCGCGGAAAGGTTTTCTCGGCGGTTTCGGACACCACCATCGCTTTGAAGGTTTTCGGTAGAGCCATTCGATTACTCCTGATACGTTTATGGTTTGCTTCCTTCAGCGGTAACGAATGTCGAGGCAAACTGTCAAGGGCTGGTGAAAAGTTCGTATGAGCTACTGCTGTTATTGAAAGCCCTTAGGCGGACAGGGTGGTTTCCAGCCTATTTCATTGCATGCGGGCGTCACGACAAAAGCGCAAATGAGAATGAACACGACCGCAAATAATATGAGCGCCAGCGCTAAAAGTTTATCGAATTTCGACGTGGGCCTGCCCTCAGCCTGGATTCTGCGAATCTCTTCATACAGTGTTACCCACTCCCGAGGCTTCCGACAACTTGAAATAGCACCGGTCTTCGGTGCAAATAGGATTGGAGGAATAAACTATGGCAACGGAACCAGGCGCTGGACTCGCAGGCGTAATCGCCGGCCACACGGCGATTGCGACGGTCGGCAAGGAAGGTAAAGGGCTCACCTATCGCGGCTATTCGATCCACGATCTGGCGGAGCACTCCACTTTCGAGGAAGTCGCTTATTTACTCATCTACGGTCGTTTACCCAAACAGGCAGAGCTCGACGAATACAAATCTAAGTTACGCGCGATGCGCGGGCTACCCGCTGCTTTAAAAACAGTTCTAGAGCTGATCCCGCGCAGCACCCATCCGATGGACGTGATGCGCACCGGTTGCTCCATGCTCGGCACGCTGGAACCCGAAGGCCCCGGCCATGATCAAATCGCTGTGGCGAATCGCCTCACCGCCTGCTTCACCGCCATGCTGCTCTACTGGCACCATTTTCACGAACAGGGCCATCGCGTCGATACCGAGACCGACGACGACAACACCGCGGGCCATTTTTTGCATTTGCTCCACGGTAAAAAACCCGACGAGTTGCACTGCCGCGCCATCGACGTGTCGCTGATCCTCTACGCCGAGCATGAGTTCAACGCCTCGACGTTCACGGCGCGCACGATCGTTTCCACCCTGCCTGACTTTTACTCGGCGGTGACCGGCGGCATCGGCGCGCTGCGCGGCCCGCTGCACGGCGGCGCCAACGAAGCGGCCATGGAACTGATCGAGAAGTTCTCCAGCGCCGACGAGGCGGAAAAAGGCTTGCTCGAAATGCTCGCCGCCAGGAAGTTGATCATGGGCTTCGGCCATCGGGTGTACAAGGTCTCCGATCCGCGCTCCGATGTGATCAAGGCGTGGTCAAGAAAACTCAGCGAAGCACACGGTGACAAAAGACTTTTTCCGGTTTCCGAGCGCCTGGAGCAAGTCATGCGCCGGGAAAAAAAGATGTTTCCCAATTTGGATTTTTACAGCGCGAGCGCCTATCATTTCTGTGGCATTCCGACGGCCATGTTCACGCCGCTGTTTGTAATCTCGCGCATCACCGGCTGGGCCGCTCATATCATCGAGCAGCGCGCCGACAATCGCTTGATCCGACCCAACGCAGATTACATCGGCCCGGACCCGCGGCCTTTTGTGCCGCTGGAAAAAAGATAGGACTCGTTCAAAGTTCAATGCTCAAGAGTTCAGTGTCCCGTCCTCCCCTAACCTTGAACTTAGAACCCTTGAACTTTTGAACGGCCGTCGAGACCACGATGAGCGCTGACGTTTCAAACATTCGCCCTAAACCCGATAAAATTTTTGTCGCCATCGCCGATTACGTGGCCAACTATGTCTGCGACAGCCGCGAAGCTGTCGACACGGCGCGTTACAACCTTATGGACACGCTCGGCTGCGGCCTGCTCGCGCTCCGCTATCCGGAGTGCGCGAAGCTGCTCGGCCCAGTCGTTCCCGGCGCGACGTTGGCAAACGGCGCCCGCGTCCCTGGCACCGCCTGGCAGCTCGAGCCAGTGCAGGCGGCGTTTAACATCGGCGCGATGATCCGCTGGCTCGACTTCAACGACACCTGGCTCGCCGCCGAATGGGGCCACCCGTCGGACAATCTCGGCGGCATTCTCGCGCTGGCGGATTATCTCACTCGGACCCAACAAAAATCCCTCACCATCGCCGATGTGTTGCAGGCGATGATCAAGGCGCACGAGATCCAAGGCATTTTGGCGTTGGAGAATAGTTTCAATCGCGTCGGCCTTGATCATGTTTTACTGGTTCGGGTCGCCACGACCGCCGTCGCCACCGCCATGCTCGGCGGAGGCCAACAGGAAATCATCAATGCGCTGTCCAACGCTTGGGCCGACGGCGGCGCGTTGCGCCTCTACCGCCATGCGCCCAACACCGGCCCGCGCAAATCCTGGGCGGCTGGCGATGCCACCAGCCGCGGCGTGCGCCTGGCGTTGATGGCGCTGCAGGGCGAAATGGGCTATCCGTCGGCGTTGACGGCCAGGCAATGGGGTTTCTATGACGCCCTGTTCAAGGGAAAACCGTTCACGATGGGCCGGTCGCTCGGCTGCTACGTGATGGAGAACATTCTGTTCAAGATTTCGTTTCCCGCCGAGTTTCACGCGCAGACCGCAGTGGAATGCGCCTTCAAGCTGCACGATCAGGTAAAAGCGCGCCTGGAAACGATCGACAGGATCACGATCACCACCCAGGAATCCACGATCCGGATCATCGACAAATCCGGCCCGCTGCACAACCCCGCCGACCGCGACCATTGCATTCAATACATGACGGCGGTCGGTTTGATCTTCGGCGAGCTCACCGCGGATCACTACGAAGACGCGGTGGCCAAAGATCCGCGCATCGATGCCTTGCGCGCCAAAATGACCTGCGTCGAGGATCCTCAATATTCGAAGGATTATCTCGACCCGGATAAGCGCTCCATCGCCAACGCCGTCCAGGTTTTTTTCAAGGACGGGACCAGCGCGGCGAAAGTGGCGGTGGAATACCCGGTCGGCCATCGCCGCCGCCGCGCGGAGGCCATTCCGCTGTTGATCAAAAAGTTCGAAGCCAATCTCGCGTCGCGCTTCGCGCCCCGGCAATGCGAAAGCATTCTCCGGCTGTGCGGTGACGTCGAGCAACTGGACGGGACGCCGGTCAGCGAATTCACGGATATGTTTGCTAAGAACGTCTAGTGTCTCCCGTTGTTCCGAACCAGATATTTTGGCTCCTAGACCCGAGACGCCGGACGAGAATTGACTTGAACTAATCTGAGGTGATCCATGAACTCACGGCAAGCGCTAAAAAAATTGTTAGCGCGCGACAAATTGCTCGTCGCTCCCGGTTGTTTCGACGGACTATCCGCCCGTCTGGTCGAAGCGGCCGGCTTTGACGCAGCCTATTTGAGCGGTGGTGCTGTCGCGCGCAGCATGGGCATCCCCGACATCGGTTTGGTCACCATGTCCGAGACCATCGAACGCGCTGCCCAGGTCGTGGCAACGATCAAAATACCCGTCATTGCCGATGCCGACACCGGTTACGGCAACGCGGTGAACCTGGTGCGCACGGTGCGCGAGTTTGAGCGCGCCGGCGTAGCGGCGATCCATATCGAAGATCAGATCACGCCGAAACGCTGCGGCCACCTGGACGGCAAGGAAGTGATCTCGCCCGCCGAGATGGAGCAGAAGCTGGCGGCGGCGCTGCGTGCGCGCAGCGACAGCGATTTCTGCATCATCGCCCGCACCGATGCGCGCGGCGTCAACGGCTTCGACGACGCCATCGAACGCGCGCGCCGTTTCGCCAAACTGGGCGTTGATGCCATCTTCGTCGAAGCGCCGCAATCGGAGGAAGAGCTGGCGGAAATTCCCCGCCGCCTGCCCGGCGTTCCTTTGCTGGTCAACGTCTTCAAAGGCGGCAAGACGCCGATGCTGCCAATGGAACGTCTGGAGCGAATGGGTTACCGCATCGCCATCTATCCGTCGGAAACGCAGCGCGCGGCGATCCACGCCATGCGGACGGCGCTAGCCACGCTTAAACGCGAAGGCACCACGGAATCCATCGATGCCACGCTGACCACTTTCAAAGAGCGCGACCGCGTCGTCGGGTTGGATGACTGGCAGAAGATCGAAAAGCAATATCTGACGGTGGATGATGATAAGCCTTAAAGAGCTTTAAATCGTCCGCCCCCGGTTTTTAGCGCTCGGTCCCTAGCTCTTCTCTTAACCCCCCCGTTTTTGCTGGCGCTCTTTCAAGCTCTTGAGCAAGCGCTCGGCTGTGTCGATATTCTTCTTGGCGCCGTCGTGTTTGGGATCGTACTGGAGCACCGTGCGCCATTCGTTGATCGCCTCGGCCAATTTTTCTTCGCGATAAAGCCGGATGCCCTGGTTGTAGTGTTGTTGAATCAACCGACCGCGTACGTTGCCGACGAACGCCGCGACCGACGCGTCCCGGGGACTCAGCTTGGCCAGCTGAGTAAAGGCCGTCAGCGAATCATTGAGCTTGTTCTGTTGCAGCAACGCCTTGCCTTGCTGGAGCAGCACGGCGCGCTTGAGATCGAGGGCTTCGTTGCTGCGCGGATTTTGCCCGAGAAATTGATCGACGATCGATAAAGCCGAAACATATTCGCCCTTTTCGAGCTCTTCCTTCGCTTCGGCGAGCGCCGGATTGACGTAGGGTGTTTCTTCTGCAGGCTCCGCTTTGAGCGCGGGCGACGTACTTTCCGGACGCGGTCGGGCTGCGGCAGGCGGCTCCACACTTCGGAGCGGGAGACCCGGGATCTCCGGAATCTTCAAAATCATCCCCGGTGTCAACTTGGGATTCGGCGGCAACTGGTTGGTCTCCCAAATCACTTCGGAGCGCGAGCGGTCGCCGTAATATTGTTGTGCGATCGACGCGAGCGATTCACCGGCGCGAACCGTATGATTGACTTGGCGCACTTCGCGCACCCGCTGCTGCAACGCAGCAAAAGCGTCGCGATTGGCCGGGTCAAGCGCCAGCACGGCAAGAAAGTGGCTGCGCGCCTCGAGGTGAAGATTGCGTTTGAGGGCTTCCTGGCCGCGCGCCAAGCGATCGGACACCGCCTGCTTGATGCGCTCGTCGAGTTTTTTACTTTCCGTCAGCGAAACCTGATCCTGGGGGTCGATCGTTAAAGCGATTTTGTAGCTCTCCAGCGCCGCGCGCAGCTTGCCCTCGGCCGCCAGCATTGCGGCTTTCTCCCGGTGCGGCACCGCCAATTGCTCATAAGCCGCCGGCTTTTCCTGTTGGACTGTCGCGCACGCGGCCAGCCAGCCAGCCGAAACAACCGTCAAAATAAAAATTTTTGCGTAGCGATTCATTTATTGTTTTCCCGGCTGAACGTATTCAAATTTTTGACGAAGTCGTCCATGCTCATTTCGGGGTAAATTTGGCTACGATGGATGCGGTGTGGATCGACGAAGGACGGGCTGCCCTGGCGCCGCACGGTGAACGCCGCTGCATAACCGCGCTCTTTAGTCCGGCGCACCACCGCCTCGTCTTGGCGCCCGTACGGATAAGCAAGGATATCGGGAACGAAGCCGAGATTTTTTTGAAACAAAGTCCGCGGCTGAGCCAGCTCGGTGTCCAGCCGTTTGTCATACTCGCCCGCGGCTTCGCCGTTGGCGCGCACCATGTCGCCGTGACTCTTGGAGTGCGCCTGGATGTCGAAGCCTTCCTGGGAAAGTTTCTTCAAGTCAGCCCAAGTAAGCGCATTGCCGCCGGCGCCGACGTAGTCGGTATAAACAAATAGCGTCGCCGTAAAGCCGAGCTGCTTAAGAACCGGATAGGCATAGGGCAAAAAGGAACGGTAGCCATCGTCGAAGGTCAACAGAACGCTCTTGTTCGGCAACTGTCTTTTCAGCGCAATAAATTCGATAAAGTCCTTTAGGTTAATCACTCGATAGCCTTGATTCTTCAAATAATGCATCTGCTCTTCAAAGACCTTGGCACCGAGGATCATCCGCCCTTTCGACTGCGGCGCGAGGTTGTGATAGCAGAGCACCGGCACGAGCTGATAGCCGTCTGCGGTAACGCCGGAAAGATTCCACTCATGCTTTGGAATCACCACCTGATCACCCGATGAAAAGGCTGCCGTGCCGTTGAAGTCTTCGATCATCCAACTTTTTGATGCGTCGTTGAGATAGCGCGTTGCCAAGTTCGCCGGCGTATCGCCGACCCTAGCGATGACAACAAAGTAGTCCGCGGATTCGAAGCTTTCGCCGTCGGCGTTTCCGCCCGCTGCGGTTTTCTGCGCGGTCGAAGCGGTATCCTGCACCGCGGCGCAACCGCCCATGAATCCGGCCAGCAAGATCAGCAAAGACAACTCAAGCAACTTGTCGCTGTGAGCCATCCTGTTCCGCCTCTTGCTCGACCAATCCGATAATCTCATAGACCGTTACCTCTTCTTCCTTGCCCTTGACGCTCATCACGCCGAGGCAACGCGCTTCGACTTTGTCCGCCACCTGCTGGTAAGTGCTTTCGCTCACCAAGACTTGGCCCGGCTTAGCGTTGGATTCGAGCCGCGCCGCCAAATTGACCTTATCGCCGATGACCGTATATTCCATTTGGCATTCCGGGCCGACGGTTCCGGCCACGGCCTCGCCGGCGCTGATGCCGATGCCGATCGCCATCGGATCCTTGCCCTGCATCACCCTTTTCGCGCTGAGCTCGGCAATGCCCCGCTGCATCGCCAAGGCGGTCTTGACGGCGCGCAGGCAATGGTCCGGGTAATAGACCGGCGCGCCGAAAATCGCCATCACGGCGTCGCCGAGAAATTTGTTGATCATGCCGTCGTGCTTGATCGTGGTGTCGATCATCAGGCTGTAAAAATCGTTGAGCGCGGCGACCACTTCTTCCGGCGGCAAGCGTTCGGCCAATGGCGTAAAACCGCGCATGTCGCAGAAGATCACACTGACGTCGCGGCGCGCGCCGCTCAGCATGATCTCATCGGGATTTTTCAAAATCTCATCGACCACTTGCCGGGCCACGTAGCTGCTGAAGGCGTGCTTGATCTTTTCCTTCTCGCGCAGGCTTTTGGCCATTTCGTTGAATGACTCGGTGAGATCGCCGATCTCGTCGCGGGCGGCGATCGGCAGAACGATATCGAAACTGCCCGCAGCGATCGCCTTGGTGCCTTGAGCCAATTTGTGGATCGGCTTGGTCAGGACAATGGCTAGGCCAATCGCGCCGCCGATGCCGCCCAGGATCATCAGGGCGGTGATCCAGAGCGTTTGATTGCGCGCCCGGGCGATGGTCTGACGAATCGAACGGTCGCTAAACCCTAGATAAAGCGCGCCGAGCGGCACCTTGCTGAATTCCATGGGCACGGCGAAGTCGATGATGTGGCCACCCTTGGCGTCGGCGTAGCTTTGCACCAGCATCTCCGCGCCCACCGGTCTGAGTCCCTTCGGCCGCTCTAACCTCTTGCCGACAAAATTTAGGTCGCCGTGGGCGACGATCTTGCCGTTTTCGTCGGCAATGATCGCATAAGCGACATCCTCATCGCGCATGGCATCGCGCACGAGGAGGCTCAAAGTCAACTCGTCCTGCGTTACCAGGGGGTTCTTGGCGCTCGCTGCCAGATCCCGCGCGATGGTATAGCCGCGCTTGGTGATCTCCGCCGTCAGGCTGTTTTCAGCGCGCTCGAGAAGAAAATCGCCGACCAGCAGGACCGACAACACGATCAAGAGCGTGATCAGCACACTGAGCTTGACTTTGAGAGGGACTCGGACCTTCTGACCAAAACCGTTAAACACTTTGTTTCACCCGGACGACGACGACCATGTTGCGCTGAACTGTAAAGAAGTGCCGCTCCACCGTCAAGCGCCTGCGCATGCCGGTAAAAAAATTACAGACGCCGACCCAGCGCAAAAACTCTCGCGCCGCGAAGATCGACAGAATCGAGCACTTGAAAGCCCAACCTGCGATAGAACGGCAGGGGATCAGTGGCACAGAACAAGTGCACTCCCTCTACACTCGCGCGTTGCAGATCGGCAAGATAACTTTCCACCAGCCGCCGGCCCAACCCCGAGCGCCGAAAGCCGGCCTCGATATTGATGTGCAGATGAGCCGGGTAGTCCCGGGCGATCGACCGATAGAGGGCAGGAGGAAAACGCTGCTCGGCGCTTTTGTCAATTCCCAGGGCGCGGCGAACATACGCGCCGGTTCCAGGAGTATGTCGATAGCGGCCGCAGAAAATTTGGCTCAACAAGGGTAGCGTCACGCGCCATGCCCGCCTTCGGAAAAATCGCCTCGTGTCGGGGCAACCGGTAAGATACCCCACGACCGCGCCCTCCATTTCCGCGACATAGGTCCAATGCGGCAAAAGTTTTTCATAGGGATCGATCCAGATTCGAGGAAAAAACTCCCAACGCTCCCGGGTGATGGGGCGACCGTTATCCCCGGTGCGGCAGCATAGCTCGCGAACGCCGGCCCAAGTGGCTACATCCGCAGTAGGGTTGGCGGAAAGTCTTCGCACCGTCGGTTCATCCATCGGCTGGATCAATCCCCGTGGCAATGAGCCAAGCAACTAACATAGTCGCAATCCGATAGCGACCCGACGACGCGCCATACTGGACATTTTTCCTGGGGTAAAGTACTTAAAGGCTGCCGAGCGGAGCGGCCATTTTATGAGCTTTGATTTACTCGAAACCACCATTGCCGATGTGCACGCGGCCTATCGATCCGGCGCGCTCACCTGCCGTCAGTTGGTGCAAATGTATTTCGATCGCATCCATGCCTACGACAAGAGCGGCCCGGCCATCAATGCGATCGTTTCCCTCAACACCGAAGCGCTCAAAGAAGCCGATCGCCTAGACGCGGCGTTTCAGTCCTCCGGATTCGTCGGTCCGCTGCACGGCATTCCCATCATCGTCAAAGATCAAGCCGACGCCGCCGGCATGCCGACGACCCTGGGCTCGGTTCTGTTCAAAGATTACTATCCCGACCGCGATGCCTTTGTCGTCGCCCGGATCAAAAAAGCCGGCGGGATCATCCTCGCCAAGGCAACACTCGGCGAGTTGGGCGGCGGCGATACCCATGGCTCGCTGTTCGGCTCGACCAAAAATCCTTATGACCTCGAGCGCACCGCAGGCGGATCGTCGGGCGGTTCGGGTGCCAGCGTGTCGGCCAACTTCTGCACCGTGGCGATGGGCCAGGAGGGTTTCGCGTCGATCCGCCGGCCATCGACTTGGAACTGCGTCGTGGGCATGCGCCCAACGGCGGGACTCGTCAGTCGCTCGGGGGTTTACGCCGGGTGGCCGTCGGTCAATGGCTCCCTCGGCCCGATGGCGCGCACCGTAACCGATTTGGCCAAGTTGTTGGATGTCATGGTAGGATACGATCCCGATGATCCGGTGACAGCTCGGGGAGTCGGATTGGCTCCTGAGAGCTTTAGCCAGTTCCTCGA
The DNA here is from genome assembly GCA_050257635.1 of Chloroflexota bacterium. Classification (GTDB taxonomy): domain Bacteria; phylum Desulfobacterota; class Binatia; order UBA9968; family UBA9968; genus DP-20. Next base: position 10,139 of record JBLMXG010000149.1, read on the forward strand.
CCGACAGGGGCTCAAGGGCGCGCGCGTTGGCGTATTGCGCGAGTCTATGGGTTATGACGCCGAACCCGGCTCGGATGACTTCAACAAGATCACCGAAGTGTTCGACAAGGCGGTGGCTGACCTTAAAAGCGCCGGCGCCGAGATTGTCGATCCGGTGACAATTCCCGATCTAAAATCGCTCCTCGCCAAACGCGCCACCAATTTTAACGATGAAGAAGAATCGTTCCGTGTTTGGATGGGTCGCAGCAAAAAGCCCCTCTACGGCTCACGCCAAGAGGCGATGGCCAAGCCGGAGTTTGCGAAAGTCAGCAAACGCTCACGCGACCGGTGGACCAAAGTTGCAACCGATGCGGCCCACTACGAGTATCTGAAGGCGCGCGAGCAACTGATGACGAACCTGCTCACTGTCATGACCGATCAAAGGCTTGACGCGATTGTGCACAAAGCGGTCGAGCACCAGCCGACGCTGATTAAAGACGGCGTCAATCCGCCGTTCGTCGATCAAAAGGGTGCGCCGCATATCAACACTTTTTTGGTTTATGTTCCGTCCATCGTGGTCCCGGCGGGGTTTACCCGAGACCGGCTGCCGGCAGGCATCACGTTCCTAGGCCGGCCTTACGACGACGCCAATATGATCAGGTTCGCTTACGCCTACGAGCAGGCGACCCACCACCGCAGACCGCCGGCCACTGTAACGCCGTTGTGAGCCGGCAAATCCTGAGCTATAAATCTCCTGCGCGGGTTGTGAACCGACTTAGCTCGGTCGAGCCGCTTTATGATGATCAAAATCTTTCTGACGATTTTCCTGGCCCTGGCGTTGGCCGTCCAGGGCACTTCGATCAGCATACAAATCGAGACCGACCATGGCGCTAGCGCATGGGTTCACACCAGCCGAGCTATTCACATCAACGGTAACGACCTCGATGACGAGCAGCGCGGCACCAGGTTCCACGCCGCTGCGTTTTTGACTCTGCCGTTCGAGCTTACAGCCATTACCAACTCCCCCTATCGGTATACCGAGAGGATAACCTTCGCAGCCAAGCAGCCGTTGTTTAAGCTCAAGGCCGTCTTTCTAATTTAGAATCCTTTTCCCCGCTTCGTTTTCGGCACAAATTTCGTTGCGAACGTGACTCCGAGCAAGCTCGGCGTTGCGCTTCTCATCATTACAGTCAGTGTAACTTGGAAAGCGACCAACGCTTTCAGAGGAAAAAGAGTGATGGAAGATTTTCCGCTTTGGCTAAAACTTTTGATTTGGGGAACCATCGGCCTGACGGTGGGTTATACCCTTTGGGGCATGATCGTGTCGTTCACACAGTCGTGATCCCGACCAGCATCGGAAGCGGCGAATGGCGCCGCCGGCGCCGCTTCCGGTTTTTTCTCTCCAAACCCCACACGTACTCCCTCAATCCTCCACTCCATCTCTCAATTGACTAACCGCGCACAAACAAAAAGCGCCGCCAACAGTTTCCCGTAAGCGGCGCTTTATCCAACCCTGCTGCTAGAGAATGTTACGACGTGATCTCCCACCAGTTCTTGTTGATGTCGCTCATCAAGAAGTGGGCGCGGCCGTTGGTCTGGAGCTCATGCAGATCGGTAACGCCGAGATCCTTGCCTCTGGTGGAAAATTCTTTGTGCGCGTCTTCGACTTCGTCCGGCGTCGCCACTTTCAGCGTAAACCGATTGGCTTCCGACAAGTAATCCCGGTGCGTCGTCGGCAGCACGACGACATACCATGGCCCCATATTTGGCACGCTGATGTAAGTTGACGTCCGGCCGCCGCCGATGATGTCGAGACCGAGAACATTGGCGAGGAATTTGTCGCTGATCTCTTTGTCGTCGCAATTGAGCGTCCCATGGGTCATCGCCTGCGGCACGTACCCTTTGCCGGGAAATTGCTCCTCGGAAATTGGCGTGGACCAGTGCGGCGCGGCGATTCTGCGGCCATGTTTGATCGCGGCCGGGTTGTAATACTCGATTTCAAGATCGTTGCCGCCCGGCTCCTTGAAATAAATCGAATAGGCGAAGTGAGCTTCGTGCGGTTTGGTGACGCTGCGAATGTTGTACTTCGCTTTGTGCTCGGAAATATAGGCGTGGGCGTTGGGAATCTCTTTTGAGTTCGCCACGCGGAAACCGTAGTGGTTGCTGTGCGGCTTGTTGCCCGCGTTGGGACCGCCCTCATGAATGACCAGCCGCCATGCGGTGTTCGGATGCTTGACCACCGCCTGCTTGTCCGTGCGTTCGACGACTTCGGCCGCCAGCAGATCGGTAAAGATCGGCAATGTTTCATCCAGCGATCGACACTCGTAGTGGCCTTCCGTCAGTCCAATCGGTCTCAGCATCTCTCTCTCCCAAAAATCTCAGATTTAGTGGTAAAACTGTTAATATTATTAAAAAAATCCCTCGCGCTTGTCAATTCGAAGACTGCCGTAGCGGTGGCATTTTGACCTCGGCGCCGGACTTGGCGCACTCCTCTTCGAAGATTTTGCGGATAATCGGATCTTCGTCCTCGTACTCGATTTGCCAGCCGCCGTAAGCGAGCGGCACGTCGGATTGGATCTTCCCCGGCTGGAGCTTGTATTTGCGGCTGAGAATCTTAAGCGCTAAATAACGCGCAGGTTCGGCGCTGGAATTAAAGTGCTGGTGGAACCAGCCTTCTGGCGGCACTACAATCGAACCCGGCTTCCAATCGACGCGCTGCATCTCTTTTCCCTCGGGCCAGAGCAGCGAATAGCCCTTGCCGGTAAGAATGAACACATGGGCGCCGGGGCCGTGGCGATGAGCCTTTTTGTAGATGCCCACCGGAAAGCGCGAAACATGGGAGCCCATCATGCTTTCGGACATCTCGAAAAAGATTGTCGCGTTGCCTTTGCCTCTTTCAGTCCAAGCCACCGGCTCGATGCTGACGGCGTCGGCGACGAAGTTGGTCTCCACCACCCGGTCGCTGTAGAGCCTGCCGCTACCGGCAAAATAGCCTTCCTCGCCTTTGAACCGATCCGTAAACGCATAGGGGTTGTTGATGACGAAGTCCTCGCAATGAAACAGATTGAAGACCAGCGGCGCGGTCGTGACAGCCAACAGGCGCGCTTCTTTGTCGCCCTGGCCGTTGAAGTGTTGATAGCGGGCATTCAGCGGTATCGCAAACAAGCTGCCGGTCTGCCATTCGAAGCTCTGCTTGGGCCCGTCGTTCTGCCACACCGACGTCGCGCCGCGGCCGTCGAGCACATAGTAAAGCGCCTCGTATATATGCCGCTGCGGGTTGAGACTCTTGCCCGGCGGAATGCCAACCACGTAAGCGTCGTCGAGATAGCCGGTGCCGTCGAGCATGATATAGACCCCGTTGCCGCCCATGCGGTTCCACCATTTGAGCGGAACCGTGTAGAGGTCGTCAACGAAAAACCCGCGGATAACATCGACGCCCTGGGACCCGATCCAGCGATCGTAAGGCGTATCCATCACTTCGACCTTGCTGTCGACTTTTACATAGGCCGGGCGCGTGCCGCTTTCTGCCATCTGAAGCCTCCTCGTAAACAGTGATCTTTCTTTATCCCACAATCGCGCGCAGCATCAAGCGACGGCACCGGTAGGGGGCTCAATCAGATGAAACCGCCGGCGTTTTCCGCAACTGCGCGCGGCACGATGTTGACATCGTTTCGTACCAACCGCATATGTTGTAGCTAGAATTTCAATGACGGGAGAAGCGAATGAACCAAACGGCGATGCAGAATTTTGTTAAAGCGCTCAAACAACGCGAAGGACTCGACGATTTCATTTACTACATGACCTTCGACGACTACAAGAATTTTCCCGACCCATTCCCGCGTACCAGGACTACCGTCGAAGAAGTTACTGCGCGTATCAGCCGTTACCCGGATCCGGCAAGGCCGGGGCGATTGTTCGAGTGGGATATTCACGGCCGCTTATTCACGCCGGCGAAAGTGTCGATTCCCGACATGGCCGTCGTGATGATTCATGGCGGCGCAGCCAACGAATACGAGTTTATCTTCACGCCGGATGGCCCGGAAGAGTTCCCTGACTTGACCAATTCGGACCCCGCTGAAGCGCGCGTCGGCGTGGCCCAGCATGTCGCCTCCCTCGGCGTCCCGGTCCTCGCGGTCTCTCTGCCCGGTCATTACAGCCACAAACCTTGGCCACCCATCTCAGAAAGGCGCCCGGAGTTTATCATCGGCGAAATTCCGCACGACGTCGAGCTCAAAAATCGCCTGGCGGTGTACACGTTCAGAATGTGCACCGAAGCGATCAAGATCCTGGTTGAAAAGAATCTCAAGCAATCGATCTTTATGTGGGGTCACTCCACCGGCGGAGAATATTTTTACTTGATGGAGCAGTACGGGCTCAAAAACAAGCTTATCGGCGGACTCGGTTTTGGCACCGGCATGCCGGCATGGGTTCGCAAGGAATGGGATCTCGCCTGCGCGGATAAATCCCCGGAAGAGCGCGCCGCGCCGTTTCGCAACCTCACCGATCTGAGCCGGCGCTCGCCAAAGGGCTATGTCAAGAGCGGCTATGTCGGCCCCAATCAACCCTGGGGCAGCGCGGAAAAATGGTTCGAGCTCGAGAATCATCGCCGGCCGCAGTTCAAGCCCTTTCTCCAAGACATCGAACACAGTGCCCATGACGTGCTGCTGCCGGAGATCAAAAAAATTTCCGGCCTTCCCGACGAAGAACTGTTCATCACCTACAAAGCCGAATTGGCGCGACTGCGCGGCAAGAAAATGCTCCACATCGTCGGCGAGCGCGACAAGGGCCATTGGATCGAGGGCGGCGAAAAGGGCCTGCAGTTCCGCCGCGAGGTCTATGCCTTCAAGCGCTTCAAGCCGTTCGCCGACGAACTCCGTTTGGTCGTGGTGCCCAACCTTACCCACTATGGCCACGTAGAGAGCTACAACGAGCGGCTGGCCAATTTGATGGTGACGGGCTTCAAGGAATATTTCCGCAACTGAGACCGTTGCCCCTGAGTTATTTTCCACAAACGATAAAGCCCCGGACAGTCCTTTCTGTCCGGGGCTCTGCTTCACAAACGGATTTAAAATTACTTGTCAAAACGATGATGCCGGCGCCATTCGCGGCGGTCCAGGCGGTGATCGATGCGATCGCCGCGCCGATCGAGGACGCGCTCAACGCGGTCACCCCGGCGGTCGAGTCGAGCTTCGATGCGGTCGCCTTTTCTGTCCAAGTGCTGCTCGATCCGATCGCCTCTGCGATCCAATCGATCCGCCAGCTTGGTCTTGCCCTCGGCCCGCGCCTTGGCAGCCAGCGCGTCGAAGTGCTCGTTAATTCGATCCCCTTTAGCGTCGAGCCTTTCATCGATGCGTTCGCCTCGCGCATCGAGCCGCTCGTCAATCCTCTCGCCGCGGGCGTCGAGCCTTCGATCGATGCGATCGCCGCGCCGGTCGAGATATCCGTCGGCAGCAAAGGCCGGTGCCACACTGCCGATAGTCAATACCGTGATGCCAATCATTATGCTTTTCTTCATTTTGCTCCTTCTCCTTAAATTAGTTTAGTCCAGGCGCCTTGTACAATTGGACGCCCGCCCGTCGCAGTGGTTTACACCGGCTTGAATTATTTCCCGGCGCTCTCGCCGCTCCACGCAAAAGATGTGCTATTTTCACGCCTTGAAGGGGTTGAATCGATGTGCACAAGAGTGCAAGCCAGCGATTGTTTGCTTGACAGAAAAAATAAACTCCCTTAGAGATCGTTCACGGGAAAACCCTCATGAGTAGATTTTCGCAAACTCTTATATCGACTTACCGCTTTGTCGTCGGATGGCTCATCGCTGCCGTCATTTCCCTTGGCGCGCTGCCAGTTCGCGCCGAACCCTTACGCATCGCCTATACCTCCATCGCCGTCGTGTACGGCCCGCTGTGGTTGACGAAAGAGGCCGGGCTTTTCAAAAAATACAACATCGAGCCCGAGTTCATCTATATCGCCGGAGGGCCGCCGTCGCTTCAGGCGCTCATCGCAGGCGATGTGCAAATTTCTTTTACCGCCGCCGGCGCCACGGTCGCGGCCAATCTACAGGGCTCCGATGTCGTGCTGCTCGGCGCGACCATCGATTCGCTGCCGTTTGAATTATGGTCAGCGCCCAACATCAAAGAACCGGACCAGTTGAAAGGCACTCGGCTCGGCGTGAGCCGCATCGGCGCCACCACCGATTTCGTCGCTCGGTATCTGTTGAAGAAATGGAGCCTGCAGCCCGAAAAAGACGTGGCGATTTTTCAAACCGGCTCCGGACCGCAAGTGTTCGCCGCATTGAAGGGCGGCTCGGTTCAAAGCGGCGTTCTTTCCACGGGGCCGGAAACGCTCAACGCCGAAGCCAACGGATTTTTTCGTCTCGCGGATGTGTCGACCTCCGGTCTGGTCTATCCTTTCGGGCCCTTCGCTGCTCGCAGGTCGTTTATCAAGACTCGTTCGGATCTGGTCGGTCGCTTCGTGAAAGCTTATGTGGAAGGGTTGCACCGATTCAAAACCGACAAAAGCGCCGCCCTCGCCGTGCTGGAAAAATACACCAAGCAAAAGAGTTCGGGAGCCACCGAGAGAATCTACGAAATCTATTCGACGAAATACTTCAAGCGCGCCCCCGAAGCCACGCCTCCGGGCATCCAAACGATCCTCGAAGAGCTCTCTGCCAATCGCCCTCTCCCGGCGGGCATCACGCCGCAACGATTCGTCGAGTCGAGGTTCGTCCGTGAACTGGTCAGCAACGGTTTTGTCGATTCACTTTACAAAGGTCGTTAATTTTTTCGCAGCGCACGCAGAGGAACACCGCCATGAGAACTCTCAATCAAGCCCATGTGGCGCACAATACGGGCTGGTCGGCGGAGATGAAGTGTGGCCAAGTCATCCGCATCACCGCGACGACAACCGTGGACTTTGTCTGCTTCAAGATTGACAACCTGCGCGAGCGTTTCGACCAGGCGCGCACCAAGGTTTACAACATGAAGCTATTCGTCACCGCCGGCGATAAGCTGATGGGTCGGAACAACCAGCATATGATGACGATCCTTTACGACGGCAACAAGGAAGGCACCCACGATTTGCAAAAGGGCATGTGCAGCGGTTATCGCTTCCGCCTGGCGCAGCAGGAAAATCGGCTGGCGGAATATTATCCGCGCGCGATCACGGAGATCCCCGACCATGGCTGTTACGAGAACCTGTCCAAAGCCTTGGCGCCCTACGGCATCATTCCCGAAGATATCCCGAGTCCCTTCAATCTGAACCAGCACATGAAGATCGACGGCGTCACCGGCAAGATGGAGCATACTCAGGTCCGTCCTGAAGAAGGCAACTACATGGACCTTCGCGCTGAAATGGATTTGCTTGTGGCGCTCAGTGCCTGTCCCGATCTTGCCGTCGGTGGCAAGCCGGTCGACGTGATGATTTACCAGCCGTAACCGGCCGCTTCGAGCAAAGGAGTACCGCGCCATTTCCATCGTTATTGTCGCAATGCCCTACGGCGTCCTGGACCCGCAACGGCTTTCCCAGGCTTCACGGACCTCGATCGAACGCGCCCTGGACTGGTGGCAGAAGTCGATGCAGACCTCGAAGCACAAAACCTACATCGTGCTCGCGGGCTACGATATCGATCAGGGACAAGAAATAAGATTACGCCGAGAAATCGTCGAGGCCGCGCTGCAGGAGCCCGAGCTGCTGAGCAACATCCTTGAGATCAGCGCGAAAAACGAAGTCGGCTTGGCGCAAAAAATTGCCCGAGTCCGGACGCTCCTGCCGGTGGAAACCATGACGGTTTTCGTCGAAACGCGGAACGCCGTCAGCGTCAAAGCGATCTTCCGAAGAAAATTTGGCAAGACGCTCCAGATTCGGAAGTTCAAAGCCGACTTCGAATTCAATCACCAGTGGATCACCACCTCGACATCCTTCGCCTGGCGGCTGCGCAACTGGTTTTTGCGCATCTGGTTCGAGCTCAAACGGCGGATGGGACGGGGACTCAGAAAAAAAATTCGCTACTGGTTCAGATCGTGAGCCATGCAGGGCGCTGAAGTCGTCTAACGTTGGAGTGATGGGCGAGCCCGACGCTTCAGTGCCCCCATCACTCCAACTGCTTCGTTTTACGCAACCTTCGACACGCGTTCGGCTGCGGCCGAGAAACCCTTTTCCAGCCACCAGTGCGCGACTTCACTGCCGGTGGCAAACCAGACCCCCTTGTGCGACTTCATGTAGGCGATGATCTCGGACAAGGTTTTCGCCCGGCCGGGACGGCTCGAAATATAAGGGTGAAACTGGAACGGACAGAAAGTCGGCGCCAACTCGGACTCTTCGTAGAATTGGTCGAACATCCCCTTCCAGATCGCCAGCGTATCGGCGGGATTGCCGGAATCGCGATGACCGTAGGTGCGGCCGTCGCCGAAAGGCTGGCGCGGCAATTCGACCAGCTTCTTTTTGCCGTTTTGCCAAATAAAAGGCAGATCGTGGGAAAAAGAGTTGCTGTTCCAGAGAAATCCCTGCTCCATAAGCAATTCCAAACTGTTGGGGCTTTGCGTGCATGAGCGCCAACCGAACGGCCGCTTCTGAGCGCGATTGAGAATCATGTCCGTGGTTCGCTTGATCACATCGCGCTCTTCGTCCCTGGCCAAATCGCGCGCGACTTCATGGTGATAGCCGTGGCCGGCGACCTCATGTCCTTGCGCCACGATCGCCGCCACCGCTTCGGCGTAGCGTTCGGCGATGCCGCCGCAGGTGAGAAAAGTGGCCTTGACCTCGTGAGCGGACAGAATTCGTAAAATACGCCAGATCCCCGTGTTAGGTCCGTACTCGCCCTGGGTGTACTCTTCGTGATTGATCTTGCCATTTTTGTCCGGCTTCACGTCTTCGCCGCCTTGAAAGTCGAAGCTAAGAAGTACCGCGACTCGGGCATCGCCGGGCCATTGAATTTTACCGTTCGAGTGCAGTTCTTGAAGCGCCATTGAGAACCTCCCTGGGTTAACGATGATTACGCTACTCTGGAAGCAATCCCCGCCCTCCACACAACGAGCCTATTGATAGACCAGCGACCGCGGCGTTGCAAGTTAAATGTCTAATTCGCGTTGTGAGTCCGCCGAAAAGATTGTATAGAGGGGCCGAATCTTCTTTTCGGAGGTGTTTCGCGTGACCCAAGTCGGCGAAATGTTCAACGTCGGCGGCGTGCTGCTCAAACAGCCCTTCAAAATACGCCGCCTCGGTCATTTCGGCTTTAACCTGAGCAACATGGAGGACGGCGTGCGTTTTTACGTCGACCTCCTCGGTTTCCGCATCTCTGACGTCATCGACTATTCGCGCCGCGCCAACGATCCGGCGCAGATGGCCGGTCTCGGCGATCCCAACGGTTACTTCACCCGCTACGGCACCGATCATCACGCCATGGTGCTGTTTCCCAAACGCGTGCGCGACGCACTCGGCCGCAGCGAGCGACCCGGCGTCACGGTAAATCAGATCACTTGGCAAGTCGGCAGCTTGCGTGAAGTCGGCGACGCGATTCGTTGGTTTGACGCGCGCGGCGTCAAGCAGCAGCGCTCAGGGCGCGACATGCCGGGATCGAATTGGCACACCTATCTTTACGATCCCGACGGCCACAGTAACGAGCTTTATTACGGCATCGAGCAAATCGGTTGGAACGGCCACAGCAAACCGAAGGCGATGTATGATCGCGGTTTCGACCGGCCGCCCGAACTGCCCCAGATGGCCGAATTCTTGGAAGTCGAACAGGCGCGCGCCAAAGGCATCGACCTGTTCTCCGGCTATCGCCATGTCAATAAACTTCCGGCGGCTTACGACGTGGACGGGATTTTGCTGCCCCGCCCGTTCAAGATCGTCCGCCTCGGCCCGGTCTATCTGTTCGTCGACGACCTCGACAAGGCCGCGGAGTTCTATCGCGACGCCTTGGGTTTCACCCTCACCGAAGAAGTGTCTTACCAAAGCCGGCGCTGCCTGTTCTTGCGCTGCAACACCGAACATCATACGGTCGCACTCCTGCCATTAGCGCTGCGCGACACGCTCGGCTTGAGCGCCCATTCGAAGTGCGCGGCCTTGGGAATTCAGCTCGCCAACTATCGTCAACTGAAAGACGCGGTAAAATTTTTCCGTGACAACAGCGTCGCCGTAACCGAATCGATTCCGCCCGAGTTGCATCCCGGCATCGAATATTCCGCGACGGTGCGCGATCCCGACGGCCACACCATCCAGTTTTACTACGCCATGGAACAGATCGGCTGGGAAGGCAAACCGAAACCCAGCGAATTGAGAAAACCTCGAAAACTCGACCAATGGCCGGAAGCCTTGGATCACGACGGCAACGCATATCTCGGCGAGCCGTTCTTAGGACCATGGGGATGATTCGCGTGCACGATGACTTCTCGATCGCGCGCCGGCGTTTCGAGCGGCGCGAGGAATTGCACGCCGCTCGACCACCCGCCGCCAACGAACCCTTGGGAGCCAAAGCCAATGGAAGAAAAAATTAATTTTCACTCGGACGGACTTAAAATCGCCGGCATTATCGACACGCCGTCGGATTACAAAACAGGCGAGCACCGGCCGGCGTTTATCGTCCTGCACGGCTTCGGCGGCAACAAGGATGGGCACGGCCAAGCCGTGGTGGCCAAACAATTCACCCAGTGGGGCTACATTACTCTGCGCATCGATTTTCGCGGCTGCGGCGAGAGCGAAGGCGAGCGCGGCAGAATCATCTGTCTCGACCAGGTCGCCGACACGCGCAATGCGATCTCCTATTTGGCGGCACGGCCGGAAGTCGATCCCGAAAGAATCGCGTTAGTGGGCAGCAGCTTTGGCGCGGCGGTGGCGGTATTCACCGGCGGCGCCGACCGGCGCGTGGCGGCGGTCATCTCCTGCGGCGGTTGGGGCGACGGCGAGCGCAAGTTCCGCGGCCAGCATCCGACACCGGAAGCGTGGGCGAAATTCACCGCCATGCTCGAAGAAGGCAAGCGCCATCGCGAGCGCACCGGCAAATCGCTCATGGTGCCGCGCTACGACATCGTGCCGATCCCGGAGAAGCTGCGCAACCGGATGAGCCAGGGCTCGATCATGGAGTTTCCCGCAGAGACCGCCCAGAGCATGAACGATTTTCGCGCCGACGATCAGGTCGGCAACATCTCGCCTCGGCCGCTGCTGTTGCTCCACAGCGCCAATGATTCGGTGACGCCGACTTATGAATCGATCGAAATGTTCAAAAAGGCGCGCCAGCCGGCCGAGCTGCATCTGCTCTCGGACATCGACCATTTTACGTTTAGCGAAGAAAACCCGCGCTTGAGCAACATCGTTCACGATTGGCTGGGACGTTACTTTCCGATGAATCGGCATTAGCGCGAAGATAGGGACCGGACTTATCCCGCCAAGACGCAAAGGCGCTAAGAACTGAAAGAAACAAATCCTTACTTTGCGGGCTTGGCGTCTTTACGGGATAATTTCCCCGAAAGTCATTTTGCAGAACGAACCGACAGGATTGACCGTGCCGAAGATCGATCACCGACAACTCACTGAATTCTGCAGCCGGCTTTTATCCGCCGGCGGCATTCCGGCCGACGACGCCGAGCTGGTTGCGGCGCTGCTCGTCAAAGCCGAGCTGCGCGGCTATTCCGGCCACGGGGTTACTCGAGTCAATCAATATTTGGCGTTCGTCCGCAACAAGATCTACGATCTCAGCGCGAAGCCTGTAATCGAACGCGAAGGCAAAGTCACAGCGGTGATCGACGCCAAGCACTCCGTTGGTCAGGTCGCAGCGCACATGGCGATCAAGCTCGCCATAAAAAAAGCCAAGAAACATGGCGCAGGTATCGTCTGCCTGCGCCGCGCCGGCCACACCGGCCGATTGGCCGACTACATGGAGATGGCGGCGGCCGAGGGGTTGATCGGCATGGGCGCGGTGAGCGTCGGCTCGGCAACCACGACGCTTTACGGCGGCATGAGACCGATCACCGGCACCAACCCGATGGCCTTCGGTATCCCGGCGCGCGGCGGCAAGCAGATCATCCTCGACTTCGCCACCGCGTCGATGAGCATGGGCGAGATCCAGAAGCGCGTAGCGCGAAACGAGCCGATTCCAGACGGCGTACTACTCGACGGCCATGGACATCCGACCAACGACTTCAAAACCTTTCGCGGTCCGCCGCGCGGCGTGTTTTTACCCTTCGGCGGCTACAAAGGTTCCGGCGTCGCGCTGGTGACCGAAATCCTCGGCGGCCTCTTGTCCGGCAACGGCTTGGGCAAACAATGGTGGAACCACGGCGGCCACGGTGTCAACGGCGTTTTTCTCCAGGCCTTCGCGGTCGAAGAGTTCCAAGAGCTAAAAACCTTTTACGACCGAGTCGACGAGTTGATTGCGCTCATCAAATCGACCCCAGGCGCGCCAGGCTTCGGCGAAATCTTGCTGCCGGGCGAGTCGGGCCGGCGCCGCGAAGCCGAACAAAAATCCGCCGGCGTCGCCGTCGACGAGAATACCTGGTCGGAGCTCAACGAGCTCGCGGCGGAACTAGGCGTAAACGAGGTGCCGGCGAGCCATTGATAATTTAGGAGAATTCGTTACAGCCTAAAAAAGGAGGAAAAAAATGGTTATACGAGAACTCAAAGACGGACGCTGCTATGTGGCGCTGCAGGAAGACCATGCCGAGTTAGCGGCGCAGTTCGCCGCCCATTGGGGCAATACGCGCTTTTCCAAGCTTCGGCCCTATCAAACCATGGTGTTCGCCACGACCTATCACGACAGCGGTTATCGCGAGTGGGAAGGAACACCGCCGATGAACGTTGCCAAAGGGCGCCCTTATGCGCACCGCGAAGATGTTCCTGCGTTCGAAGACATCGAGCTCAAAGCCTATGCGAAAAACGTCGACTGGCTGAGCGCGCAGGATCCCTACGCCGGACTGCTCGTCTCCATGCATCGCACAGGACTCTGGCACAATCGCTACAATATTTTCACCGAGCCGGCCGGTCGGCTGCGAGAACGCAGCCAGGCGATCAAAGACGCGAAGACCAGACTGGAGACCCAGCAGGCAGAGGTCAAGCGCAAATTGATGGAGTTGGAGCCCGGCTTTGAGAACGAATTGGCGTATAACTACATGGCGCTGCAGATTTTCGATCTGCTCTCACTCTATTTCTGCTGTGACGGCTACGCCGCGGACAATCAGTTCAAGGAATACACCATCGCGCCGGTGCGGCTTACCTACGAGAGCGACGAAACCGTCAAGCTGACGTTGCGCCCCAACGGCGCCGGTGCCGTCATCATCGACCCCTATCCCTTCGACATGAGCCCCTTGCGATTCTCCGCCCGTGCCCGCGTGGTCGCGCCACCGGCGGATAAATCCGAAGCGGCCTGCATCGATGCCTACCACAAAGCGCCACGGCAGATGATCACGTTTGAGGTGACGGCGTGATTAAAAAACAGGACTGAGCCTAAACGTCACGGCCGGGCGTCATCCTGAGCGCAGCGAAGGATCTGCTTTAATTTGGCTTAGCGCGATCTTGGCACAGACAATCCCGCAAGAATCGCAAAGCAGATTCTTCGTCGCTATGCTCCTCAGGATGACATTCGGTAAGTAAGGGCCATTAGCGCTGTAGGTGACAGGCTCCCAAATTTCACTCGTCGTAGATCTCCACTCTTATCGCTTGCCCCCTTCCTGACTCCGGACAGGCGCTCGCCGCGACCAGCAAATCCATCTCGGCGCGAAAATCGACGTGAGCTTCTTCTTTCGGACGAATCGTCGTGTCGTACATTATGCCGGTCTCGGGATCGATCCGCATGCACTGAAAAATGTTGAATGGGCTCGGCACGTCGTCGGGTGAAATATTCCACGGCTTCACCGCAGTGCTCAGATTCTCCCAGCAGCCGTGATCGGGAATCTCTTCTGCTTTTTTAGGATTGATGTCGACGCCTTCGGCGAACACCCGCTGGGACTGCCCTCGCGCCACCATTTCGAAACGCTTGCGGCTGCACATGCCCTTTTGCAGATCATGCCGCCCTCCGACGAACGTGTCCTCGACGATAGTCAGCATCGGATTATTCCGCTTTGAATAGAGAACGTCGCCGGTAGTGATAAAGATTTTTACTTGATTGGTCTTGGTCCGCGCCTGATCGAAGCGCTCGGACAAATCGCGCAAATTGAATGCCACGAAATCGACGATGCTTTTCCCCGCGATGCGAATCCTCTGTCCCCGCTTCAGCTCAAACGCCGCGCCGGAATTTTTCGCTACGACTTCACTCTTCAAGATGGCCATTGGGTCTCCTTGCTATCACACGCCTGCCAAGCGCTTCGGATGTTCTCTGATGCACCGCCAAGTGTCAACCGCGGGGACGGTTGACGGCAAGTTTGCCATCCCTTGAATCGGGCTTGACAGCGTCCACGGGGGTAGGGGATATTCCGCGCAGTCGAACTTTTCCCCGGGGTCAATGGCAACCGCTCGCGCCGGCAGGCGCACCGCCAGACAAATCAAATGGGAGACCGATCCATGAAAACGATCGTTACCTACTGTGGCATGCTCGCAGTTCTGGCTTTATTGGGGGTTATTCAGGGTAAAGCTCATGCGCAAGATTTCTACGCGGGAAAAACCATCCGCATTATAGTGGGTTTTCCGGCGGGAGGCGGATTCGATACCTATTCGCGAGTCTTGGCGCGGCATATCAACAAATACATCCCGGGAAATCCGGCCGTCGTCGTCGACAACGTGACCGGCGCCGGCAGCCTCATTGCCGCCAATTCGCTCTACAAGGCGACCAAGCCCGACGGCCTCACTATCGGGAACTTCATCGGCAATTTGATTTCGCAGCAGCTTTTCGGCGGCGCTGGCATTGAGTTCGATGCGCGCAAATTCGAGTGGATCGGCGTGCCGGTCAAAGACCATGTCGTTTGCGCCATGACCAAAGCGAGCGGCATCACCAGCATGGACGTTTGGATGGCGGCAAAGACGCCGGTCAAGCTGGGCGGCAGCGCGCCGGGCACGACCAATGACGATGTCGCTAAGGTCCTCAAAGCCGCCCTCGGCCTACCGATTCAACTGGTAACGGGTTACAAGGGCACGGCGCCGATCAAGCTCGCCGCCGAAAGCGGCGAGATCGCCGGCAGTTGCTGGGCTTGGGAGTCGATCAAAGTGATGTGGCGCCAGGGCTTGGATGAAGGCAAAGTGAATATCGTGCTCCAGGCCGTGTCCAAAGCCATCCCAGACTTGCCCAAGGTTCCAGTGGCGATCGAGCTTGCAAAGACCGACGAAGCGCGCAAGCTGATCCAGGCCGGCATTCATGATACCGCGGCAATTACCCGTCCCTACGCGTTGCCGCCCGGCACACCCAAGGATCGCGTCCAACTGCTGCGCCGCGCCTTTCGCGCAACTTTGAAAGACAAGGACTTCCTCGCCGAGGCAACCAAATCGAAACTCGACGTCGATCCGGTCACCGGCGAAGATGTCGAAAAAATCGTCGCCGGTCTCTTCAAACTCGACTCCGCCACCGTAGCGAAGATGGCGGAGATATTGAAGTAGGGTGTTACGTCTGACTAGAGTTTATCACCCGAAATACTAGGTCGGTCATTACGGAGATAAGCCGCCGCCCTGGTCGGCCTATCCCGCAAAATGGGCTTGGAACTGGACAAGTGATGCCAGAGGTTTCTCGGTTCTTTGGGATTATCATTCGGATGTTCGTCGAGGCTGGAGGACAGCACCATATGCCTCACTTCCATGCCTATTATCAGAACGATGTGGGAATCTACGATGTCGGGAAGATCGAGCGTTTGGCCGGTTCTCTCCCAAGGCGGCAGGAGCGCCTCGTTCTTGCTTGGGCGGAGCTTCATCAGGAAGAGTTATTGTCGAACTGGCAGACGTTGCAACAGGGCCGTCCGCCCATTAAGATTGAACCATTAAGGTGAGGGCCGTGTCTATGGCTCATGAGATTTGTCGGATTTTATCTTTCCAGAAAGTGGCACCGTTCACGCTACGTGTGCAGTTTGACGACGGTACGTCTCAAACTATCGACTTTCGTCCTGTCCTGAGAGGGGAACTATACGGCCCCCTGCAAAACCCAACACTGTTTGATCAGGTCCGCATCGATCCAGAGATATACACCCTTGTTTGGCCAAACGGTGCCGACTTCGACCCAGCAATCCTTCATAACTGGCCCGAGTCAGGACCTGCACTCAAAGCTCTTGCGGAGCAGTGGACCGCCGCAAAGCACAGCCTGGCCGGGTCCGCCACATAACCCGCGGCCTGAAACGGACGCCGCGAGCGCTCTCCTGCGGCTCACTCTATTCGGTACAGGCTTAGCCGCCTGGCGTTAGGCCGATTTTTAAATGGTCCCCGCGCGCCAACAGTTTCGGATGTGCTCATTTTCGCACCCGGTGACTCGCCTCAATTGAACAACTCTCGGCTCCAAGCCGAGGGGGTCTGAATTTGTCGAGTGGAAGTCGACTTCTGTTTCCGTCATTCTGGCGCATGCCGGAATCCAGCGGTCTTTGTATTCGGACCGAGAGCAAACCTTGATGCCGGCGTTCGCCGGCATGACAAACCTTTACTTCGCCTGAAGTCGAGGGAATTGAACCATCCTCGAGCGAGACATTAAACTGAATTTTTTTCCAGTGTCGATCGGACTCCGTTCCGACCACCGCTCGAGTTAGATTGCGCTCAGAGATTTGAATTTACCGCCGCTAGCTCATATGATCTTCCCGATTGGAGAAAAACCTCATGGACACCATTCGATTCGTCGATACGACCATTCGCGACGGACATCAGAGTTTGTGGGCGGAAAACATGACCACGGGCATGATGCTGCCAATTGCAAAAAATTTGGACGACGCCGGCTTCGAAGGCATCGAGCTGATCTCGGGGTCGCACCTTAAGAAGACTGTGCGCGAGTTGAAGGAAGATCCCTGGGAGCGCGTTCGGCTGGTGTCGAAGATCATCACCAAAACTCCGCTCAGGCTCATCGCCGGCCGGGTCAATACGTTCGAATACAATCCGCCGTCCATGTATCGGCTGTTTGTCGAACGCATGGCTGCCAACGGCATTCGCGAGGCGCGCATCTCCGACGAGTGGAATGATTATGAAGGCTGGAAATTCCGCGTCGGCGAATGCCACAGGGCCGGCCTGAAGTCGATTCTAAATTTGATTTATTCGGTCTCGCCCAAACACAGCGATGAATACTTCGCCGAGCGCACACGCCAGGCGGCGTCGCTCAAACCTTACCGGCTCTGCCTCAAAGATCCCGGCGGACTGCTCACGCCGGAGCGCATGGAAACCTTGGTGCCGATTATCTTCAAAAACGCCAACGGGATTCCCGTGGAGTTGCACACCCACTGCACGACCGGTCTGGGACCGCTCTGCTGCATCAAGGGAATGGAATTGGGCATCCGCTCGATCAACACGGCGCTGCCACCCCTCGCCGACGATACCTCCAACCCGTCGCTCTTTAATGTCGCGAAAAATGCCCGCGCTCTGGGCTACAAAACCGATATCGATGAAGAGATTTTGAAACCCGTATCGAGACATTTCATCGCCATCGCCAAGCGCGAAGGCTTCACCATCGGCGCGCCGGTGGAATACGACTACACCCAATACCAGCATCAAGTCCCCGGCGGCATGCTCTCGAATCTGCGCTTTCAACTGCGCAAGGTCGGGCTCGAGCACAAGTTTCCCGAGGCGCTTCAGGAAGCGATCCTCGTCCGCGAGGAATTCGGCTACCCGATCATGGTCACGCCGCTCTCGCAGTTCGTCGGCAGCCAGGCGGCGATCAACGTGATCGTCGGCGAGCGTTACAAGGAAGTCACCGATCAGGTAATCAAATTTGCCCTCGGCCATGCCGGTGCCGAAGGCGCGCGCGACATGGCGCCCGACGTCAAAGATAAAATCCTCGACCGGCCCCGGGCGAAGGAATGGGCCAAGTGGACGCCCGACGACCCGACGCCCGATGAAATGCGCCGCCGGCTGGGCGCCGAAGGCACGTCCGACGAAGAGCTGCTGCTGCGCTGGATCGTCGGCAAGGAAGACATCGACGCCATGCGCGCCAACCCCCGGCCGCTGGAATACTTAAACTCCGAGCAGCCGCTGGTGAATCTGCTGCAGGAATTGTCCAAGCGAACTAAAAACCGCCAGATCCACGTGCAGACTCCGACATTTTCGATGACGCTGGAACGCCGCGCCTAGCGCGCGCTTCGCGCGCGCCGTTCAAGGTTCAAGAGTCCAACGTTCAATGCCCATCCTTCATCATTCCTCGCGAACCGGGCAGAATAAAGGAAGAGATCGAAACTTGGAACTCTTGGAACCCGTGGAACATATGGAACTGAATTTCTCGTCCTCGGTAAAAACCGGAACCTTGAACTAATCCCGTCTCGGTGCAATAACCAAATAAATTTCACGAGGAGGCCCGAAAGCAATGGCAAGAGATATCGTAGCGATCGACGTTCATATTCATCTCTCGGACGAAACCACCCAGAAAGCCAAGGGCTCGCGCACGGCGCAGATGGCCAAATACTTTGGCCGCGAGCGGCCGCCGGTTTCCATCGACGAGCTCGCCGATCAGTACCGCGCGCGCAAGATGATGGCTGTACTGATGAACACTCGGGACGAGACCGTGACGGGTTTGGCGCCCGTGCCCAATGATCATGTCGCCGGCGCGGTCAAAAAGCATCCCGATGTCTTTCTAGCCTTCGGCGCCATTGACCCATGGACTGGAAAGCTCGCTCTCGACGAAATCAAACGCTGCAAAGATCTGGGCCTGCATGGCATCGGCGAGCTCAATCCGGCGCGCCAGCATTTTTTCGCCAACGACGTTCGCTTCTATCCGCTCTGGGAACAATGCGCCAAGCTCAATCTGCCGATCCTGTTCCACGGCGGTATGGCGGCGGCCGGCGCCGGCACACCGGGCGGAATGGGCATCAAATTAAAATACAGCCAACCGATCCATCTCGACGAAGTCGCGGCGGATTTTCCGGAGTTAAAAATTATCAGCGCGCACCCGACCTGGCCTTGGACTTCAGAGAGCTTGGCCATCGCCCGCCACAAGGCGAATTATTTCATCGACCTGTCCGGCTGGGCGCCGAAGTATTTCCCCGCCGAGCTGGTGCACAACATCGGCACTTTGTTGCAGGACAAGGCGATGTTCGGTTCCGACTGGCCGGGTATTCCGGTCGAGCGCTGGCTCGAAGAGTTCCAGCAGGTCAATATCAAGCCCGAAGTGCGCAAAAAGATTATGCTCGACAACGCAGTGAAGTTTTTTGGTTTGACACTTTAGAGTGATAGCAAATACGGGATTCACCACGAAGGCGCGAAGGACACGAAGGTTTTTAGCACTTAGAACTTCGAACTTCGTGCTCTTCGCGGCCTTCGTGGTGTAAATGAATTGATCGCAATGGCACAAACGGACGGCATAAAATTCGTCGACACAACCATACGCGACGGCCATCAAAGCCTGTGGGCTGAGAACATGACCACGGGCATGATGCTGCCGGTCGCCGAAGCGATGGATCGCGCCGGCTTCGACGCGATCGAACTCATTTCCAGCTCGCATCTTAAAAAATGCGTGCGCGAGCTGAAGGAAGATCCCTGGGCGCGGGTGAAGCTCGTGAGCCAACGTATCACGCGCACGCCGCTGCGCCTGAACGCCGGCCGCTTCAGCGCCTTCGATATCACGCCACGCTCCATGTATCGCTTGTTCATGGAACGCATGGCCGCCAACGGCATCCGCGAGGCGCGCATCTCGGAGGAATGGAACGAGCTCGAAGGCTGGAGCTGGAAGTGCAAGGTCGCCAACGATGTCGGTATCAATCCGGTGCCGAATATCATCTACTCGGTCTCGCCGAAGCACACCGACAAATACTTCGCCGAGCGCACGCGCCAGGCGGCCTCGCTTAAAGTTAGTCGCCTGTGCCTCAAAGACCCCGGCGGCCTGCTCACGCCCGAGCGCGTCCAAACTCTGGTGCCGATCATGTTCGCCAATGCGGGCGGCATTCCGATCGAGCTGCACACCCATTGCACCACCGGCCTCGGCCCGCTCTGCTGTCTCGAAGCCGTCAAGCTCGGCATCAAGATCGTCAATACCGCCTTGCCGCCACTGGCCGACGGGTCGTCTAATCCATCGCTGTTCAATGTCGCGAGAAATCTCCGCGCTCTGGGGTACCAGACATTGATCGACGAAGAGATTCTCAAACCGGTGTCGGATCATTTTACTTGCATCGCGAAACGCGAAGGTTTCCCCATCGGCGCGCCGGTGGAATACGACTACTCGCAATACCAGCATCAAGTTCCCGGCGGCATGATTTCCAACCTGCGCTTCCAGCTCAAGAAAGTCGGCATGGAGAGCAAGATCGGCCAAGCGCTCGAAGAAACCATGCGCGTGCGCGCCGAGCTGGGCTACCCGATCATGGTCACGCCACTCTCCCAGTTCGTCGGCAGCCAGGCCGCGATCAATGTCATCGTCGGCGAGCGCTACAAGGAAGTCACCGATCAGATCATTCAGTACGCGCTAGGCTACTGGGGAAAAGAAGGCGCGGAGCTGACGGCGCCTGAAGTCAAAGCGAAAATCCTCGATCGGCCGCGCGCCAAGGAATGGGCCGCGTGGCAGCCGCCAGAACCTTCCATCGCCGAGCTGCGCAAAAAGATGAACGCAGAAAATGTCTCGGATGAAGAGTTCCTGCTGCGCTGGAATCTAAACGTGGAAGAGATCGAAGCGATGCGCGCCGCCGGCGCGCCCAAGGAATACCTGACCTCGCGCCAGCCGCTGGTCAACCTGCTCGATGCTTTGAGCAAGCGCAAAAATTACCGGCAGATTGTGATTCAGAAAGGCGACATGATGCTCTCCCTGCATAGAGAGGCATCAGCGTGAGCGATCAGGGGCTAAGCGCGCTTCTCCTCTGCGACTAAGTGCAACACATGGATCGTTTCTTTTTTACCGCCGGTTCCTTGATGGCGTTTCTCGCCGTCGGTCTCGGTGCCTTCGGCGCCCACGCTCTCAAGGACCGATTGACGCCGGAGATGCTCAACATTTTCGAAGTGGGCGTGCGCTATCAGATGTACCACGCCCTCGCGCTACTAGCGGTCGCCTGGGCGATCTCGCGCTGGCCGGAGAGCAATCTCAACGCGGCTGGCTGGTCTTTTCTCGTCGGGATCGTCATCTTTTGCGGAAGTCTCTACATCCTCAGCATCTTCGGCATTCGCTGGCTCGGCGCAATCACCCCCATCGGTGGCCTCGCCTTTTTAAGCGGCTGGGCCATTCTGGTCTGGTCCCTCGGACGGTGAGGATCGCATTGGAGCAATGGGTTTCAATCCAATACTCCAACACCCCGATACTCCATCGCTCCAAAATTTACTTTTGCCTTTTGCTTTCGCTTCGCGTAGCCTTTAGCGAATGATCATCGGCGTGCCCAAAGAAATCAAAACCGAGGAGAACCGCGTGGCAGTCACGCCGGCCGGCGTCGCTGCGTTTGTCGCGCGAAATCACCGAGTGCTGGTTCAAAAAGGCGCGGGCGCCGGCAGTGGGCTTAGCGATCGCGCCTACGAGAATGCCGGCGCAACGATCGTGGACTCGGCGCCATCGGTCTGGCAGCAATCCGACATGATCATGAAAGTGAAGGAGCCTCAAGAATCCGAATATTCCCTGCTCCGTCCGGGAATGATCCTGTTTACGTATCTTCATCTCGCCGCCAGCGAATCGGTGACTCGCGCCCTGCTCGATCGCAAAGTGATTTCCCTCGGCTATGAAACTATCCAGCTCGACGATGGCTCGCTGCCATTGCTGGCGCCGATGAGCGAGATTGCCGGCAGGTTATCGATTCAGGTCGGCGCGTGGTGCCTGCAAGCGGAAAATGACGGCCGGGGAATTCTTTTGGGCGGCGCGTCGGGCGTGCGTCCGGGTAAGGTGGTGATTTTGGGCGCCGGCATGTCAGGCGCTGCCGCTTGCCAGGTCGCCGCCGGCATGGGCGCCTACGTGAGCATTCTCGATATCAACCCGAGCAAGCTTCGCTATATCCACGATATTCTCGGCGGTCACTTGACCACGCTCGTGTCGAACCGCGCCAACGTCGAAGAGGAGGTCGTCGACGCCGATCTGGTGATCGGCGCGGTGTTGATCCCGGGCGCACAGGCGCCGAAACTGATCTCCCGCGCGCTGGTAAAGCGCATGAAGCCCGGCGCCGCGCTGGTCGACATATCGATCGATCAAGGCGGATGCGCCGATACTTCCCGCCCGACGAATCACCGCGCGCCGATCTATGTCGAGGAGGAAGTCGTCCACTACTGCGTGACCAATATGCCCGCCATCGTGCCCAATACGTCGACCTACGCTTTGACCAACTCGACCCTCTCCTACGGCTTGCAGCTCGCCAACCGCGGCTTCCCGCAAGCGCTGGCGCGCGATCATGCCCTCGCCAAAGGGCTCAACACCTATGACGGCAAGGTGACCCATGAGGGGGTTGCCAACGCGTTCAACTTACCCTGGACACCGGCGGAGGAGGTCATTCGGGGATGAGGCTGGTAACGCGCGCGGATTTCGACGGTCTGGTCTGCGGCGCGCTCGTCACGAAATTTGAAAATATCGACGCTTATCTATTCGTCGAGCCAAAATTCATGCAGGACGGCCTGGTCGATATCCGCAAAGGCGACATCATCACCAACCTGCCCTACCATCCCAGCTGCACTCTCTGGTTCGACCACCATATCACCAACACCACACCGGATTTTCCCCAGCCGATCATGCTAGGCAAAGGCGGTTTCCGTCTGGCGCCGAGCGCCGCGCGGGTGGTTTATGAATACTATTCGGAGCTAGGCAACAGGCATGAGGCAACAGGCAATAGTAAGATTCGATCGGAAGAAATACTTTCTTTTTTGAATTCCGGACGGATGAAACATTTGCT